>NC_010995.1:4062500-4362500 GCF_000019225.1 Cellvibrio japonicus Ueda107 | reverse complement strand
AGCTGCGAACCGTTAGCCGCTTCGCGCTGCAAATCCAGTTCGTCGAAGATGGTGGTACGGTAGTCTTCGACAATTTCCACCGGGTGCAGGCGCTTGCCATCCAGGGTATTGTTTTCCACCCAGCGCGCTACGCGCAGCAGCAGTGCTATGTCCTGGGCAATCACCTTGTCGATACCGGGACGGATCACTTTGATCACGACTTCGCGCCCATCCTTTAAAACCGCGGTATGCACTTGCGCAACCGACGCCGATGCCAATGGCTCGATATTAAAGCTGGCAAATACCTCTGCAACGCTTGCCCCCAGCGATGACTCGACAATACGCTGGAATTCGCCCTTGGAAAAAGGCGTGACATTGTCTTGCAGATGGTTGAGTTCAAGCACTATGTCGGCGGGAACCAAATCCGGGCGCGTGGATAACAACTGGCCAAATTTGACGAAGATCGGACCCAAATCCTCACAGGCGCGGCGCAGGCGCTCACCGCGCGACAGGCGCGGTTGTGGAAATAGCTTGAAGGGCAATAACAGCAATGTCGCGGCGAGGGGTAAATTCGCCGGCAGTAATTGGTCCAGGCGATAGCGGGCAAATACCCGCAGGATTTTTAACAGGCGCAAAAAGGCAATCACGGACGTTGTTTCTCTTTTAATAGCTGCTCTACCCGCGCTGCCGCGCGATCCACTGCCAGGCGCAAGTCATCGACCTGCTGGTAAAAATCTTTCAGTTCTGCTTTGCCGGGCAGGGTTTTTAATTCTTCGGTAAGGAACTCACTGGCCATGCGCCGGCCACTGCTGGCGCGCTCCCCGACCCAATGCAATTGGCTGCGGATCACCTGGGCTGCCTGGTGTCCGACAATATCGCCCAGCAGTTGGGTGAGCAGCTCTTCCCAGTCGATGTCCAGGTTGCGCACCAGGGCCTGCCAGTCTGCCAGCAGTGAGGTTCTGCCCATCACTTCAACACCGGAGTCCTTGAGGCTATGGGTATCGGCGCTGGCGATCTGTACCAGTGCCGGCAGCGACCCCTGGAGCCGGGTGTCCACCTCGCCTTCCCAATGGCCCATCAGGCGCAGGCCTTCGCTATCAGGTAACAGGTACAGGGTGATGGCCGGTAAGGTGATTTCCACCGCCAGCACCTGCCCTGCCAGGCGTTGCAGGCCGAGGCGGGTGGCCGGATCGTAATGGAGTGCACCATTGACCAGGCGCTCGGCGCTGGCGAGGGCCGCGGTGGTGAGCAGGTTGGCCATCAGGGTTTAATGCCCTTGTGCAGGGCGACTATGCCGCCGGTCATGTTGTGGAATTCGGTATTCACAAACCCGGCGTCGTCCATCATGCCCTTGAGGGTTTGCTGGTCGGGGTGCATACGGATGGACTCAGCCAAATAGCGGTAGGAGTCGGCGTCATTGGTTACCAGCTTGCCCATGAACGGCAGTATCCGGAAGGAATAGGTATCGTAGGCCTTGCTCAGCAATTCATTGTGCGGCTTGGAAAACTCCAGCACCAGCAGCCGGCCACCGGGCTTGAGCACGCGCTGCATGGCGCGCAGTGCCAGGTCTTTATCGGTGACATTGCGCAGGCCGAAGGCAATGGTGATGCAGTCAAAGGTGTTATCGGGGAAGGGCAGGTATTGGGCGTCGCATTGGGTGAAGGCGATGTTACCGGCAATGCCGCGGTCGATCAGGCGGTCGCGTCCCACCCCGAGCATGGAGGCATTGATATCCGCCAGTATCACCTGGCCACTGCTGCCCACCAGCCTGGCAAATTGATAGCTCAGGTCACCGGTGCCGCCGGCAATATCCAATACCTTATGGCCGGTGCGCACACCGGAGGCTTCGATGGTGAAGCGTTTCCATAAGCGGTGGATACCACCGGACATCAGGTCGTTCATCAGGTCGTATTTAGCGGCGACCGAGTGGAAAACCTCGGCGACGCGCTGGGCTTTTTCCTCAACCGGCACTTGCTGGAAGCCGAAATGGGTGGTTTTTTTCTCGCTCATGAAGGTATCCGCCGCTGCCTGGGGTCTGTAACCGGGTCGGCATTGTACAATGCCCTCCCTGATCCCACACCCTCTTGCATCATAACCTGTGGAGTTGGCGCTTATGCGTTTGCCGGTGTATATCGCAAGCCTGCTATTGGCCGGTCTGGCAGTGCATGGCGTTGCGGATGAACTCAAACCCTTTACCACCGATGGTTGCACCTTCTGGCCCGAGGGGCCGCCTGGGCGCCCCAATCTCTGGCGGCATTGTTGCGTAGCACATGACCTGGCTTATTGGCAGGGCGGTAGCCAAACGCAGCGACTGGCAGCTGATCAGGCACTGAAATCCTGCCTGCGCGATGCCCACTCTGCCCTGGTTGCCAGCCATGTGTACTGGAATGTCCGTATAGGGGGAGCTGCCTACTGGCCCACGGGGTTTCGCTGGGGCTATGGCTGGCCCTACTGGCAGGATGGCTGGTGGCGCGGCTATGCACTGCCAACCCCGGAACAGCAGGTACAGATCAGCCAGCTGCTACCTGACGCTTTGCGCCTGGTGGAAGAGGATGCCCGGTTAAATCCGCCGCCAATGGCCGGTGACGAATGAACCATACTGCCCGGATTGGCTCCGGGACAAGCCTGCGTTTGCCCGGGGTTAAATTGTCATAAACGGGTGTTTGAATCCGCCCAAGTGGATTACAATCTTGCGCGCATTCCGCTGCGTCGGTTGATTCGTTGCAGGTCGTAGCGGATGCAGGGCCAAATGGCTATCCAGACCCGTCGGGTTTTCTCGGTCACACTGCTCCAGTGGTCCGGCCCGGTGGCTCGCCACGCAACCTTCCTGCGATTTGCCAGTCTCCTTGATGACCGGTAGATGGATTACCGGTGGATACACGGCTGACTGGCACTCGGATCGCACAAGCGTCGGCACATCGCGTGCGACATAAACACCACCCAGGGGCGGCCGCGCCAGCAAGTGAAACTCCAGCTTTTATACCCTATGGAGACCCCATGAAATTTCGCTTTCCCATCGTCATCATCGACGAAGACTTTCGCTCCGAGAATACCTCGGGTTTAGGTATCCGCGCTCTGGCGGAAGCCATCCAGAATGAAAGCTGGGAGGTAGTTGGCATGACCAGCTACGGTGATCTGGCGCAGTTTGCCCAGCAGCAGTCGCGCGCCTCAGCCTTTATCCTGTCCATCGACGACGAAGAATTCGGTACCGGCTCGCAAGAGGAAACCGATAACGCGCTCAAAGCCCTGCGTGCCTTTGTGGAAGAGATTCGCCACAAGAACGCTGATATCCCTATCTACCTCTACGGTGAAACCCGCACCTCGCGCCATATTCCCAACGATATCCTGCGTGAATTGCACGGCTTTATTCACATGTTTGAGGACACGCCCGAATTTGTGGCGCGCCATATTATCCGCGAAGCCAAATCCTACCTGGATGGCTTGGCCCCACCGTTTTTCCGCGCGCTCATGCACTACGCGCAGGACGGCTCCTATTCCTGGCACTGCCCCGGTCACTCCGGCGGCGTGGCCTTTTTGAAATCGCCTATCGGCCAAATGTTCCACCAGTTCTTTGGCGAAAACATGCTGCGCGCTGACGTGTGCAACGCGGTGGAGGAATTGGGCCAGTTGCTTGACCACACCGGCCCGGTGGCGGCGTCCGAGCGCAATGCGGCGCGTATTTTTAACGCGGATCATTGCTACTTTGTAACCAATGGCACCTCTACCTCCAACAAAATGGTATGGCACTCCACGGTAGCGCCAGGCGATATTGTGGTGGTAGACCGCAATTGCCATAAATCTATTTTGCACTCGATCATTATGTGCGGCGCTATTCCGGTATTCCTGATGCCGACGCGCAACCACCTGGGTATTATCGGCCCTATTCCGCTCGAAGAATTCACCATGGAAAGCATCGAGCGAAAAATTGCTGCCAACCCCTTTGCGCGCGAAGCCAAAAACAAAAAGCCACGTATCCTCACCATCACCCAATCCACCTACGATGGGGTGATTTACAACGTGGAAAAATTGAAAGAATTGCTCGATGGCAAAATTGATACTCTGCACTTTGATGAAGCCTGGTTGCCCCACGCCGCTTTCCATCCTTTCTACAAAGATATGCACGCGATTGGCAAAAGTCGCCCGCGCGCCAAAGAGTCATTGATTTTCTCCACTCAATCCACACACAAACTGCTCGCCGGTATTTCCCAGGCGTCGCAAATCCTGGTGCGTGAATCCGAGAAGGTGAAGCTGGATCAGGATGCGTTTAACGAAGCCTACCTGATGCACACCTCCACCTCGCCGCAATATTCCATCATTGCCTCCTGCGATGTGGCGGCGGCGATGATGGAAGCGCCCGGGGGGCGTGCACTGGTCGAAGAATCGATTTTTGAAGCGCTCGATTTCCGTCGCGCCATGAAAAAAGTGGATCAGGAGTGGGGCCAGGATTGGTGGTTCCAGGTGTGGGGTCCCGACGAGTTTGCCGGCGAAGGCATAGGTGAGCGCGACGACTGGATGTTGCGCAGCGATGATAATTGGCACGGCTTTGGCAAACTGGCGCCGGGCTTTAACATGCTCGATCCGATTAAAGCCACCATTGTGAACCCCGGCCTTTCGGTGACCGGTGAGTTCAGCGAAACCGGTATTCCCGCATCTATCGTGACCAAATACCTGGCGGAGAATGGCGTTATTATCGAGAAGTGCGGCCTCTACTCCTTCTTCATCATGTTCACCATCGGTATCACCAAAGGCCGCTGGAATACCCTGGTGGCGGCGCTGCAACAATTCAAAGACGACTACGACAAAAACCAGCCCATGTGGCGCATCATGCCTGAATTTGCGCAAGCCAACCCGCGCTACGAGCGTATCGGCCTGCGCGACCTGTGCCAGCAAATCCACGACTTTTACAAGGCTTACGACGTTGCGCGCCTGACCACCGAAATGTACCTGTCGGATATGCAGCCCGCCATGAAACCCTCGGATGCCTTTGCCAAAATGGCGCACCGTGAAATCGAGCGGGTGCCTATCAATGAACTGGAAGGTCGTATCACCTCCATTTTGTTAACGCCCTACCCGCCCGGTATTCCACTGCTGATTCCCGGCGAGCGCTTTAACAAAACCATTGTGGACTACCTGAAATTCGCGCGCGATTTCAACGAAAAATTCCCCGGCTTCGAAACCGATGTCCACGGCTTGGTAAAGCGCGAAGTCGATGGCAAGAAGGATTATTTTGTGGACTGTGTGAAGCAATAAGATCTGATCGGCATACAGCCATCCCATGCCAACGGGATGGCTTTTTTATTGATATGCCTATTATTATCCTTGAACTCTGCAATATAAAAAGAGCGTTCTACTGATGGCGCGAATCAAAACTGAAAAGCCTACCAAAACCGAACCGCTGGAAAAACAACTCTGGAAAGCGGCTGATAAGCTGCGCAAAAACATTGATGCTGCGGAATATAAGCATGTGGTGCTCGGTCTTATTTTCCTTAAATACATTTCAGACTCTTTCGAAGAGCTGCATATAAAACTAAAAAAAGGCAAGGGCGACTACGTCGGCGCCGACCCGGAAGATAAAGACGAATACAAAGCTGAGAATATTTTCTTTGTACCGCGCAAAGCGCGCTGGTCATTTTTACTGGGTAAAGCCAAACAACCGGATATAGGCCTGCATGTGGATGCAGCCATGGATGCCATTGAAAAAGAAAACCCATCGCTCAAAGGTGTACTGCCTAAAGTTTACGCCCGCCAGAACCTCGACCCCACCAGTCTCGGCGGTCTGATTGATTTGGTAAGCAATATCGCCCTCGGCGATGCCAAGGCGCGCAGTGCCGATGTGCTCGGTCATGTATTCGAATATTTTCTCGGTGAATTCGCGCTGGCCGAAGGCAAACAGGGTGGTCAATTCTATACGCCGCGCTCCATCGTGGAATTGCTGGTCGCCATGCTCGAACCCTACAAAGGCCGCGTGTTCGACCCCTGCTGCGGTTCCGGCGGTATGTTTGTGCAATCGGAAAAATTTGTGGAGGAGCACCAGGGCCGCGTCAACGATATTTCCATCTACGGGCAGGAAAGCAACCAGACCACCTGGCGTCTCGCCAAGATGAACCTTGCCATCCGCGGCATCGACGCCTCACAGGTGAAATGGAACAACGAAGGCTCATTTTTAAACGATGCCCACAAAGATGTAAAAGCCGATTACATCATTGCCAACCCACCGTTCAATGTCAGCGACTGGAGCGGCGAACTGCTGCGCACCGACGGCCGCTGGAAATACGGCCCGCCGCCCCCGCTCGGCAATGCCAACTTCGCCTGGCTGCAACATTTTATTTACCACCTGGCTCCCAAAGGTAAAGCCGGTGTGGTGCTCGCCAAAGGTGCACTGACCAGTAAGACCAGCGGTGAAGGTGAGATTCGCAAAGCATTGATTGCCGAAGGCAACCTTATCGACTGTATCGTCAACCTGCCCGCCAAATTATTTTTAAACACCCAGATTCCCGCCGCGCTCTGGTTTATGAATCGCGCACGCGGCTCTTCATCAAAAAGCAGCGGCCATCCGCGCAAAAGTGAAATTTTATTTATCGACGCCCGCAACCTCGGCCACCTGATCAATCGCCGTACGCGGGAACTTTCTCACGATGACATAAACAAAATCGCTGGTGTCTACCACAATTGGCGAACCGGTGAAGGTGAATATGAAGATGTAAAAGGATTCTGCGCCTCGGTATCTTTAGAACGTGTTGCGGAACTGGATTATGTACTCACGCCCGGCCGTTACGTCGGCCTGCCGGAGGAGGAAGACGATTTCAATTTCGCCGAGCGGTTTGCAGCGTTAAAGGCAGAGTTTGAAGCGCAATTAAAAGAAGAAGCAAAATTAAATAAAGCCATTGCCAAGAGTCTGGCGAGGATCAAACTGCCATGACCTTGTGGGAGCAAATACAACAGGGCGAAAGCAAAACCCTGGAGCTGAAACAGCAACTGCCCAGGCGCGACCAGATCGCAAAAACGGTTATTGCCTTTGCCAATACCGGCGGCGGTAAACTGATTATCGGGGTGGATGATGACCGGCAGGTTGTCGGCATTGCCGAAGACGATATTTTCACCTTGCAGGATCAGATCGTATCGCTGATAGCCGATGGCTGCCACCCCACCATCCTGCCGGACATCTACACCGCCAACCTGGGCGGCAAACTGGTACTGGTCGTCGAGGTGTTTCGCGGCAACCTCCTGCCCTACTTCCTCAAACACGAAGGCAAAGTCAGCGGCACCTACCTGCGCATCGGCGCCACCAATCGCCCGGCGGACCGTGAATACATCCTTGAGCTGGAACGGCAAAAGCGCAACCAAAGCTTTGATGAGGAAACCGGTTACGAGCAGGTGCTGGACGAGCTAGACCTCACACCGTTGGAACAGCGTTTTTCCGCTCAAGGCAAGCACCTGAATCCGGAAAAACTGCAAAACCTCAAACTGGTACACGAAGAGCAAGGCCGGCTTTACCCTACCCACGGCCTGATGATCCTGCTCGGCCGATATGAGCATGTGATCACCCAATGCGCCCGCTTCAAAGGCACGGATATGAGCGTATTTATCGACCGTAAGGAATACACCGGCGACCTGTTCAGCCAGCTTGAGCAAACCGAAGCCTTTATCAAAAACCACATCCACTTGCGCGGCGAAATCAAAGGGCTACAGCGTACCGATACCTACGAAATCCCCACAGCCGCCCTGCGCGAAGCCCTGATCAATGCCTTTGTCCACCGCGACTACACCAACCGGGGGCGGGATATTAAAGTCGGTATTTACGACGACATCGTCAATATCGTCTCCCCCGGCGGCTTTCCCAGCGGCATTACCCATACAACCCTGGGCGAAGGCCGCTCCGAAATCCGCAACCGCACCATCGCCCGCGTCTTCAAGGAACTGGGCTACATTGAACAATGGGGCAGCGGCTTGCAGCGCATCAAAAACACCTGCCTGCAACAGGGCCTGAAAGAACCGCAGGTTCGGGAAGCCGGCGACTTTGTGGATGTGGAATTCTACCGCCCGGAACTGGCTGAAGCCGATGCAGCCGCGACCGAATCCGATATAAAAACCCCCGAAAACGTCCAAAACCGGACGATTACGACCGATTGCGACCGATTGCGACCGATTACGACCGATTGCGATACCCTGCATCCAGATGAAACCGCCATACTCCTGTACCTGCTGGATCATCCTAAAATAGATCGGAAGCAAGCCCTGACTCTGTTAAACATTAAGGACACCAGAGCCAAAGCACTGTTTAACGATCTTCTGGACAAAAGCCTGATCGAACGCCACGGGCAAGGGCGCAGCACCTATTATGTGTTGGTGAAAAAAGTGGAGGGGCGGGATGAGTGAGTGGCGTGAATTTACTTTAGGAAAGTTAATTGATGACGGCATTGCTGATCTTCAAACAGGACCTTTTGGCACTATGCTCAAGGCCTCTGAGTACTCAGATGTGGGAACGCCAGTAATTGCTGTTCAAGATATTGGAGAAAATAGGCTTATCCATAATAAATTCGTTTATGTGGAGCAAAATATTGTTACACGTCTTTCGCGATATAAAGTAAAGGAAGGGGATATTATTTTTGGCCGAAAGGGGGCTGTTGAGCGTCGAGCTAGAATTCGAAAGGATGAAGATGGATGGTTGCAAGGAAGTGACTGTATTCGTTTGCGATTCAATAGCAGAATTAATTCTATATTTATCTCGTACCAATTTGGAAGTAAATCTTATAGAGAATGGATGATCCAAAATTCAACTGGTGCGACGATGCCATCACTCAATCAATCAGTTCTTAAATTATTGCCGATTAGATTGCCACCAATCGAAGAACAAAAAGCCATCGCAGATATCCTTAGTAGTTTCGACGATAAAATCGACCTGCTACACCGCCAAAACAAAACCCTTGAATCTATGGCAGAAACCTTGTTTCGTCAGTGGTTTGTGGAAGATGCTCAGGAGGATTGGGAAGAAAAAGGCTTACTAGAGCTGGTAGATCTTGTTGGTGGTGGAACACCCAAAACATCAATAAATGAATATTGGTGTGGAGATATTCCTTGGTTATCTGGTGGGGATATTGCAACACACCACAAAGGTTTTATTTCTCGGTCAGAAAAAAATATCACTCAGATTGGGTTGGAAAACAGCTCAGCAAAACTGCTAACAAAATTGGCCACAGTAATTTCCGCAAGAGGTACGGTTGGTAAGCATTGTCTGCTAGCTAGCGAAATGACATTCAGTCAATCTAATTACGGCATACTTCCAAAAATTAAAAATTGCTATTACTTCACCTATCTTTTGATAGGCCATATAGTTGAAGAACTCCAATCCGCAGCTTATGGAAGTGTATTCGATACCATAACAACAGCAACCTTTCGTGATGCTACGTTTAAAACTCCGTCAGAAGAGTTGATTTTTGCATTTGAAGAAGTAGTGAAAGGGTATTTTGAAAAAAAGCTTTTTAATCAGCAGCAAATTCATATTCTTGAAAAAATACGCGATGGCCTTCTGCCAAAGCTAATGAATGGCGAAATTACTGTTGTGTAGCTTTCCAAGACGGCTTGTGGGCTATAGTGTTAAAATATCGCCACCATCTGAACATAGAAAAAGGCAATCGCATGGCCTCTGGTGATAGAAAAGACAAGTTGACCTATCCGCCCCTTTTTGAAGCAGGTTTTACCCATGTTTCAGAGGCGGATATAGAGCGAGTTTTTGTTGGTGTTGCTGAGAGTTCCAGGCGGAAAATGCTTGCTTCACAATTGCGGCTTTTCATTCAAAAACTTCGATCTTTGGGTGTAAAAGGTGAACTTTGGATTGACGGCTCTTTCTCCACTAAAAACCTGGAGCCAATGGATATTGATCTTCTGTTGGTTATTCCAAGAATTGTTTTGTCAGCTATGACGGAAGAAAACCTAAAAGAGCTCGATGAGTTGACGGGTAATAGGGAACTAACTCGTGCTCGATGGAGTTGCGACCTTTATGTTATCGAATCCAGCAATATCGCCAGAAGAAAGTATTATGAAGATTTTTTCTCCCAAAACCCCGACAAAGACAATAGAAAAGGCATTCCGGTGATAAAGCTATGATGTCAAAACAAATTTCCGAGCTGGAATCCGAGCTGGCTATTGTAAGAGGTTTCTATGAGGCTGATGAGAAAGCGTTCAGTGAATCAGCTGATCCTTTGGCAGATAAAATATTTTACTCATCAACAAAAAAACGTAAACAAGATTTAGAAAAGCAGCTGTTTCTTTTGAAGTCTGAAAGAGCTCACGAGTTACTTAGCCTTCGGTTAATTGGTAATCAAATGGCAGGTTCAATAAAGCTACGGTCGCTAACAAAAATTGTTGAGCCACTTAACGCTTTACTAGAGCAGTGTGCATGGAAATTTTGGGATAAAGAAGGGCGGGCAGACAGAATTGAAGAAACCTTCTCTAACCTTCTCGATTTACGATTGGCTGGCATAGAGTCTGGCTCTACGAAGTTATTGATTTTGGGAAATACTTCACCAGACCTTACTGGTGACTCTGCCCTTGAGGAAGGATTAAAGAATATTTTTAACGTATTAGCATCAAGCAACGATGAATTTTCTGACAGTGTTCATGCCATAGGTATTCATGCTTGCCGATCCTTATCTAGGCTCATGGATGTTATGGAAAAACAAAATCTTGCAGCTGAGTTTTCTTGGGGTGGCCCAGATCGAGATTACACTTGGGAAGGCCGGCCAGCAGAAATTGTTAGAATAAAATCCATACTTGATGAAATAGATGAGCCACACACGGAAACCCAAACTATTACTGGATTGATTCAGATGCTTTCTATTCGCAATAGAATTGAAATTTATTGTCCAGAATTAGAAAAAAAGATAAGTCTTGGTTACCATCGGTCGCTATCAAAAGATGTAGAAAGTCTTCATCTTGGAGACAAAAAAATATTTGTTATTGAAAAAACAACCTATTCGTTTAAGGCATCTAGTAATAAAAGAGATGTATACACACTGAAGTCTATAAAAGGTGAAAACTGATAGTCATCTCTAACTTAGACTGTTAACTCTTTGTAACAGTCTATAATCCCTTTATTGATTGGCTTGTTTTAGTTTTATAGGTTTTTAAAAAGTGGAATTTAAACTTTTTTTACTCTGGTGGTTGCCGCAAACCGTTCCAAAAAGTAGTAAATAAAAACCGGAACGTAAACCACCAAGCGTAAATGGCATATATAGATTGGCTATCCCTGTCATCGAGCAACCCGTGAGCAACTTCATTGCGTAGATTCGGACCTAACGGATCACAAAACAATGCCTTCAGTTCAAATACCAAATCTTCGTCAAATAACTGTAGTGTTTCAGGAATATCCATTAACGAACTGAGGCCGATTTCATTTTCGATTCCTTCTTTGTCGAGGTTCGTAGTTTTAACACCTGCCTGTTTAAGGTGATAACGAACCATATGTTCAATCTGCGGCACCAATAAATGTAAGGAAGTAGTAAAGTCACACTCATAACCGGCAAATAATGCTTTCCCGAATAGGGATTCTCTGCCGTGGGGTACAATGGGTGAACGCCTGGCGAGGTCAACAAAGGTATGTTCAGAAAGTCGATGCTCCAACAGCAGAACTTCATGGGCGGGTATGATGCAACCCTGCACTGTAATACCAATGTGTAATTTGTAGGTATCAAGCATTTGCGCCCATAAAGCGGGGTCTTCTTGTGAACCGTCTGCGGTAAAGCCGGACGCGGGGCGTTTTGCGGTAACTCGGCCGTCTTTTGAGAGCTGAACGCTGCCGAATAGTTGTCGGGCTATGCTTTGCTGTAACAGTTTTGTTGATGATTCTTTTAATTCCGATACCTTAACTTCACCGTAAATACCGGCAAAGGCAAAAAAGGCGTCCGCAAAATCCTTCCCTGCAACAGAGCTGCGAGCTTGATTGACTATTTCTGTAATATCAATTTTTGGCGATTGAATTTTTTTCATTTCATCCAAAGATTTTTCTCCGGATTCTCGCAGCTTCTTTAGGAGCTTGGTTATCAATCCATCGACATTATGTGCGTGACGTTGCTGCCTGGGTATGGAGCGCAATATCTGAATGGCTTTTTCAAAAAAGCCGGATGCAACCAATTGACTCTCGTGCTGTTCTGCTTCTTTCATCCAGGCTTCAGCGTATGCAACTGTCATCGCTGCATATTTTTCTTGATTCTGTGCGGCTTTGTACCATTCCGCGGCTGCCCTGAAATAATCCTGGGATCGACGGAGATCATTTGCTCCGTCAAAATTCTCTGCCAGTGATTGTAATTTTTCAGCGATTAAATCTTGTTGCTTGTGGGCAAGTTGGTACCTTTTCAAAAGGTCAGCCAGCCACAAGGCCAGAAACCCGTCATCCATAACGGCGGTGTTGATTCGTTGCAGGATTGAAGTTTCTATCTGGGCCAAACGGTCTCCTGCGCCCTCTTTAAGCATACGACAAAGACTGATGGCTCTTTCCCAGCATTTATCGTTGCCGCTGATCCAGCCGGCGCGTTCAAGGGGAATTGAGCGGTAACAATCGATGGCTGTCAGGGCAAATCGGATGTTACGCGGACGCTGAAGGTGCCATAGCAGATCGGCAATTCGGGCTTTCAGTATGGGATTGGTTATCTGATCGACGATTTCTGAGAAAAATGTGATGTCCTGTTCAGTAAAATCATCGGGAATGGCAGAACGACGACCTTGCATGATAAAGAAAGGTTGGAATGGTTCATTAATGCTTCCCGGTGTCAGCATCATTCCGGCTGCTTCGTACAACAACCGAAATATTTTTTCGTGAATTATTTTATTTTCTTTGTTGGATTTTACTGATTCTTTATGAAAATGTTCAGCCATCAAAGGATAATCCGTTGCTATTAGTCCTTCCAACGGTATTTTGTTGACACATTCAGAAAAATCCTGAACGGTAATATTTTGATTGTTATCAGTTGAGTCCATGCTATTCATTTTAATACGTATTTCCCCATTCAAATTAAGAAAGATACAGAACAGATCACAATCTGAACTCAGGTTCAACCTGCTGCCCAGATAATGCTTTTTTAAGCTCCTTAAACAAACCCGTAACGGTATTAACCAAAAAACCTTCAAATTTTTCCTTCCCCAAGGTGCGGTCATAAACATCCGTCGGGAGGAAACGTTTCATTTCATTTTTAAAATCAGTGCTTGCAACTATGTCGGGAATTTTATTGATCATCAACTCAAGCCGGTCGGGGTAATCTGTCAGACGGTAATCGGTAATTTTTCGCTGGACCAGCTCCGGCTGCACAACGGCACCTTGTTGTTTTAGCCATGATAAATCCCAAATATCGCGATAGCGCACATATCTTTGTGTGGCGGGCAGAGAAACCAATTTGTCGGCCATGACTTCATCCAGGGTTTCAGTAAAGATCAGGGTGTCTTCATAGCCGTCCGGCAAAAAATCGTAGTTAACCTTGAGCGGTACAGCTTCTTTGGTATAAGCAGGAACATTGGCAACTTCGATTTTGATGCGTTGCCTTGGCACCTCTTTTCGATCCGGTGCGGTGATTATTGAGATTTGCCATTTATCAATGTTCAGTTCGGCGTATTCCGCACTTTCTTTTAAGGTTGAAGGTTCTTTAATCAGGACTTCAAGGCCGTACCTTTTCCCCAAATAATCCTGAAGGCAATTTTTCATTTTACTGAGCATACCTGATGAAAAATCTTTGCCGCCGGCGAAGTCCAGATCTTCACTGAAACGGTTTCCCCCTCGACACAAGCGAAGCGAGGTGCCGCCCTGAAACACCAGATTATCCAGAAGCCCGCTGTCTTCCAGGCAAAACAAAATGTCGTAGTGCAGCAGTTCCTTTTCAATAACAGGGCGCATATGCGTGACATTATTGTCCTGCATGGCTTTATTGACCAGTTGGGTAAAATCGTCTTCAGTGATCTTCATAAATAACCTGCTCTTCAACCAGATGGGTATTTCGGCCGACCCGTTTTAAATCGCGATAGGCGGCAGCTTTACTGGCCAGTTTCAGCGGGCGGCCGACATCGATGCGATTGCTGACAATATCGCTAACCGGGCGTTTGGTATGGGTAAATTCGATAGTGCCGAAAGAGGTTTTATATTCGCCTTTGCGCCCGGTAGTCATCACCGTTAAACGATCTATCGGAATCTGGGAGATGGCACCGTACTCGGACAATGCCGATTCCAGGCTGACGTAGTTGTATTCGCCCCGGCGGATGGTCTTGGCGATCTGTTCGAGGGTATTGCTGTCTTTGTGTCGGGACAGGCTATACAGATAAATGCCCTTTGCCGGATTGATTAAAATCCCTTGTTGTACCAGGCGTTTCAGCCCGGCCTGCAAGGTACGGACGCTGTCTTCCGGAAAGATCTTGGCCAAGTCTCTATAGGTAAAAACATACCGGCCGGTCTTATCGCAGGCTGCAAGGCGCTGAATGGCGGTTGTTTGATGCATAAAGACCTCTTAAGTGAACAAATAGACTATCTTTACGTGTTATTAATGTTGACATGATACTGCCGATTACAAGTGTACGCAAACCACACTTATAAGTAGTAAATCTGTCACCTAACATGAGGGATTGCCTGATTGTGTTGAATACACTATTAATGGTGCAATGATATTGATCACACCAGAATCACCGCGCCCCTCAGAAGCTGTGGAGCGGAATAAGGCTGCTTTATCAGTGGCCCGAAGGTTATAAGGAACCCCGATTTTGTCCAAACTCAACGAATCCGCCATCGAAGCCTTCGCCATCACATTGCTTGAGCAGCAGGGGTACACCGCTATTCATGGCCTGGATATAGCACCTGACGGTGATACTCCCGAACGTAGCGACTACGCCCAAGTATTGTTGACTGAGCGCCTGGATAAGGCGATCCGCCGTATTAATCCGCGACTGTCTGAGGACGTTTTACTTCAGGCCCGCAAAGATGTTGAGCGTGTGCAGTCGCAGGATTTGTTGGCGAACAACGAAGCTTTTCATCGTCTGTTAACCGAAGGTGTACCTGTCAGTATCCAGCAGGATGGTAATGAACGCGGCGAGCGGGTGTGGCTGATTGATTTTGATCGGCCGGAAAATAATGAATTTGCGGTAATCAGCCAATTCACAGTGATAGAAAACCATCAGAACAAACGTCCGGATCTGGTGTTGTTTGTTAACGGTGTGCCGTTGGTAGTCATTGAGCTGAAAAATGCCGGTGATGAAAACGCAAGTGTGAAAAGTGCGTTTAAGCAAATTGAAACTTATAAAGCATTGATACCGAGCCTGTTTAACAGTAATGCGTTCATTGTTATTTCTGACGGCCTTGAAGCAAAAGCCGGTTCCATTTCCTCCGGCTTATCACGTTTTATGCATTGGAAAACAGCGGACGGCAAAGCAGAAGCATCGAAACTGGTGAGTCAGTTAGAAACGCTGATTGTAGGGATGCTTCACCCAAAGACTCTGCTGGATTTAATACGGCACTTTATTGTGTTTGAAAAAAGCAGCAAAGAAGATCCGGTCAGTGGACTGATTACCATCAACACGGTTAAAAAACTGGCCGCTTATCATCAATATTACGCAGTTAATGCTGCCGTTGCGTCGACGTTGCGCGCTGCTGATATGGATGGTCATTCCATGATACATGAGAGCCCCGCAAGTTATGGTTTACCGGGTGTCAGTCATCAGCCTAAAGGCGACCGCAAAGCGGGGGTGGTATGGCATACACAGGGTTCCGGCAAGTCGCTGTCGATGGTGTTTTACACCGGTAAAATTGTGCTCGCATTGAACAACCCTACGGTATTGGTTATCACCGACCGCAACGATCTGGATGACCAGCTCTTTGATACTTTTGCTTCCTCCAAACAATTGTTGCGCCAAGAACCGGTGCAGGCGCAAGACCGAAACCATTTAAAAGAATTATTGCGTGTCGCTTCCGGCGGTGTGGTGTTTTCCACTATCCAAAAGTTCCAGCCGGAAGACGGTAATGTCTACGAACAATTATCAACCCGCAATAACATTGTGGTAATTGCCGACGAAGCACACCGGACGCAATACGGTTTTTCCGCAAAAACAGTCGATGAAAAAAATTCAAGCGGTGAAGTGATCGGTAAAAAAGTGGTTTACGGTTTTGCCAAATACCTGCGCGATGCATTGCCCAATGCGACCTATTTGGGATTTACCGGCACCCCGATTGAGAAAGCTGATGCCAATACGCCGGCAGTGTTTGGCAATTACGTCGATATCTACGATATTGCCCAAGCTGTCGAAGACGGTGCAACTGTCCGCATTTTTTATGAAAGCCGTCTGGCAAAAGTCCAGTTATCAGAGGAAGGTAAGAAACTTATTGCAGAACTGGATGAAGAACTTGGCGAAATGGAACTGAATGAAACCCAAAAAGCCAAAGCGAAATGGACAAAAATGGAAGCGCTGATCGGCAGTGAGAAGCGTATCCGTAATATTGCCAAGGATATTGTTACGCATTTTGAAGCGCGTCAAAAGGTATTCGACGGTAAAGGCATGGTGGTCAGTATGTCACGCCGCATAGCTGCAGAACTTTATGCGGAAATTATCAAGCTTCGCCCTGAATGGTATTCGGATGATTTAACCAAGGGCGTTATCAAAGTGGTGATGACCGCTGCCAGCAGCGACGGCCCATTGCTGGCAAAACACCACACCACCAAAGAGCAACGCAAATTATTAGCCGAGCGAATGAAGGATGATGACGATCCGTTGAAACTGGTGATTGTGCGCGATATGTGGTTGACCGGTTTTGATGCACCGGGAATGCATACGCTTTATATCGATAAACCGATGAAAGGCCATAATTTAATGCAGGCTATTGCACGGGTTAACCGTGTCCATAAGGATAAACCCGGTGGCTTGGTAGTTGATTATTTAGGTATTGCTGCCGACCTGAAAGAAGCCCTGTCATTTTATTCTGAAGCCGGCGGTAAAGGCGACCCCACACTGGCACAAGAGCAGGCCGTGACTCTGATGCTGGAAAAGCTTGAAGTCGTCTCTGCGCTGTTTGATGGGTTTGCTTATGAGAGTTATTTTGCGGCAGATACATCACAGAAACTGTCCATGATTCTGGCTGCCGAAGAGCATATCCTCAGCCTTGATGATGGCAAGAAACGTTACATCAAAGAGGTCACTGAATTATCACTGGCTTATGCGATTGCCATTCCCCATGAGCAGGCAATTGATGTGACGGATGAAGTCGGTTTTTTCCAGGCAGTTAAAGCGCGCCTGGTTAAATTTGACAGTACCGAAGATGGCAGTGGTAACGAGGATGTGGAAACAACCATCCGGCAGGTGATTGATAAAGCATTGGTGTCGGACAAGGTTATTGATGTGTTTGACGCTGCCGGGATTAAAAAACCGGATATATCTATCTTGTCCGAAGAGTTCCTGGCAGAGTTGAAAGATTATCAGCACAAAAATATTGCGTTGGAAGTTTTGAAAAAAATTCTCAATGATGAGCTGAAAATCCGCCTGAAAAAGAATTTGGTGGAAAGTAAAAAATTGATCGAAATGCTTGAGGAAGCGATCAAGAAATACCATAACAAAATCCTTACCGCTGCGGAGGTAATGGATGCGCTGATCAGTATCAGTAAGGAAATCACTGCATCAGATGAAACTGCAAAGCAAATGGGGCTTTCGGATTTTGAATATGCGTTCTATACCGCGGTTGCAGACAATGACTCTGCCAAGGAATTGATGCAACAGGATACCTTGCGTGAGCTTGCCGTGGTGTTAACCCAGCGGGTGCGTGAAAATGCGAGTATTGATTGGACAATAAAAGAAAGCGTCAAAGCGAAACTGAAAGTCATTGTGAAACGTACTTTGCGGCAATTCGGCTATCCGCCGGATATGCAGTTGTTGGCGACAGAAACGGTATTACGGCAAGCTGAGATAATTGCGAATGAACTTTCAACTGTATAAAGCATTATTCTCAATTGAAAGAAATTGAAACAGGGAAACTGATATGCAGATTCAATGGCGTTACTGGTTAGCAGTATTGGTGCTGGGGTTGGCTATAGTGGGATGTGATAAAAGCGCCACACCTGCTACCGATACGAGTGCGCAAAAAAAAGAGGAGCTGTCGCACACTGTGGCTTCCGGCTGGGAGGCGCATATTGCCGATTATCCCAAACGCTGGATTGCAGCAGAGGCGCCGTTGTTTATCCGCTTTACCCATCCGGTTGTCAGCGCCGATGACGTTAATAAAGCGGTAGCGCGCAAACAGGTCAGCCTGGATATCAAAACGCCGGTCAACCTGGTCTTTGTGGCAGACAATGAGCTGCGCATTACCCCGGCAGAGCGCTTGCCCGGCAATACCCCGATTCGGGTGCGCCTGAGCGCCGCCGGTTTGCAGGGAATAGACCCGGACCTGGAGGATTTTGAATTTGAGGTTCACACCATCAAACAGGATTTTGATCTGCAGGTGAACGGGCTGAGTATCCAGGAAGACGACGAAGACCTGATGCAATTAACCGGCACCCTGGTGACCGACGACACCGCACAACTTGAGGATGTGAAGAAAATCCTCAGCGCGCGCATTGATAACCAGGAGCAGCCGCTGGTCTGGAGCCAGGAGCTGGATCGCAAAACCAATAGCTTCCGCCTTGAAAATATTGCACGCACTGAAACCGCTGGAGAATTGCAACTGCAATGGAATGGTGCCGTGATAGGCTCCGCTGAAAAAGGTGAGCGGCAATTGGCCATCCCGGCACAGAAAGCGTTTCAAATTACCGGCGTACAAGTAGTGCGTGAGCCCAATAGCGCGATTGAAATCCAGTTTTCAGATGTGTTGGATAGCAGCCAGAGCCTGAATGGTTTGGTGACCTTATCGGGTAAGGCGGTGCCAGTGGTGGTTGATGGCAGCAACCTGCGCTACTACCCGGAGGAATCCTCATCCGGTGAAATGGATTTGGTGGTGAGCAGCCATATCCGCAGTAAAAAACAAAAAAGCCTGGGCAATGAATATCACCAGAAACTGGTATTGGAACTGGCAAAACCCCTGGTTCGCTTTGTGGGAAGCAGCGCTATTTTGCCACCGGCCAGCCAAATTTCGGTTCCCTTCGAAGCTGCCGGTGTTGATTCGGTCCAGGTCATTGCCTTTAAGGTCTACGCCAATAATGTTGGTCAATACCTGCAGAATTATCAGCTGACCAGCGCCATTGCGGCGACAGATACCGGCCGCTTCCTGTGGCGCAAAGTGTATCCTTTACCGGAAGTGCCGCGCGGTGGTGCCAAGCGTTTTAACCTGGACCTGACAGAATTAATGGCGCAACACCCGGACGGATTGGTGCGTATTGAATTGCGTATTGATCGCAGTAACGCCATTTATTCCTGTGATGAACAGCGGCCGTCTGAATCAGTGGCAAAAATGCCGGAAAATACCGAGGGTGAAAACTATTACGAGCGCGAACGCCAACCGCAATGGTATGAGCAATATTATGAGTCACGGGGTTATTACAATTACAGTGAGCGCAACAATCCCTGTAAAGATAGCTACTACGCCTATGGCTCGGAAACCAATGCGGCGCGCAACTTTATTGTGTCCAACCTGGGGCTGTTGGCCAAGCGCGGTGATGACAATCAATTACATGTTGTAACGACAGGATTAACCTCGGCCAATCCATTGCCCGGTGTCCAGGTCACGGCCTATAACTATCAACAACAACCCATAGGCACAGGCACCAGCGATGGCTACGGGATGCTGCAATTAACCACCGATGGTGTGCCTTTTTATCTGGAGGCGCGCCAGGGTAACCAGGTGGGCTATTTGCGTTTACGCAACAACGAAGCCTTACCCACTAACCAATTTGATGTAAGTGGCGAACGTGTCCGCGGAGGATTAAAAGGCGCGCTCTATGGTGAGCGCGATGTATGGCGCCCCGGTGATGATATTTACCTCACGTTTGTGCTGGAGGATAAAGCCCGGCAATTACCGGCAAACCATCCGGCGGTACTGGATTTGTTTGATCCCAGTGGCAAGAAAGTCCTGAGCCAAACCCATGTGCAGCCACTCAATGGTTTTTATACCTTCCACTTGCGCACCGATGAAAATGCACCTACGGGCAATTACCGCGCTGTGGTGCATGTGGGCAACCGCTATTTTGATCAACTGTTAAAAATTGAAATGGTGGTGCCCAATCGCATCAAGGTAGAACTCACCCCGGCAGTCAACCCCTTGCAATTAAGCCAGATGCCGACGCAGGTGTCGTTGTTTGCGCAATGGCTGCAGGGAGCTACCGCTAAAAACCTGAAAGCGGATAGCGAATTAAAATTATTGCCGCGCACTACGCGCTTCGACGGTTTTGAACAATTTGTGTTTGACGATGCGGTACGCGAATTTAGCAGCAGTACGCAAAAAGTCTTCGATGGCAAGCTGGATGCTCAGGGCTATGCCAGCTTTCCGGTAAATGTCAGTTTGTCTTCCCCGCCACCGGGCATGTTGACTGCGCAATTTGTGACGCGAGTGTTCGAGGAGAGCGGCAACTTTAGTACGATCCTGCGCCCCTTTGAGTTGCGTCCCTATGACACCTGGGTGGGGCTCAACATTGCCAAAGGCAGTGGTTATATGGATGCCATCAGCCGCGATCAGGATCATCCGGTATTAATCCAGGCGCTGAATGCCCAGGGCAAGCCCCTGGCTGATCGCGAGTTGGACATTAATGTCTATGAAATTGGTTGGCGCTGGTGGTGGGACGAAGAGGAAGACAACCTTGCCCAGTATGTTAACAACAGTAATTACCGCGCGGTTGTCAGCGAATCCCTGCGCAGTGACAAGCACGGCCGCGTTCACTGGCAACTGGAAAAAGGCAAATACGAATGGGGCCGCCATTTAATTCGTGTGTGTGATCTGAGCGTTAAGGGTGAAGGCCATTGTGCCAGCCAAACGGTATACCTGGGCTGGAGTTGGGATAGCGGTAACAAAGCCACTGCTGCCACTCAATTGATGCTCTCGGCCGATAAGGAAAAATACCAGGTGGGTGATATTGCCAATATCAGCCTGCCCAATGCGACCGAAGGGCGTGTGCTCCTCAGCCTGGAAAATGGCAGCCGTGTGTTGGAAAGCCGCTGGCTGGATTTGCAGGCAGGTCAAACGCAAATTCAAATCCCGATCACCCGCGCTATGGCCCCCAACGTCTATGTCAACCTGAGTTTACTACTGCCGCATCAACAGCGTGTTGCCGACGCTCCCATGCGTTTATATGGCATTGTGCCACTGTTGGTGGAAGACCCGGAAACCCGGTTACAACCCCAACTGGATGTACCGGAAAAAGTGCGTCCCGAAAGTGAATTCAACATCAAGGTCAGCGAGCAGCAGGGGCGCACCATGACCTATACCCTGGCACTGGTTGACGAGGGTTTGTTAGGCCTCACCAATTTCCGCGCACCGGATTTACACGGTGTGTTTTATAAGCGCGAAGCCCTGGGAGTGCGCACCTGGGATTTATTTGACCAGGTGGTGGGCGGCTATGGTGCATCGCTGCAACGTGTGTTGGCGATTGGTGGTTCCGATGCCGCACAGGAAGCAGAGCGCAAGCGGCGCGAGCGGCGTTTCCCGCCGGTGGTGAAATTCCTCGGCGTCTTTGAACTTAAAGCGGGTGAGGTGCGCGAACACGCCGTGAAGCTGCCGCCCTATATGGGCTCGGTGCGCGTGATGCTGGTCGCCGGTGATACCGCGATGGGCGCGGCAACACACAAGGTCACTGATACAGCAAGTGCTTACGGTACCCTGGAAAAAACCATTACCGTCACCCAGCCGGTGACCCTGTTTGCCACCTTGCCGCGCGTGTTAGGGCCCGGTGAAGAAGTCAGCCTGCCGGTGAATGTCTTTGTCAGCGAGGCGAATATCCCGGCCGTGGATATTCAGGTGGAAGCCAATGAGCTGTTTACGGTGATCAAGGGCAGTGATTCCCTCCATTTCACTGAGCCGGGCGATGCCATCGCCAATTTGCAGCTCAAGGTAAACGACCGGATTGGCAAAGGGCGTATCAAGGTCAGTGCACAGGCCGGTAATGAACGCGCAGAGCAGGAAATCTATATTGATTCGCGCTCACCCAATTCACCCGGCACCCGCTGGGAGAGCAAATTGCTGGCACCGGGTGAAACCTGGGAAAGTCCCCTGCGCGCACATGGTATGCCGGGCACCAACCAGGCCCATGTGGAAATCAGTACCCTGCCGGCACTCAATCTCGACCAGCGCCTTGAATACCTGGTGCAGTATCCCCACGGTTGCCTGGAACAGACCACGTCTGCTGTGTTTCCACAATTACGCCTGCATAAATTGCTGGCATTGGACGATGCGCAAAAAACCGAAATCGATCGCAATATTGCAGCGGGTATTAAACGCCTGGCGCAATTCCAGCATGCCAGCGGCGGGTTTACCTACTGGCCGGGCGATGCCTATGTGAATGAATGGGCGAGCAATTACGCAGGCCATTTCATGGTGGAAGCCAAACGCGCCGGTTACAGCCTGCCGGCCGGTATGCTCAATAATTGGGTGAAATACCAGCGCAGTGCGGCGCGCAATCCGCGTGTTGACGGTAATTATTACGATGAAACGGTATTAGCCTATCGCCTCTATACCCTGGCCCTGGCTGATAAGGCGGAGCTGGCCGCCATGAACCGTTTGCGTGAAAGCTTTGCGCAAACCGCAGCACCGGCTTACCGTGAATATCGCCAGATCGCGCGCTGGCTGTTGGCCATGGCCTATCAGCACATTGGCCTTAAGGACGCTGCCCGGGATATTTTCGGTACCGTCATTGATACCCTGCCGACCTATCGCGATTCGGGTTATACCTACGGTTCGGATATGCGCGACCGCGGTTTATTGCTCGCTGCACTGGTCAGCCTGAACAGCGACCCTGAATTGAGCTGGCAGGTTGCAGAGCAAGTGGCCAATATGCTGTCATCCGATGCCTGGTACTCAACGCAAAGTATTGCCTGGGCGCTGCTGGGCATGAGTGAGTTTGCGGCGCAAAACGGCAGTGGCGATGGCCAGATTAAATTTGCTGTGCGTGAGCCTGGCCAGCAACAATGGCAAGTCCATAGCAGCCAGCAATTGTGGTATCGGCAGGCGATCCTGCAACCACATATCAGTGTGCGCAATGATCACGATAAACCCATACGGGTGCTGGTCAGCAACCGCGGCACACCGGCCAATTTACACGAGGAGACGGTGAACCATGGTTTGGTGATGGATGTGAATTTCATGACCTTGGATAACCAGCCGCTTGATGTGCAGCAATTACCCCAGGGCAGCGACTTTGTGGCAGAGGTAACCATTCGCGGCGAGTTTGATCAATTGCCCCACGACAAGCTGGAGGATATTGCACTCACGGCCGTCATGCCCAGCGGCTGGCAAATCCGCAACGAGCGCCTGGAGGGCTCAGAGTTGCCCAAGGGTTTGGATTATCTCGATATTCGCGATGACCGTGTATTGGCCTATTTCAGTCTCTGGCGCAATTACTACTGGTCCTACCGCTATCAGGATCGCAACCAGACCAGTGTGACGCTGCGTATTATCCTTAATGCCAGCTATGCCGGTAAATTCTATTTGCCGGGTTGGCAAGCTGTGGCGATGTACAACGAAAAACTCCAGGCGCGCAACAAGGGCTATTGGGTTGAGGTTGTTGGAAAATAAACCTGTGTGTAACCCGCCCTGTTTGCAGTACAGGGTGGGTCACATCGGCTGTTCATCTGCCGCGCAATAATGTGCAATAAATTCGGCGTGGTGTGGCATTTCATCAACTTGCCGGGTAATGGTATTTTTATAATTATTCAGCGATTGGATAAGGTGCTCATCGCTGACCATTCTGCCGATGGGGTGGTAACTGGTTGGCCACAGGTGTTGGCCAAGGGTAACCTGAACCCAGGAATCCACGGTAAATAAATCGCCACTGGGAGGAAACGCCAACCCGGTTGTGCGGAATAAATCCATCCGGTGTTGCAGGCTCTCGGGAACCGGCCTGCGGCGATAGTCCGCCCAATAGGGCGAGTCTTGCCGTTCATTCAGGTAATAGTGCAGGAAAATAAAATCGCGAATATGCTCAAATTCTTCACGCGATACGGTGTTGAACTGGTCGATAGTTGCCTGGGCAATACCATCAAACGGAAACTGTTTTATAAACCGGGTAATGCCAATCATCATCAAGTAAATGCTGGTGGATTCCAGGGGCTCCAGAAAGCCGCTGGATAATCCGAGTGATAAACAATTCTTGTTCCATTGTTCTGTGCGGTACCCGGTTTGAAACGGAATTTTGCGCAGCGCGGAAGTCGGCTTGCCCGGAAGGTGATGGAGTAACCTGTCCTGGGCTGCTTCATCGGAGAGATAATCACTGCAATACACCAATCCGTTACCCGCGCGGTGCTGTAATGGAATATGCCATTGCCAACCTGCTTCACGCGCAATAGAGCGGGTGTATGGCATAGGTGGGGTATTGAGTTCGGACTGGATGGCAACCGCCCTGTTGGCTGGTAACCATCGGCTCCAGTCTTCATAGGCGACCTTTAAGGTATTGCCAATCAGTAGCGCCCTGAAACCGGTGCAATCAATAAAAAAATCCCCGGCTATCGCTTGTCCATTCTCTAACACCAGATGGGTGATATGCCCGGAATCCGCGTGTTGCTGAACCTGTTCGATAAGCCCTTCAATACGCTTGACGCCGCGCTGCGCACACAGGTCGCGTAAAAAGCGTGCGTAGGCAGTAGCATCCAGATGGTAGGCATAGTTCAGCGGCATGGCATCTGACAACACAAACTTGCCATTTAATGCCGCCTTAAGTTCAAGGCAATAATCGTCCAGTTTGACATCCAGCCCCAGGGCCTTTGCATGTAGCCACACATGGTGAAAATCGGCCATCCAGGCGGATTTTCCCAGGCGGCCAAACGAGTGGATATAACTATCCCCCGGTCGTGTCCAGTGTTCGAATTGGATACCGATTTTAAACGTCGCATGCGTCGCGCGCATAAAGGCCTGTTCATCAACACCGGCTAACCGATGAAACGCTTTCATCGGCGGTATGCTGGCCTCGCCGACACCTATGGTGCCGAGCGCATCGGATTCAACCAGGGTGATATCGGCAAGCGGCATGAGCTGCTGGGAGAGTGCCGCTGCCGCGCACCAGCCGGCAGTGCCTCCACCGGCAATAACAATGTGCAGTTTTCGAGGTGACAAAGGCTCTGGAGACATGGGCATCCTAACGATTTAATTTATTGATAATCATGGCGCGCAACTGGCGCGACGATGCTTCGGTTAATGGGCCCAACACTCCCCGTGCCGGTTCCGGAATGTGTTCGGCGGCGCGTGTGGCATCACCAAAAATATAATAATCAAACAGGTGCTTCCAGGCGGCTTTTTCATGGGCGGGTTTATCGCGCAAACTGAGCAGGGCATGGTAGAGCAGGTTCATGCCTGAACCGGTATAAGCGGGGGCATCATCCCACCAGTAATTAATGAGGATATTAAATAGGCTTAAACCCTCTACATGGTGCATCCACATGCTGGGAATAAAAACCGCATCACCAGGTTCCAGTTCGGCAACCTGCCCCGCTTGCTCGGCGAGTTTGAAATTGGGGTGTTTTTCATAATCCGGATTTTGGAAGTCAACCAGGCTGATTGCCTGTCCACCCGGTGTTGGGCTGAGAGGGCCAAAGTATAAATTTTCAAATTGTGCGGGAGGGAAAAGGGTAAAGCGCCGCCTGCCTGCAACACAACAGGCGATATTTTCCAATGCATCATAATGGCAGGTGGCCGTGGAGCGGGTGCCTATCCAGATTTTTACATCCGGCGGATACACCGGATAATCTTTTACTGCGCGTGGTAATTGCAGGTCGTTCTTGAGTTGCAGGCCGGGAAAGTGAGAGTCAATACCGTTGGATGAAATATAGTAGGAGGGATGTTCCGGGTCCGTTTCACTGGCCAGTATTAAATCCAGGGCCTCATCAATCGGCATCCTCTGTGTATCGTAGTTCAATGCAGACATGTCTTCGTTATAAAAATAACGTCCCTCTATGTGGGGATGTCCAATATTGACCAGGGATAATTTACCGTTGTAGTGCGACTTTAGGTAATCCACGGCCGCGGTTGCGGAGCGGCTTGCCACCTTAACGATTTCCCAATCCTTAACCAAACCCTTTAGCACAACTGGCTCCGGTGATTGGATTACCTCTGCTGGAATGGTCTTTGGATCATAACCTTCAACAACCACAGTTTTTTTCATAATATTGTGCATGGCAAAAATGGCGCTATTGGTCGGTGGTTAAAGCCTATCTACAGGCGAGCATTTTTCAGCTTGATCAATTTTTCAATATTCGACAGGGAATTGATAATCAAAAAAACGCCCTGTAAATAACCCTGCTTATTAAGTTGCTCTAACACCTCACCGGTAAGTTGGGAGAGTTTTTCTTCACTAATCGTGTAGTAGCCGCTAAGTTTTATCTTGCTGCCATTGGCGAGGTCAATATTAATGGTGATAGGTTCTATTAAGTCCAGTTTAGCCAGTGCAGCAAACATGGCGTCACCAACAGCTTTGCCCTGCTGGATAATGGAGAGCAGCCTGGTGACGTAGTCCAGATAGGGACTATTGCCTCCGTGTGCTAGAAAAAGTGATTTTCCGGAGCCTTCGCCAAGTTTGGGGCTATCCAGGTCTATATAGACCATAGCCTCCTGACGACCATCCATATCCTCTTGTATTCCTGTGATAAATGGCCCTTTTGCCAGTACTGCCGGGATGTATTGGCCAGACCAGGAGCAATGATCAGTCTCCGGGATTGGTTCAAGGAACAGGTTCTCATCCTTTTGCAGGCCGAGCAACGCGACAGCCTGGAAATTACCTGTGGCAGGGTCCCTGGACAGTAGTATGGGATATTCTTTTTGGACATTGGAGAATTCGGTAGGAAATGTCAGTACAGCCGCTTTGTTGTCGCCTTGCTCAGGCATAAAGTGCTCGTTTACCTTAATGCCAATGTGATCCAGATTATTGAGCATTACATAGCGTGTCATCGCTGTACTCCCGTTAACATTTTTTATTGGATTAAGGGCAGATAAAAAAGCCGCTGGCAGACAGCGGCTTTCTTGTTCCATGCAGCTTTTTATTCCATACAACCTGGCTTGCTTAGAACTTGTAACGCATACCCAGAGCATAGCGTGCACCCAGGTCATCGGCATAGCGAAGCATCCGGGAGTTGCGGTTGTGCTCACGACTATCTTCACCGGTTATATTAATACCTTCGGCTGAAATAGTCAGGTTATCAGTGAGAGCATAACTGACACTTAAATCGATTTGTGAATAGGCCTCTACGTAGCGTGGGTTACGTGAAGAGCCCTGGTTGGTTTCAGTGAGGAACTTATCGCGCCAGTTGTAAGCCAGGCGCGCTTCGATGCCGTGGTTTTCATACATCAATACCAGGTTGGCGGTATCACTCAGACCGGTTAGCGCGAATTGGGCCTCTTCCGGTGAGCCGGTGTTGTTGAACTTCACATCCCCGCGGACGAGGGTGTAGTTGGCCAGTACACCGAAGCCTGTGTCACCGAAGAAATGCTGTACGGCAAATTCGGCACCGTAGATTTTTGCCTCTTTATCGTTAACAGGGGTGCTGGTCAGGAATTCAGATTCCGGATCATCACCATTGGGCGCAATATCCCAGCCATTGGTTTCACCCAATAGCAACAGTTGTTCGCCTGTGCCTTCAAATACCCCGTTGGGGAATATCAGGTCGCCATTGCCATTGGTCGCATTCAGTGCTTCCGGATGCGCCTGCAGTACCATCATGGCATAGAGATTGGTATCGTCGGTTTGTAATCCCAGATCCCTCAATTCGGCTACCGCTGCCTGTACGCGTTGGCTGCTCGCTGAAGACTGGTCCCTAATACCATAGAAGCTTCTCAGCTCCTGGCCCTGGCCAATAAAATTGATAACGCGTTTTTCAAAGAAACCGACAGACGCATAGCTTGAGTCGTCGAAGTAATATTCTATTGAAAGGTCAAAGTTATTGGATTCAAGTGGCAGAAGCCCCGGGTTTCCGGAGGTTGCTGTTGGCAAATAGCCATTGAAGGTCGAGCCCGTCATATCAAATTCGCTGGGTGCGAAGCTCATATCACCGAAGTCGGCACGGGCAATCGTTTTGCTGAAGGCAGCGCGTGCGACCAGGTTCTCGGTCAAATCCATTTTCAGATCAAGGCTGGGCAGCAAATGGTCGTAACTTGCTTTTTCGCCTGCTGATATGGTGGTGTTGGTATAGACCGTTGAGAAATCGTTATTGTTTTCCCAGAGCATATACGCTACCGGTGTTACAACGCTGGAGGAGGTGACATCCGTCGTTTCGTAACGAAGCCCTGTTAATACGCTGATGGGGAACTGGCCGATTTCGCCATCAAAACCTACCTGCAGGTAGAACGCCTGTGTTTTTTCCTCGATGTAATCGTCCGACGCATTGGCATCTGCCACACACAAACAGCTATCGGGATAGAGTGTATTGGAGATGCGCGTCAGTTCAACTGCGTCACCGCGGAAACCGATGGCGGGGCTATTGCCGACATTAAAATCGTCAAACATGCTGTGGACATTAATCCGCTCCAGCACACCCATACCGGCGAACTCACCGGGATTGGCAATACCCCAGTTGCCCAGTGCCTGGTTTACTTCTGCCGTTTGGTAAGCTTTCATTTCCATATCGCGCGCTTCAATACCAAAATCAAAGCGTGCTCCATCGGCTTGATAGGCTCCATCCAGTTTGATCTGGGTAATGTCGTTAACTGAGCCTGCACCGCGAACGCGCAAAATGGATGAACCGACATTGTCTTCGGTAATGTTGTTATCCGGAACCGTAGTGACAAATCCATAAGTGGGAATGGAGCGCGAGAAGTCCAGCGTTTTTCCGCTCACGGTAGGCGAACCAAGGCCTATGGCAACTTCACCGGACTTGCCGGGACCGGTAGGCAAGCTTTCCAGGGATGAGTCGTGGGCGTCGAATACTAATTTAAATTCATCGCTGATTTGTACATCCAGGTTGATACCGACGGATTTCAGGGTATTGCTTTGCGAGCGGAATTGCTGCTCGTAACCAATATCAACGGTTCCGCTATAGGCTTCCGTGATGCTAAGTGGTGTGGCAATTTCAGAGTCATCAAAAACAACGGCGGCAATATTGGAGCCATTCTGGATCCAGTTTGTGACTTCCCCGCGGTGCTCGGTGAGGTCTGTGTCAGCGTAGGTGTAATCAACGGTGGCGGTGATATTTTCAGCCGGGCGATACTGGAAGGTTAACTGGCCATTTAAGCGCTCGCGCTCGAAATCCGAAAAGGCATAGCGGAAATCATTGGGGCGCGCATAGAGTTGGCCCGCTTCCGGTGCATTGACGAAAACACTTTCCGGTGCGGTGTCATACAAAAAGTCCTGTCCCCAAACACCGATGTTCCAGTTGTTAACCGTCACACCGGCGGAACCGGAATTGCGCTCTTGTGAACTCAGCGCCAGTGATGCACCAAAGACATCGTTATCATCCGACCAGCTTATCAATCCGGATACTTCCGGCGTGATGTCATCGCCTGCGACATTGGTGGTATCGTGCAGGGCCTTGGCACCGATGCTGGCGTTAAACCCGGGGTTGTCGAGGGGCCGTGCAGTTTTAACATTGATGGTTGCGCCTATGCCGCCCGTGGCAATATTGGCTTTACTGGTTTTATAGACTTCGACGCCGGCAATGTTGTCGGATGCCAGGTTGGCAAAGTTAAACGCGCGGCTGCCGCCCGAGCGAGTGGTGCCATCTGCGCCGCTTCCGCCCGCATAGGTAGTGCCCGTTGGCATGGTGCGCCCGTTGAGGGTAATCATGTTATTTTCGGGACCGAAACCGCGCACGGTCACTTCAGAACCTTCACCGTTTTGGCGGCTGATAGAAACACCGGTAATACGCTGCAGCGATTCTGCCAGGTTGGTATCGGGGAATTTACCGATGTCTTCCGAGTTGATGGAATCTACAACACCGGCAGACTCGCGCTTAACATCCATCGCCCGATCAAGCGAGGCGCGAATACCGGTTACCATGACCTCTTCAACACTGTCATTGCTTTGGGCGAGAACACCGCTGCTTAGCCCGGTCAGCGCAGCGGATGCGATGACAGTGGCTAAAATATTTTTTTTGAAGCTTGTTGTTTTATACATGAAGCTCTCCTTCGTGGGATTCGTTATCGTCTGGATTATTTCCATTTACCACTACAAGTCCGGTGCCGATTGAGCCGAGATCACCAGCGTTCCGGACAGGATCATCTTGTTGCCAAGATAGATTCGCGGGGGTGAGCTGATACCCCCAACCACCTCGGGATGAGGTGTATGAAATTGTGTTTTTGTATTAGCGTTTTTCTATAAAAATATTGCTGCTGATAACCAGTTCGGACAGCGCTGTCATTTTTTCAGGGATGAAAAAGCCCTGTTTGCCCTTGTTATGTGATGTATTTCGTATACTAGTATCATATGTGCAAAATGACTACAAGTATGCAAGAGGGTGGGAGGTTCAATTTGTGGCGCAAAAAGTTGCAATGGTAAAAAATTCAAACAGGGAAATTGTTTTATCGATGAAATATATAATTTAGTTATTATTAATATTATTAGTTTTGCGCATTGAGATAATGCCTGATGCGGTGTTGTCTCCACATTCATTAAATGCCTGTGGAGACCAGTTTGTGCAGATAAATAAGATTAATTGCGAATGGTACGGGTAAAATGCTGTGGTGCAAAGCCACATTATTCCGCTTTGGTAAACGGCAGTATTGTTACCACTTGCAGCGCATTTTTTTCTGCTTCGGTTTGGTTAACGCGCGTTTCCAATTCTCGCTGTGCGGGCTTAAAGCGCATCTCATCCTTGTAGCCGCAGGCGACACACTCGCGGAAGTCCTTGCCGTCTTCGCTGTAGACCACCAGCTTGTCCATTTCCGAGCAGCGCGGACATACGGCGCCCGCGATAAAGCGGCGTTTGTTGCTGTAGGCCATCAGGCAGCCTCCTCCTGGATACCGCTGTGACGCAGCAGGGCGTCTATGTGCGGTTCGCGGCCGCGGAAGTTTTTAAAGAGTTCCATGGGCGCTTTACTGCCACCTTGCTGCAGGATTTCGGTGAGGAAACTTTCACCGGTCGTGCGATTGAAAATTCCCTCTTCCTCGAAGCGCGAATAGGCATCGGCAGAGAGCACCTCGGCCCATTTGTAGCTGTAATAACCGGCGGCGTAACCACCGGCAAAAATATGGCTAAAACTGTTTTCAAAACGGTTAAAGGCAGGCGGCACAATAACGGCTACTTGTGCGCGCACATCATTCAACACTTGCTGCGCGGTTTGAGGCGTGTGCGGGTTGTATTCTGCATGTAAGCGGAAATCGAACAGGGAGAATTCCAGCTGGCGAATCATCTGCAAACCGGATTGGAAGTTTTTCGCGGCCAGCATTTTATCCAGCAGTGCTTGTGGCAGCGGTTCGCCGGTTTGGTAGTGGCCGGAAATAAGTGGAATGGCCTCCGGTTCCCAGCACCAGTTCTCCATAAATTGGCTGGGCAGTTCCACCGCATCCCAGGCGACGCCATTAATACCGCTGACCGCCGCCACATCAATTTGCGTCAGCATATGGTGCAGACCGTGGCCAAATTCGTGGAACAGCGTAGTGACTTCATCGTGGGTGAGCAGCGAAGGCGTGTCTCCCACCGGAGGAGTGAAGTTGCAGGTTAAAAAGGCGACGGGTAATTGCACCGCGCTGCCCGTATTGCGGCGCACGCGGCAGTCGGCCATCCAGGCGCCGCCTTTTTTCTTGTCGCGTGCGAACAGGTCCAGATAAAAGCTGGCAATGGTTTCACCGTCTTTATGGATGTTGTAAAAGCGCAGATCCGGGTGATAACTATCGAATTCGCTGTTTTGTTTGACCTCAATCCCAAACAGGCGCTGCACCACGGTAAACATTCCCGCGATCACTGTTTCGGCGGGAAAATAGGGGCGCAATTCTTCTTGCGATACCGCGTACTTGGCCACGCGCAATTTTTCGCTGTAATAGGTGGTATCCCAGGCTTGCAGGTCAGTGCAGCCCTGGCTGGCGGCGAAAGCTTTGAGTTCAGCGTAATCGCGCTCGGCGAAGGGTTTGGATTTGCTCGCCAACTCGTTGAGGAATTGCAGCACCTGGGCGGGTGACTCGGCCATTTTGCTGGCGAGGGAGCGCTCGGCATAGTTGTTGAAACCGAGCAGTTGTGCCAGTTCGTGGCGCAGTGCCAGGGTTTCGCTGATGATGGCGGTGTTGTCAAATTCCGCCGCGGATGAGCCGTCCGCTTTTTTGCCTTCGGCCGAGGCGCGGGTGACATAGGCGCGGTAAATTTCCTCGCGCAGGGCGCGGTTGTCGGCGTACATAATCACGGCGTAGTAGGACGGAAAGTCCAGGGTGACGACGTAGCCTTGCAGGTCTTTCTGTGCAGCGGCCTGGGCGGCCTGGGCGAGTGCCGATTCCGGCAGCCCCGCGAGTGCGTCGGCATTATCAAAATGCTTGTACCAGGCTTGGGTGGCATCGAGCAGGTTATTGGAAAACCGGGTCGATAATTCCGACAGGCGCTTCTGGATCTCACCGTAGCGTTTTTGGTCGGCATCGTTCAGGGCGACGCCACCCAGGCGAAAATCGCGCAGGGCGTTGTCGATGGTTTGTTTTTGCGCCTGGGTCAGGTGGGCGTATGCGGTGCTGTCAGCCAGTTGCTGGTAGGCGCGGTACAGGGCCTGGTTCTGGCTGAATTCGGTGCTGTAGTCAGTCAGCAGGCCAATACAGGTGTTATAGGCCTGGCGCAGGGCTTCGCTATTGGCGACGGAGTTGAGGTGGCTCACGGGCGCCCAGGCCTGGTCGAGTTTATCGCCCTGGGCTTCGAGGGGGGCAACCAGGGTTTCCCAGGTGGGGTTCTTGAGCTCAGCCAAGAGTTGCTGCAACTGGCTGCGCCCTTCGTCGATGAGCTGGCGGATGGCCGGCTCTATGTGCTCGGGTTGGATCTGGCTGAAAGGGGGCAACACATGGGCGTGCAACAGCGGGTTGGTCATAGCGAAAAGCTCCGGGAAAAAGCGGCGGGGTTTGCGTATCATACACCGCTGGTTTGCGTAGATGTTTACCGGGCTCCTGGTGAGCCTTCGAGAGGTTTTTGTATGAGCGCGATTCGTCCTTTTCAAGGCCATATCCCCAGCCTGGGGGAAAATGTTTTTGTCGACCCGGCAGCGGTAGTGATTGGCGATGTCAGTATCGGGGACGATTCCTCCGTGTGGCCCTGTGTGGTGATTCGCGGCGATATGCATCGCATTCGCATAGGCGCGCGCACCAGTGTGCAGGATGGTTCGGTGCTGCATATCACCCACGCCAGTGATTACAACCCCGCTGGCCATCCGCTCACCATCGGCGACGAGGTGACTGTGGGGCATTCGGTGTGCCTGCATGGCTGTACCATCGGCAACCGGGTGTTGATCGGTATCGGCTCCACCGTGCTGGACGGTGCTGTGGTGGAGGACGAGGTGGTGATTGGTGCCGGTTCCCTGGTGCCGCCGGGCAAGCGCCTGGAGTCCGGTTTCCTGTACATGGGGTCGCCGGTCAAGCAGGTGCGCCCGCTGAAGGAGGGTGAGCGGCATTTTTTCCGCTATTCCGCCACTAACTACGTCAAGCTCAAGGATGCTTACCTGGCGGGAAACCGCCCCAATGATGTCGATTAAATGCGCCGGATTTTTATGGTTGGTAAGGTTGTTGCCATGTTGAGGGGCGGGAAAATTGCTGCCTTGTTCCTGTCGCTGGCATTGTCCGCTGCCGCCGAGTCCCTGCCGGACAGTGTCGCCACCGATGTTGCCGATACCAATCCGCGCACTTGGTATGTGGTGCAGGATCACAGCTGGGCACCCCTGGCGTTTCGCGACCGCCACGGCGAACCCCAGGGCCTGATTGTCGATCTGTGGAAGTTGATCGGGACTAAAACCGGTCGCCCGGTTCAGTTTGAACTGCTCGATTGGCAGCACACCCTGCACAGGGTCAAAGGTTCCCGGGAGGCGATCCACGGCGGCCTGCTGGAATCGCCCGAGCGTCGCGCCTATCTCGATTTTTCCAACCCCTTGTTCCAGTTGCGCACGGCCCTTTTTGTTAACGCCAGGAGCCTGCGTCAGGTGTTGGAGCCTGCCGATCTGACCCAGCCTATCGGCATCACTGCCGGTGGCTTTGAAGAGGAATTCATGCGCAAGCATCACCCGGCATTGGCGCTGCGCTTATACAACAACAATCGGGCCCTGGTGGAAGCGGCGGTACGCGGTGACGTGGATGCGTTTGTGGCAGATTACCCGGTTGGCATGTTCTATCTGGACAGGTTTACCACTCCCGACCAGTTCCGTGTCTTATCTGTGCTTTATTCGCGCCCCATCCACGCGGCAGTGGCGCGCGGCAATAGCGCGTCGCTGGATGAGATTAACCGGGCCCTGAACGATATCAGCCCCGAGGAGATGACCCGCCTGACCCAGAAGTGGATCAGCCACCGCGAGGTGGAGACATTACCCCCCTGGCTATTGGCCCTGGTGGTTGCCAGTGTATTGCTCATGGGCGTGAGCTTCCTGCTCTATCACAATGCCGTACTCAACCGGCGCCTGGCGGCCCAAGCCGCTGAGATCCGTGCGCAGGAGCAACAGGTCACCCTGCTAACGGACAATATGACCGACTGGGTGTGGATGGTGAATGAGCAGCAGGCATACACCTACATCAGTCCTTCGGTTAAAAAATTGATTGGCTATGAGGCCGGGGAATTGGTGGGGCGCGATATGGGCTGTGTCCTGCACCCCAGCGATCGCGAGCGGGCCTATGCGCAGCTGGCCCACATACTGGCGGCCGCCCGGCGCGGCGAATTCCATGGCTACCGGGATTCCATCACCCGCTTTGGCCTGGCCCACAAGGATGGGCACCTGGTGTGGGTGGAAGCAGCTGTGCGTATGTTCTTCACACCGACGGGAGAGTTCTCCGGCGCCCAGGGCAGCTCGCGCGATATCAGCGAGCGCAAGCAGGCGGAGGATGCCATTCGCCAGTTGGCGCTGAACGATCAACTGACCCAGTTGCCCAATCGCCGGTTGCTATACGATCGCCTGCAACAAATATGTGCCGGCTGTGCCCGGCAGCACCAGCACTGTGCCATTTTGTTTATCGATATGGACAACTTTCGCTATATCAACGACAACTATGGCCATGACGATGGCGACCTGCTGTTGCAGCAAATAGCCTTGCGCCTGGCGTCGGGCGTGCGCGAGAGCGATACCCTGGCGCGCTTTAACGGCGATGAGTTTGTGGTGGTGTCCGAGCACTTGAGCCAGGATGTGGAGACAGCGCGCCAGCAGGCGCTGATGATTGGCCTAAAATTACTCGATCTGTTCGAGCGCGAATTTTACCTGCGCGACCAGCCCTGCAAGGTCACCGCCAGTATCGGCATAGTGCTGTTCAACGACGACAGCAAAGCGGTCAACAGCCTGCTTAAATATGCAGATACCGCCATGCACCAGGCCAAGGTCAATGGCCGCAACCGCTGTGTGATCAGCGATCAACACCACCCGGGGAGCCTCAATGCCTGACTTCCATTACGCCCTGCCCCTGCTCACCCCCGCTGGCGGGCAATTCGCGGTCAACAAAATCATCTGTATTGGTCGCAACTACGCCGAGCATGCGCGCGAAATGGGCCATGACCCCGAGCGCGAACCGCCGTTTTTCTTTTTCAAACCCCAGAGTGCCCTGCTGCAAAATGGCGAGGATTTTGTCTACCCGCATTTTTCGCAGCAGGTTGAACACGAAGTGGAGCTGGTGGTGGCTATCGGGGGCAATGGCTATCAATTGAGTCCGGAGCAGGCGGGAACCCTGGTAGAGGGCTACGCGCTGGGCCTGGATATGACCTGCCGCGACCTGCAGCAGCAGGCCAAGCAACAGGGGCGCCCCTGGGAGCTGGCCAAGGGTTTTGACGGCTCGGCGCCCTGTACCGGCATATGGCCGGGCAGCCTGGCGGACCTGGTCAAACTGGGTGAGATGCAGTTGATGCGCAATGGCGTGGTGGTACAGCGCGGCCGCTGGCGCGATATGGTCTGGCCGGTGGCAGAGTTGATTGCCCAGGTTTCGCAGTATGTGAAATTGCAGCGCGGGGATTTGATATTTACCGGTACCCCGGCGGGTGTTGGACCTGTATTACCGGGCGATGAATTGCAGGCGAGCATCGAGGGCTTTCCCGTCACCCTGGACCTGGTTGTGCGTCGCCCCTGAACGGGCTTTGGTGTTGTCTTTCAAGGAGCTGTGCTATGAAATCCTTTGTGCAATTAATGGTGTTGTCGATCCTTGTGGGGATCATGGGGTGTGCGCCAGTGCGCGATTCGGCGGTGCCCGTAGGCGCGGAACAACTGCTAGTAAACGGCCCTCCGGATTGGCAGCGCTACATTGGCCAGTATCCGCGCAGCGCGGACTTGGGACAGCAACCCTATGGAACGCCATTGCTCCTGATGCCTGCCATCCAGACCGCCATGGCCCGGGCCTTTGCGCCGGAGATTCTGGCAGAAATCGCCTCCCTGACGGTCGAAACCCCCATTGAGAGCCTCGACAGCGACTACCTCCATGTACACCTGTGCGAAGCCCATAACTGTCCCCATGCCGTGGATTTGCTCATCGATGTCACCAATCTGCGCATGACCCTGTTGGTACATCAGGTTATGGTCGATCCCCCCAGCAAGGCTACCAGTTGCTATAGCAACCAGGTCAGCCGTTTGGGTGAGCTGGCGGACGGGGTCAAAACCCAGCTTCGCCAGCGTTTGTTTGATATTCCGGAAGCGGCAGACTGGTTCGACGACGTGGCGTGCTACCCTCAACCGTTGCGTTAGTTGCGCCTTGGAATACGACAATAGGTGATAAGGTTTCTCAATTGGTTTTGACAGGTGTCAATGCTAGACTCCCCGGCCATTACGCCATTCTGGAGATCGCCTATGTCGCTTTTATCTTCCTGGTCCCCTGCGTTGCGCGGGCTGATTACCCTGGTTGTCCTGGGGCTCAGTAGCCTGTGCGGCGCTGTCCCAACTGCCGGTGAACTCAATCTCTACACCACCCGGGAACCGGCATTGATCGATCCGCTGCTCAAGGCCTTTGGTGAGCGCACCGGAGTAAAGGTCAATACGGTGTTCCTGAAGGATGGCCTGGCTGAGCGTGTGGCCAGCGAAGGTCGTCGCTCCCCGGCTGATGTGCTTATGGCTGTGGATTTTGGCAACCTGACAGACCTGGTAGACAAAGGCGTTACCCAATCCATCAAGTCCCCCGTTCTGGAGCAAACCATAGCCGCCCCCCTGCGCGATGCCGGCGGACACTGGTTTGCGCTTTCCCTGCGTGCCCGTACCCTCTATGTCGCCCGGGAGCTGGATGCGAAAGCGGTCACTTATGACGAGCTGGCCGATGCCAAGTGGAAGGGCAAGGTATGTATCCGCTCCGGCCAGCACCCCTATAACACCGCCCTTATCGCCCATATGATTGCCAAACAGGGTGAGGCCAGGGCAGAGCAGTGGTTGCGTGGCCTGAAGGCCAATCTGGCGCAGAAACCCGGTGGCGGTGATCGCGATGTGGCGCGCGATATTCTTGGCGGCATCTGCGATATTGGCCTGGCCAACAGCTACTACCTGGGGTTAATGCGCAGCGGTGCAGGTGGCCCCGATCAGCAAAAATGGGGTGAGGGTATTCATGCCCTGCTGCCCGTATTTGCCGGTGGCGGCACCCATGTGAATGTGTCCGGTGCGGCGGTGGCCAAGTACGCCCCCAATAAAGCCAATGCCATCAAGCTGTTGGAATTTCTGGTGTCCGACGAGGCACAAGCCATTTACGCCGAAGCCAATTACGAATACCCGGTTAACGGCAAGGCCAGGCTCAACCCGATTATTGCTGCCCTGGGGGCGTTGACGGTGGATGAAGTGCCCCTGGCCGAGATTTCCAAACACCGCAAGGCCGCCAGCCTGCTAGTGGATAAAGTGGGTTTTGACCTCTGAGGCTTACTCCTTGAGAGGGGCGGTGTACGCGCGACTCACCACTGCGTCGATCGGTTGGTGGCTGGCGAGCCTGCTGCCGGCATGCCTGGTACTGTTGCCGGTACTCAGCCTGGTTGGTTATGCCCTTGAGGGCTCGGGCGAGCTCTGGCCACATCTGCGCGCCTATGTGCTGCCCCAGGCACTCAGTCAAACCCTGGGGTTGTTAGTGGGCGTCGGGTGCCTGGTGATTGTGCTGGGAACCGGCAGCGCCTGGTTGGTAACCGCTTACCAATTCCCCGGGCGGCGCCTGCTCAGCTGGGCGTTATTGTTGCCCCTGGCGGTACCCAGCTACATAGTCGCTTACGTCTACCTGGATATCCTCCATCCCATAGGTCCGCTGCAAACCGGTCTGCGCGAATTACTGGGATACTCAAGCCCGCGTGAATTCCGTTTACCGGATATCCGCTCCCTGGGGGGCTGTATTCTGCTGTTGGGGCTGGTGCTCTATCCCTATGTGTACCTGCCGGCCCGCGCCCTGTTTTTAATGCAGGCGGCCGGTGTGCTGGATGCTGCCCGGACCCTGGGGGCCGGGCCGGGGCGCAGCTTCTTCCATATAGCGCTGCCACTGGTGCGCCCGGCCGTCGCGGTGGGGGCCAGCCTGGCGTTGATGGAAGCCATTAATGACATAGGCGCTGCCGAGTTACTGGGGGTGCGCACCCTGACAGTCTCGGTATATGCCACCTGGGTAAACCGCTCCAGCTTGCCGGGGGCGGCGCAAATCGCCCTGTTTATGCTGGTACTGGTGGTGAGCCTGATGGTGTTGGAGCGCTGGGTGCGCCGCCACCGGCAATACGCCGCCAGCGCGCGGCAAAGCCGCCACCTTACCGCGCATCCGGTGCGCGGTGCGGGCTGGTTGCTGGTCGCCGCCGCCTGGTTGCTGGTAGGGTTGGGGTTTGTGTTGCCTGCAACCCATTTGCTGCTCTCCAGTGTGGAGCGCATCAGCGCCATGGGGGTGGATGCCAGTCTGTTGGACAAAACCGTGAATACCCTGCTATTTGCTGCCATTGCCACCCTGATTGCCGCTGTGATCGCCTTCGTGTTGGCTTACAGCCTTCGCCTGGCGCGCGCTAACCCGGCTATGGGCTTGCTGGTGCGCATTGCCGGCCTGGGCTACGCGATTCCCGGTACCGTATTGGCCATTGGGCTGCTGGGTCCCCTGGGGTGGTTTGATGATTGGCTGGATAACCGCAGCCAGGCATTGCTGGGGGTTTCTGCAGGGCTGGCCCTCTCGGGTACCGGCGCCGCCCTGGTCTATGCCTATGTGGCCCGTTTTTTGGCCATAGGTGCTGGCAGCCTGGAGGCGGGATTCCACAAAATTCCCCTGTCCCTCGACGATGCCGCCCGCTCTTTAGGCCGCGGTGAACTGGCGCGTGCGCGCCTGATCCATTGGCCCTTATCGCGCCCGGCACTGACTGCGGCCATGTTGCTGATTTTTGTCGATTGCATGAAGGAACTGCCCGCTACCCTGCTGTTGCGCCCATTGAATGTCGACACCCTGGCCACCCATCTGTATGGCGAGGCCTCGCGCGGCAGTTACGAAAGCGGTGCCATCGCGGCGCTGTTGATTGTGTTGGCGGGGGTTCTGCCCATTATTCTGCTGTCGCGCTATGGTAGTGGCGCTCAGGCACAGCCCGGTTGAGGACTGGATCATCCCATGGTTATAGAGACATCCCCCCTGCTGCGCATTAACGGACTGGCCCATCGCTTTGGCCACCAACAGGTATTGCGCCAGGTGGACTTGCAACTGGGGGCAGGTGAAATGCTCTGCCTGGCTGGGCCTTCGGGGTGTGGCAAAAGCACATTGTTGCGCCTGATCGCCGGGTTGGAGACGGTGCAACAGGGCAGCATTTGCCTGGGCGATCACACCATCGCCAGTGCGGAGTGCCAGGTGCCGCCGGAAAAACGCGGTATAGGCATGGTATTCCAGGACTTTGCCCTCTTTCCCCACCTGAGCCTGCTGGACAATGTCAGCTTCGGCCTGTCGCATTTACCCAAGGCCGAACGCCCGGTTCGCGCTGCACAGATGCTGGAGCGGGTGGGCCTGGCCGCACGCGCCCGGGATCTGCCCCAGGTGCTGTCCGGCGGCCAGCAGCAGCGCATTGCCCTAGCGCGCGCCCTGGCACCACAGCCGCGCCTGCTGTTGCTGGATGAGCCTTTCTCCAACCTGGATGTGCGCCTGCGTCACCGTCTGCGTGCCGATACCCTGCACCTGCTCAAGGCCAGCGGTATCAGCAGCATTATGGTCACCCACGACCCGGAGGAAGCCATGTTTATGGCCGATCGCATCGCCCTGATGAATGCCGGTGACATTGTCCAGGTTGGCACGCCGGCGGAGATCTACCAGCAGCCCATTACCCCCTTTGCGGCGGAATTCTTTGGTGATATCAACCGCTTGCCGGCACAGGTGAGCAATGCACAGGTGGCTACCCCATTTGGCCCCCTGGCGGCGGCCTTTCTGCCGGAGGCAGCCAGTGCCCAGGTGTTGATTCGCCCGGAGGCCATCCAGTTGGCAGAGCCCCACAGCCCCGGTGCTGTTGCCCTGGTGGTGGATGAAGTCCATATGCTGGGTGCCACCAGTGTGGTGGATATCCAGCTCGGTTGGCAGGGTGAAAACCGGCGCCTGCAAATGCAATTACCCAGCCATCAGTTGCCGGTACTCATGGCCAGGCCCTGGGTACAGTTGGGCGAACAGGGTGTGTTTGTGTTCGCGCCCGAATAACCGGCTGCTATAAATTCTCCAATCCGGCCAGATTTGCTGAATTAATTCAGTGTGCGTCTGCCGCTCGCCTGACTATGATTTATCCATCTGGATAATTCATCTTTTCTCCATTGCCTATGCCAGCGAATCGCGGAAGACCCAAAGCCCCGGACAGCGACACCCATGCGGCGCGGGTGCGCCTGCTGATGGCCGCGCGCCAGTTATTTGTAAAATGCGGTTACGCCAAGGTTTCCACCCGTCAAATTGCCGAGGCTGCCGGCCTGAATGCAGGCATGATCCGTTACTACTTCGGCGATAAGGCTGGCCTGTTTGAAGCCACATTGCGCGAGACCCTCGCTCCCATAATTGAGGAACTCAGCCGTCGTGCCCGTGCGCCCCAGGCACAGGATATAGCGGCGGTGATCGGTATGTATTACCAGGTGATGGGCCCCAATCCCGATTTACCCAAGCTGGTGTTTCGCTCCCTGCACGATCCCGGCTCGCCTGAGCATCGTATCGTCAGTCGGGTATTGGGTAGTTTTGTCGATCAGGCCGTACAAAGTTTTCATGTATTACTGAACAACCCGGGTGTATTGCGTGATGGTATTGTCACCAACCAGGCACTGCTATCCACCATAGCGCTTGCGGTATTCCCTTTCCTGGCGCCGTCCATCATGCTCAATAAATTGGCTATCTCGCTCAATCCTGAATTCCTCACGCAGTTTGCGCAACACAATGGCACCTTACTCAGTGGCGGCATGTTGCAAGCGCCTTATACAACCCTCGACCCTACAACCTCGACCCGGTAAATCAACATGAAGACTCAACGGATATGGCACATGCTGGTACTGCTCGGTTTGCTGACCAGCCTTGCCGCCTGCCAGAAAATGGAAGATCGCTCCGCCTACGGAACCCTGGAGCGCGATCGCCTTACGCTGTTGGCCACCGACAGCGAAATTATCGTGCAACAGGCCGTGAGCAAGGGCAGTGCAGTACAGCGGGGCGATTTATTGTTGCAGTTGGATACCACTCGCCAACAGGCGCGAGTTGCACAGGCACAGGCGGAAGTAGGGCGTTTGCGCGCGGCGCTCCTGCAATACCAAAATGGCTCGCGCGAAGAACAAGTTGCCAGCGCGCGTGCGCGGGTAAGCGGTGCTCAAACCCATTTTAATGAAGCGGAAAAACAATGGGTACGTATCAAACAATTGCGCAGCCAATCCCTGGTGGCGGCAGCAGATCTCGACCAGGCGCAGTTGGAGCGCGATCTGGCCAATGCGCAGCTCACCGATTACCAGCAGCAATTGCGCGAACTGGAAACCGGCACGCGGGTGGAGACCATCGCGCAGGCACAGGCGGCTGTGCAGAGTGCCGAGGCGGCCTTGGCGCAGGAGCAAAAACACCTGGAAGATTTGAGCATTCGCGCCACGCGCGATGGTGTGCTGGAAGATTTTCCCTGGCAACTGGGCGAGCGTGTCCCCGCCGGTGCCGTAGCTGCCATTATGGTGGCCGATACCCAGCCCTACGCGCGCCTGTTTATTCCCGAGCCTTCACTAGCCCATTATAAAGTGGGAGATACTGTAAAAATTCTGGTGGACGGTCGTGCACAACCGCTGCAAGGCCGCATTCGCCTGATTAGCCAGCAGGCCAGTTTCACCCCGCATTTTGCCCTGTACCAAACCGAGCGCACGCGGTTGATGTATGTGAGCGAAGTATTGCTCGATAACGCCAGTGATTTACCCACCGGTATCCCCCTGCAGATGCCACTGCCATGAATAACACTACGGCGAATGACCTGGCGATCCAGGTAAGAAAACTCTCGCGCCGCTTTGGTGACTTTTTTGCAGTGCACGAATTGGACTTGGAAGTGCCACGCGGTTGCATCTATGGCTTTCTTGGACCAAACGGCTGTGGTAAATCCACCTCGATTCGCATGCTCACCGGGTTGCTCACCCCGACCAGTGGTGATGTAAGTGTACTGGGATGTGAATTGCCGCGCGACGCCGAAAAACTGCGCCAGCATATTGGCTATATGACGCAAAAATTTTCCCTCTACGAAAACCTGACCGTGCGTGAAAACCTGGATTTTGTTGCGCGCATCTACGGCATTATCCATGACACCGCTAAAGCGCGCATTGCCGAAGCGCTGGATCTTTACCACTTGCTGGACAAGCAGCGTGTGATGGCCGGTTCGTTAAGCGGCGGACAAAAACAGCGCCTGGCACTGGCTGCCGCTACCTTGCATCGCCCGCAATTGTTATTCCTTGACGAGCCCACCTCGGCGGTAGACCCGGAAAACCGGCGTGAATTCTGGGAGCGGCTATTCGATCTGTGCGATGCCGGTACAACCATCCTGGTATCCACCCACTATATGGACGAAGCTGAGCGCTGCCACCGTATCGCTATCCTTGAAACCGGTGAAAAGCGCGCCGATGGCAGCCCGGAAGAATTGATGGCTCGCATGAATGCCGAGGTGGTTGAAATTAGCGGCGAGCAATTGCGCGAACTGCGCCGGCAATTACTCGACGAAGATTTTGTTTTATCGGCAGCACAGCTGGGCTCACGCCTGCGGGTGTTGTTAAAAAAGTCGCGTACATATAGCGATGCTGAACTGCGCCAGTTATTTGGCGAACAGCGCCGTTACGAAAAAGTGCGACCCAGTTTGGAGGATGTCTTTGTTGCCAACACAGGAGTGGCTTATGCGCAGCGCCAGTAGAATCAGTGCGATTTTATTCAAGGAATTTAAACAGCTGGCGCGCGACCGTATCACTTTCGCCATGATCATGATGATCCCGCTTGTACAGTTGTTGTTATTTGGCTACGCCATTAACACCGATGTGCGTCATGTGCCAGCGGCGTTGGTGGATCATAGTAACTCCAGCCTGGCGCGGCAGATGGTGCAAGACCTGCGCGCCAGCCAGGTAGTTGATTTCCAGCAGGTGTTTATGTCCTTGGAAGAGGCGGAACACGCCATTACCCAAGGCGACATCAGCGCGGTCTTGTATATTCCGCCGGATTTCAACCGCCGCGTAAATGAGTTGAGCCTGGTGGAAAATCCGCGCCCGGTGGCACAGTGGCTCACCGATGCCTCTGACCCCATGCTCAGCAATGCCATAGGTGCATTGCAACACTGGCCGATAGGTATACGCGGTGTGCAAGTATCGGTACTGCCCTCGTCGACATTTGAAATCGTCAACTATTTCAACCCGGAAAAGCGCAGCGCTGTCAATATAGTGCCGGGATTGATTGCTGTGATACTCACCATGACCATGATCCTGTTTACCTCGGCGGCCATAGTGCGCGAGCGCGAACAGGGTAATATGGAGTTTTTAATTACCACGCCGATTCGCCCGCTGGAATTAATGATCGGTAAAATCCTGCCTTATATCCTGGTGGGGTTTTTCCAGGTGGGCCTTATCCTGGGATTGGGGCGATTATTTTTTGCGGTACCCTTGCCCGCCGATATTGTTTCGCTGTTGATAATTACGTTTTTATTTATTGTATCCAGCCTGACGCTGGGCCTGCTGATTTCCACCCGCGCCCAAACGCAGTTGCAGGCGATGCAGATGACGGTCTTTATCCTGCTGCCTTCGATTCTGCTATCCGGCTTTATGTTTCCCTTTGCCGCCATGCCCAAGCCAGCGCAGTGGCTTGCCGAAATCCTGCCCGCTACCCACTATGTGCGCATGATCCGCGGTGTAGTCCTGCGCGATGCCCACTGGACAGATTTAACCCCGGATGTGCTGGCACTGTTGGTGTTTAGTGTCATCGGCATGACAGCGGCAACACTGCGTTTTAAAAAGCGGCTGGATTAAACGGATTATTGTTATATGACGTTGGTAGGTTGGATATTGCTGCCTTAACCACGCCAGTAGCGTTTGCGCTCATCATTTGTTAATGGCGTTAATGTTCCAACCTTGGCAAAAACCATATAACACACCAGGTTTCCAACAATAGGTAACAACCAGAGAGGCAGTATTAGCTGACGTTTAAATGCAGTAGACAATGACTTTATTTTGCAAACTTTAAGCGTCAGTAAGGTTGCGGGTACTAACCAAAGTATCAGTGCTGCTGCAACCAGTAGATAAATATAAAAAGGCACGAATGTTATTTCCATTGCGAGAAATGTACTTCATTCACTATGAGGCTAAATCCTGAAAAATATCCTGTTTGTTTTTTTACGTTAAGCGATCTCTCGAAAATGCTGGTAATCCTTGATTTTGGTGAGTTCGGTTTTTTCAGCCTGCTGTGCTTTGTAAAGATCCCAACGCACTTGCAAGTTCAGCCAAAAATCAGCCGATACACCAAAGAAGCGCCCCAAGCGCAAGGCCGTGCTGGGGGTTACCCCTCTTTTTTTATTAACCAATTCGTTCACCCTTTGATAGGGTACATGAATGGCATCAGCCAATTCCCGCTGGGTGATATTCATAGGCAGCAGGAATTCTTCAGCCAGCATTTCCCCTGGGTGAGTAGGTTCTCTGTTGATAGGTATGCGGACCATAGTAAACCTCTAGTGATAATTGGTAATTTCTACCTTGTCGGGACCTGTGTCTGTCCAGGTGAAGCAGAGCCTGAATTGATCATTGATGCGAATGCTGTGCTGTCCTTTGCGGTTTGCGGAAAGCTGCTCTAGTCGATTTCCGGGTGGAATTTTAAGTTCATCGAGGGCGATGACAGAATCCAGTTGATCCAGCTTCCTGCGTGCCACTGGCCATATGGCTTGCGGGCATGCTGTCCGGGCTGCCTTGGTGGATTTGCCATTGAATATGTCTTCCGTGGCTATGTCTTTGAAGGAGAGAATCATGGAAACACGGTAGCACGGATATCATGCTACGGCAAATCAAACACCAAAGCCTTAACGGCTTCCCCCTTGGCGGCTAAGACCAGCGCGCTGATATCGGCAAGCTTTGCACCATCACCGGGGCGCAGGGTGGTGCCTTCGATGTCCAGCTCGCCATCGACCAGGTGCACATAGTATTTGCGCGCTTTGCTGGCGGTGAGTTGCGCCCGGGTGTTGGGTTCCAGCAGCAGTTGATACAGGCGCGCATCCTGCTTGATCACCAAACTGCCCTCGGCACCGTCAGGGCTTACTACCAGGGTAAGGCCTGGGCTGCGACCAAAATCTTTTTGCTGGTAGCCAGGTTGTTGTCCGTACACATTGGGCTGGATCCAGATCTGCAAAAAATGCAGCGGTGTTGCACGCGAGGGGTTGAACTCGCTGTGGCGAATACCGCTGCCGGCACTCATCAACTGGAACTCACCCGGAGGCAGGGTGGCGATATTGCCTTCGCTATCCTTGTGGGCAATTTCCCCCTCCAACACATAGCTGATAATTTCCATGTCGCTGTGACCGTGGGTGGCAAAGCCGGCTTCAGGGGCAACGCGGTCATCGTTAATTACACGCAGTGCCGAAAAGCCCATATGTGCCGGGTCGTAATAGGAGCCAAAGGAAAAACTGTGGTGGCTGTCGAGCCAGCCGAAGTTGGCATGGCCCCGTTCCTGGCTGTGACGAATACTGATCATAACTACCTCCAGTGGTGGGGGCGGGCCCCATTGCCCGCCATGTTTTCACACGTGCCTATTTTGTGATGACGCGGTCCAGGCTGGCGCGCCCGCCACCGGAAATGGCGAGGGATACCGCACCGGCGAGCAGCGCCAGGCCAAATTCATAACCGTTGTTGCTCATAAACAGGCCATTGCCGATATGTACCGAGAAGATAGCAACCACCATAGTGATGGCGAGTACCGCCGCGGCCGGACGGGTGAGCAGGCCAATAATCAGGGCAACACCGCCGAAGAACTCCGCCGAGCCAGCGAAGAAGGCCATCAATACACCTGGTTCAAGGCCGATAGACGCCATCCACTGTCCGGTGCCTTGCAGGCCATAGCCGCCAAACCAGCCGAAAAGTTTCTGCGCACCATGGGCGGCGAAGATGATGCCCAGTGGCAGGCGCAGGGCCAGGGCGGAAAAGCTGTTGTTGGTACTGAGGACACGGTTAATCAGGCTCATGATGATTGCTCCAAAAAATTTGAAAGGACTTGAACATTGAAAAGGGTTTTTGTGTGAACGTTGGTGCTGAGCACCTCACTTGCAGTCTAGATTAGGCTTGTTCCCATGGATAAAAAAGCGGAAGATTTTGAGTTGTATATTCAAATTTCTTGAACATTGAGGGGGCATGACTATGCACCACGCCATTACCCTGGAAGCCCTGCGGGTGTTGGATATGATCGATAAAAAAGGCAGTTTTGGTGCCGCGGCCGAGGCGCTGTTTAAGGTGCCCTCTGCCCTGTCTTATACGGTGCAAAAGCTGGAATCCGACCTGGGCATCAATTTGTTTGATCGCAGCAAGCAAAAGGCCCGGCTCACCGCTGCCGGGCGCCTGTTGCTGGAACAGGGGCGCCAGTTGTTACAGGCGGCGACGGCTATTGAAGAATCGGTACAGCAACTGGAATCCGGTTGGGAAACCCAGCTGCGTATCGCCAAAGATACCGTCCTGCCGTTAGCGCCCCTGCTGCTGCAGATCAACGCGTTTAACCAGTTGGATAAGCGTGTGGCCATTAGCATTAGCGAGGAAGTGCTGGGCGGCACCTGGGATGCGCTGGTAGCTGAGCGCTGCGACCTGGCGCTGGGCGCCAGCGGTGAACTGCCCAAGGGCATTTTTGAATATCGCCAATTGGGGGTAGTGGAATTTGTGTTCGCCGTAGCGCCCAACCATCCCCTGTGTTTACACCAGGGGCCGGTAGATGCCGCAGCCATCCGGGCCTTTCCCACCATCGTCATTGCTGACTCTTCCGTAAGTACACCGGGTCGCTCCTCAGGATTATTGGAAAGTCGCCAGGTGATCCGGGTGGCCAATACCCAGGCCAAAATCCAGGCCCAGGTCATGGGCGTCGGCGTGGGCTTTTTGCCCAAACATCTGGTGGCGGATGAACTGCACAACGGCAGCCTGATCGCCCTGGACTGCAGCGTACCGCGCCCGCCTATACCCCTGTACTTGGCCTGGCGCAAGGGCAATAACGGCAAGGCGCTACGGTGGTTTGTGGAGGCTTGTGCGGCGACAGCTTGGCTGGATTAGTGGGATATTGTGCTATATACTTATGCTATATATTAATTGAGCGGGTGCAGGTAATACGGGAGATATGGTCATGGCAACAGGTTCGGTATTTGTAAATAACCGCACTCAAGCAGTGCGTTTGCCTGCGGAGGTGCGTTTTCCTGATGAGGTGAAGAAAGTACATGTGCGGGTAATGGGGCCAGATCGTATCCTGTCTCCTGCTGATAAAACCTGGGATAGTTTTTTCCTCGGTGGTGAGTCTGTCAGTGATGATTTTATGACGGAGCGAGCCAGCCAGGAGCAATCTGAGCGGGAAGCTTTTTGATGCTGAAATATATGCTGGATACCAATATCGTTATCTACGTCATTAAACGTCGTCCAATTGAAGCACTGGAAACATTTAATCGCCATGCCGGTCAGCTTTGTATCAGCAGTATCACCCTGGCGGAATTACTGCACGGTGCGGAAAAAAGTGCGAAGCCTGAACATAATCTCCACCAGGTTGAAGAGTTTGTATCGCGCTTGCAGGTATTGGATTACGGCAATAAAGCGGCAGCCCATTACGGGGATATTCGTGCACAGCTGGAACGTCAAGGTACTCCCATAGGCGTTAACGATTTACATATCGCTGGTCATGCACGCAGTGAAGGCTTGGTGTTGGTAACCAATAACCTGCGCGAGTTTGAACGAGTGGCTGCATTACGCCTGGAAAATTGGCTGGGCTGAATATTAATTTTATTGATAGGTTTCAACGAATCACCTTTTCGTCATCACGCGTTACGCGTGATGACTTCCTTGTCGCTCAAGATGATAAACAGTTACTTCACCAGCGGCGTCACCCGAAAATACGCCACATCGGCATAGGACTTCCCTTTCGACGCTTGTGTGCCTACGCTGAATAAACCTATTTTCCCGTCTACCCAGCGGTCGCGGTCGGCGCAATCACTAGCGGCGTAGATCAGCTGGATATATCGTCATCTAGGTACAGGACGATATAGTCGTAGTGAACCCCACAGACGATCAGACCATTGATTGATATTGGAGGTATGTACTTAATTTCTTGAAAGCTACACAGAGTAACAGTATTGTCGTGCCATGACAGATTAAAATACAGCTCATTATGCAAGTATAAAAATCGATATTTTATACAATAGCAGAGATTGAATTCAGCAAGGCTTTTTTGAAGCAAAAGTGAGCGACGCTTAAATCTTGATTGTGTATATGAAGAGCAATCTTATACGCATTTTCAGGATTGTTGACGTGTTTTACATAGCCCCTTATTTCAAAGTAAAACCGGGAATCAGAATAAATAACACGGCAGGCTGTTGAGCTAAAAAGGGTTACCTGTTCTTCTGAAAAATTGAAAACCCACTTCGATATATCGTCAACCGCACTAATAAATTGCCCCACATGATGCTCTGGTTCATTTCGCACTAGGCTATCCAAATATGTCCTCAATCTACCGCCCACAAAAAATTCGCCGCCGTAAATCAGACGACTGGATCTCAATAGTGAGTGACGAATAAATTCACAAACTTCATCGTGTGTGCACAATCCAATCTGGCTGCAAAAAGCAGTATAAAATTCGCTGATCAAGGATGTTCTATTTTTATCTTTGGTAAACAATAGAAGATCGTGATGTAACCTTTTTAAGTGAATTAATGAAGGATCATTTTCATCAACAACCATGGGTAGATTAATCTCGCCGGAGCTGCCGCTAGCATCCAGTACACAATCCCAAAATTTCATTGCAAGTTCAGATATCACGGGCAAATCCACTATGGATTCAGAAGGTTCTTTATTTATTCCCATTATTTTAATAAATGAACGAATCGTATGTTTTTTCAATTCAGCAGAATAAATTTTAACTATCATCTCTTTGGGGATGATGCCATCAATTTCCTGGTAGAAAACGTTGATATAGTTAAGCGGAGATATGTGTTCTTTGTAAAAAGATGGCAGGGGTCGGTTTACTCCATAATCGGATCCGCCTTGCACAAACGCGGTTGTAGCCACATCCAGCCAACGACCATCAAATGAAATATTTGAATAGTTCATAGCACCATGAAATATTCTAAATATTTTCGCTGTGGAAAATTGGGCTGCCGACTTGATATAAAAATTAACGATGTAGTCATTAAGGCGATCAATTCCACCCAATAGGTTAAGTAGTTTTTGACTTAATGACGAAACTCTTTCTTGATCGAATTCCACCAAATATTGATTCCTGTCGACAGGAACGAAATTTTCCAAGGGGAAAAAGTGCGCAGGTCTTAAACATTGTTCTCTCACAAGCAAAGCGCCTTTGCCTCTATTATCATCCAGTAACTTTCCTGTTGGATGAAGTGCTGTTCTATCGCCTGTTTTTATGATCGCATAACAATTTACACACCCATATGGCAGAATAGCATTCAATATAATCGTATTTATTGCTTCAAGCGCTGCTTCATAAAATGACAAACCTCCATAAGAGTACCAATCATAATCGACCTCGCCAAGCAACGGATTGGCGCCCATGCCTTTCACATGATAACCCGCTATATTTCCTGATCTTGAGCCCCCTGCATTAGAGCCGCCGGGATATATTTCTGCCTGGGCATTTTTTGTATCATTTGCACTGAATGCAATTTCATCGAAATAGCGATTGCCTTTAATGCCATAGGCAAAAGTAGATGTGATGTCCTTTGCGGAAGAAAAATGTGGCGCCCCACTTGTGGAGTCTTCAGGAAATTGCGCCCACACAAACTCCGCTTCCTCCATTTTTGTGACCTCAAAATTAATGAGGGACTCATTAAACATATCAATCGACATTACCTTATTAATCTCACTCAAGATGGGTTAACCTCATATTGCTTTGTAACGGATTTAAGAGGAGATAATAAATATGATAACAAGGAATGACGCTCGATAATAATTTCCGCTTTCAATGTCATACCCACTTTCAAAATCAGTCCGGCATTTCCATCCTTTTTTTGAGCATTCTTCAGTTCTACATCAACCACATAAAACGATTCACCAACAGTAATAGGCATTTCCAGCTGACCGGGTGTCATTGGACTGGTAGAAATACGCCTGATCGTGCCACTTATCACACCATAACGCTGGTAGGGAAATGCATCCATTCGTAAAAAAACTTTCTGACCTGTTGATATTAAACCGGACGATTTTACTGGAACAATAAGTCTTGCAATCATTTCGGCATGAGCTTTACGTACCGTTAATACAGGCGCCCCAGGGAAAATTTGTCGACCTGCATTTTCAAATACATTATCAATCACGCCATCAATGGGTGATCGAACTGTGTAACTATTCATAACCGAAGCGTTTATGAGTTCTTTGGTAATTCCCTCTTTTCGTTGATTTAAATTGAGAATTTCAACCTTCCAGTTTTGGCTTTCAACATCAAGTGCCCTGCGTCGCTCCGAAATAAGATTTTCCAGGTTTGTTATCTCTCTTTTTACCCTGGCAATTTCCATTGCCAGATTGACATATTCAAGATCGACATTTTCAACGTCTATTTCTGATACAAATCCAGATTTTTTCAGTTTCAACAATCTATTTTTCTTTCTTTCAATTAAACCGATCGCATCATTTATTATCGTTTGTTCCAAGGAAAGACTTTTAATGGCTGCATAATGTGACTTAATGGCCTCTTCTGTTTGAAGTATGGAGGCATCAGACTTTTGATTAACAGCCAAAATAAGTTGATCGACAAGATCAATTTCCTTTTGCAAGGACGTAACTATTTCATCAGATACCACTTTATTTGACAGCGTTGATTTTCCCCTGTTGAAAACAATCAATGGCTCTCCCTTCTTAACTTGCGCTCCTTCGGACACTAAAATTTTATCGATAACCGCAGGTTCATCCGCAATTACTTTAATGACACCATCAACAGGATCAATATAACCACTTACAATTTCTTTTCTGTTGTATTTTCCAAGCCATAAAAAAAACAGCGCAACAACGAGTAATATGACAATCACAACAATGTAATATTTATACATTTTAGGGGCGGATAAAACGATGTCGCCATACACCTTACCTTTTTGGTTTTCGATGGCTTCGTCTCTGAATAATTTCAATTGTTTATCGCTCCTTGAACTCGATCACTCTGGTGTTATCAACCAGGAAAACCCTGGATGCTATTTCTACCAAGGCCGGTCGGTGAGCCACGACAATTCTAATTCCGGCGTATGCTTTTATTGTGTTTGCAATGGCGATCTCCGTTGGCACATCCAGGTTTGCCGTGCCTTCGTCAAGCATGAGAAGATTGGGCTTCCTGTAAATCGCTCTTGCAAAATAGATTCGTTGCTTTTGTCCACCAGAAAGGGCTGACCCCATTTCTCCCACCAAGGTGTTATATCCCATGGGGAATTTCAGGATATCACCATCAATGCAAGCGATTTTCGCTGCTTCTGTTAACGCCTCTTCATCAGTCTGTTGATCAAAGAAGGTTATATTCTCCCTGATGGTTCCCGATAAAAGACTATCATCCTGCATGATGACGCCTAACATTTTCCGGTATTCATTCGGGTCCAATCGAGTTAAATCAATATTATTGATATAGATTGCGCCTTCTGTTGGCTTTAAAAGTCCAATCAGCAGTTTTAACAGCGTCGACTTTCCTTGCCCGGAAGGCCCTACAAAAGCGAGCATATCACCATCGTTTATTTCTACATTAACATCCTTCAAAACCCAGGGTTCATTATCGGCATAACGGAAGGAAAGATTTTCAAACCTGACAGTAGAAATTTTATTGTCAGGCAGTTGCGTATAACCAGCAGACGATAGCGTATTTGTTTCTGCTTCATGATGGGCGATATCGGACAACCGCGTCAGGTGAAGGTTCAGCATTTTAAATGAAAGAAAGTGTCCGAATAATGCTGAAAGGCGACCTGAAAACTGGCCCGAATATGCCTGATAAGCGAACAGCATCCCAATGGTAAACTCTCCCTTGATTACCATTTGGGCACCAATATACAACATCATAACAGATGAAATTATTCCAAAAAATGACACAAAGAATCCAAAGTTTATATCGAAATTTGCCAGCTCAATTGAGGAATTATTAAAATCTGCTTTTCTATTCAACCATATTCTTTCCCGACAGGTTTCTTGTCCAAATATTTTAATTATTTTCGCTGCCCGTATATTTTCCAAAAACACTGTACTTTCTTTTGCTGACAGTTCGATTATCTTTTCTTCCATCGATTTCCTATAGGGAAAGACGACTAAATCTATGACAAAGCCAATAAAAAGCAGGCATATAACAATCATTGTTAATTTGGCCGAATACAAAAAAGACATGAGTAACGCGACCACAAACATCACGCTATCCAGCACGATGGCTATTAATCCTGATGTCAATAACGACTCTATAGGGCCAAGAGAAGAGAATCGTGTCGTTATATCGCCAATTGTTCGCTTTTCGAAAAAAGAGATAGGTAATCTCAACATATGCCGGGTCAGATTTGCCGACAACTGAAATCCTAATAAATTGGTAAAATAAAGCGATATTTTAGACCGAAGGTAACTTATTAATTGCTGAAAGCAATTGACTAAAAAAAATCCAATGCATAAAACAATAAGCAGTTCATTGTCCTTATTGGAAATCGCATCATCTACTACAACCTGCTGAAGTAATGGGGCTGCAATAGCAAACAGCTGTAAGGCAAGCGAGAGAATAAATATACTCACAATATTTCTTTTCAGACCTGTCATATTCGACCAGAAATCTGAAATTTTAAGGGAGGTTACTTCTTCTCTTCTTTTGAAATCATTGGTAGGGAATAGCTCGACTGCAACACCCGTAAACGATAATGAAAAATCGGAAATTTTAAGTTTTACCTTCCCTTTTGCCGGGTCATGAATGACGGCATAGTCATCGGTTATTTTCGACAACACAACAAAATGGTTTAAATTCCAGTGCACGATTGCGGGAAGATTCATTTTTTGCAGATAGGCTAATTCGGCCCTTATTGGCCTTGCCTGCAAATGTAAATGTTGGGCTATGTCTATCACCCCTTTGAGATTCAACCCTTTTGATGAAACACTAAACTGACTTCTCGCTGTTGCCAGGTCAATTTTATGCCCATAGTAAGCAGCGATCATAAGCACACATACCAACCCACACTCAGATGCTTCTGACTGAAATATAACGGGGAGGCGGTTTTTCTTTGAAAAATGAAGAAGATTACTGACCGACTCCATTGCTACACGTTTTCCTTGAGTTTTAGTAATGTTAAAGGATTTACCCTCTTGCGAAATGCTCCTTTCCTTTGGGACAAGGTCAACATAGTGTTTTTCATATGGGCAAAAATTCTTTCCTTCCTTAACAACTGTTTTAACTCGGCCAGATTGTTTTTGCCAATAGTCCTGCCAGAAAATCGGATATCCAGTATGAAAAATATGCCGCCCTCGTTCCACTGCTCCAGGGAGGTAAAAAAATCACCTGTTCGTTGAAATCCAAGAATCGTTTCCCTGCCAGCCCTTGCCCAAATAAGGTAACCCGCAGGAAGTCCGGCCTCACCATAAAAGACATGATAATGATTGGTTATTACCGATTTTCTGATGAAACTGAACGTGGTTTCATTCATTGAGGAGTCGCCATTGGCCTGCATAGCAATGTCGCACATGTAGAAGAAGTCCCTATGCTGATTTTCATCAAACATCATGTGTATTTTCCATTTTTTGATGTGATAACCTGAAACAAAAATCTTCTAGCGTTTTCATCAACAGCCTATCTTCCTCAATTTTCTTGACTACGCCGTCATAATTGTCATCAATATTCATCTCCGCTAGGTGAAAATTGTCGAGTGAGATAACGCGCATTTTGCAAAATAAAGAACAGTATTCAAAATGGCCAGCCAACTTATCGAACATTAATCTGGTTGATCCAGCATCAATGACAATAAGTTTTTGTTGCTCGCCGTTCTTATCAAACATCGCTTTAGAAATAGCGCCATATTGATTGACCAATTCATTAATTTTTCTAAAATGGTGCTGGGCTACACAATCATAAACCGTCCTCTGGACCGGTTCTGACATAAATATCCTTGAGTAAATTATTCGCTTAACCGAGCGAATGAAACAAAATATCAATGACGATTCAAAGTCTTTAAATGAGGGGAAGTTATCGTGATAATACTGTTCCAGCATCAGATACAGATTTCCCTTTCTTGCCGACGCTTCATGAAACCGACTAACAATATAATCCAATACGCTGCTGTCAAAGTCCCGGCCCGGCGCACCAACAGATAACGTCATACTTGACATTAAAAATGCAGTATATTCTGTCAGCAGTCTTTCATGAAAATGCGGAAATATTTGTTGATTAACGCAATCCAGGCCAAATAATTCAGGAAGATTATTTAACTTCTCATTCAATAGCCTGGTGAAATAATAAAAGTAAAGCTGGCCCCTGTGATACTCCAAAGAAGTTTGGCAATACTTTTCACATTCCACTAAAAATTGATTGGCAATTAAAAATACATTATCGAGCTCACGAGAAAACGCTATTGTATCTTTCGCTGCTTGATAGTTTTGGCATCCATTGATAAACGAGGCGTTGGTCAAATCCAGCCATTTTCCAGTAATGGATAAATTTGAGGGAGATATGGCGCCATGAGCAAATCGGTGAATAAATGCTCGGGCAAACATTTCTGCAGAAGTGGAGAGAAAATCATACATCAAATTGATTGCCTGCTGATGATGTGGCAATTCTTTTGAAAGCTGCATCCATGCATACCTGACTCTGGCAATATCAGATACTATTCTACTCCTATCTTCTTTTCGTGGCTCAAAATGAGGAGCCCGGAAAAAATGTGCCGGCCTAACGCACTTTTCCCTGACTGAAATAACTAGAGGAAGCCTGATATCAAATGATGGATCGGCGTGGGTTGATTCCCCCAAGTTGATTAACCCAAGAATTTTAACGACCTTTCCTGGGAAAATGTAATCAAATAGCATAGTGTAGATAATTTCGCGTAGCGCCTCATGTACCGAGTAAATTCCATTGGAATTTCCAAATCGGTCATAAGTACCCAACAAGGGATTCACACCGATTCCTTTCAGTTGAAAGCAATCAATGTTTCCGCACCTTGCCCCACCTCCGTTTTTTGATACTCCATCACCGCCATACTGCTCCGCAGTGAGATGCTTCACTTTATTTTTATCAAATTTTATATCGACAAAGGAGGGACTCTTATTGTTTGCGTAAGAATAACGCTCAAGAAATGTTTCAGGCGATATAAGTTTTAAATCGTTCCAGTATTGAGGATCATCGATTCTCCATAAAAGTGTTGAATCTTCGACTTTGCATGTCTTAAATTGAACTGGTCGTAGCAGATAATTATCTAAAGAAGGCTCCCTCATGAAACACCGGTATCCATTAATATTTCAAAAGTCTCCCACCTAAACGGCGGTGATATATGATTTTTTCAATTTTCCATTGCATTATGGTCACTCATATAATTACTGAGTGACCATAATGATTAGTTACTTAATAATGGCAAGTTTGACACCCCGAATCACTTGTTTTTTGCCCTTGCATATAAGACATATAACTTGACATTGGTGGTATATAGACTCCTTTGTCTCCCCCTATAGTTACTCCACCCTTCCCATTACCTATAGTCATACTGGCATTTGCTCTGCCATGCATCATGTTTGCATAATCCGCGTAGCTTATATGATTACCATCTGAGGGAATTCGGTAACCAGTCACTGTAACTTCTTCAACAGGACGATTTTGCTCTTGTTGGCGACGTAACGCTTCCCTTTCGGCCTCCTCTGCTGCAGTTAAACCACCGGATACTATTAATAATTCTTCTTCAGACAAAAAACGGAATTGATAAGCTTCCATTTGCTTACTCCTTGATTAAGATTGATTTTCAATTATTAAAATTTAAATCATATTTTTTTGATTTAAATTTCTGATTGCTGAATCATGATCAGCGGACGTACACTAACATACAAAAATTATCCAGAGCAATGTGTTGTGAGTCTTTGGGTAGCTTAAATGCCCTACTTTATTGGGGTATATAAAATTTTATAGTTAATAATGGATTTATTATTATGCAAGTTCAGAGAGTGGTTAAGCATGGATTTTTATCATTAATCATATTTGTATTTTTACTATATTGCTTTATTGAATATAAAGATTTTTCGGAACAAAAATCGATTGTAATTCATCAGGCAATACCAAAGGCTGAGTTTGACTCAGCAAATTACGAACATATAACTCTCCGTAATGGTATTGAGGCCCTGATTATTAATCGGAATAATCAACAGCAGTCTCATATTTTGGTTGGGGTAAAAAACGGGCTGATAAATGATCCTGAAACCATGCCGGGATTAAGTCATTTGTTGGAACATATAGTGGGTATGGGCGGCTCAAAAAACTATCCAGAGCCGGGAGAGCTGCGGAAATTTATAAGAAAGCATGGCGGTGTTGTTAAAGGGATAATGTCTGAGTTAAATACTACCTATGAAATAGTTATTGATGATCATTATCTTGATATGGCGATGAGCCGACTGGCAGATTCATTGCATCATCCCATTTTTGATAATCAAACGATTAGAAATGAAATTAATGCTATGGATGCAGAGTTTTGGGGGCATTCACAGCTTGAAGACTATAAGTTAAATAGAGCTAATTACCTTACAAGGCAAACGGATGATCCTGCATTTGGTTTGTTTCAGGGAAACAAGAATAGCTTTTATCAAGTTGCCACTAACACAGAAACCATTAAGTCTGCACTTATGTCTCATCATAATGATTTCTACTTTGCTGATAATATAAAAGTGGTAGTCATTACAGAAAAAAGTGTTGATGAAGTAAGAGATTTAATCAATAAGGAATTCGGTGTAATTAAACGTGGGTCGAGTAGAGTAAGATCCGTCATAAGCCCTGTTTCAAATGAAAAAAATGCAGGGCCGATAAAAATAACCATTAAAGGTGATAGAAAAAATGTTTTGGTTATTAAGGTTCCTTTAAAGAGTCAGCTAAATTATCCAATTTTTACATCGGATTCATTCTCTTCTTCAGTGATTGATAAATTATTTTTTGAAAGAAATAGATGGTCGATTAGATCAAAATTAGAGTCGGCGGGGTTTGTTTACAGTTTGGGTGTTTTTCCCTTGCAAAAGATTCTTTCTGAAGATAATTTTTCTTCAGAAATGACGGTATTTATGTATTTGACTGATAAGGGGATGGTTCAAGAAAAAGATGTTTTAAGCATGTTTTTTTCACATTTCCAGATATTGAATAACGAGGCTTACATCGGGGAAATTTATACTGCTGCGGATAAAGAGGCTAAATCCGGAATTAGCCCTTGGAATACCATAATGCCTTATGGGCCGCTTGAGCGCCTTATGTATGCATCTGCTCAGGATGTTACTAAGAAATCTCTTATTCGGGACAGGTATGGGTTTGTTGCAGATATCATAAGTGAGATTAATGTGAATCACGCAAAGATATTTCGTTTTAATGAAAAAGGTCATTTTAATATAAAGTCAGAATTTGATGGCGTTGAGTTTTCTGCTGAGCGTGAATCTATAAAAATTGATTCTGAAATAGATCTTGATGCATGGGTCGGTTCAGATAAAAAACCGGTTAGGCATGGTTTGCCGGATATGGCATCTACTCCAAAATCGCCCTTTCTCTTTAACGCAAATGCTTTTTTTGTTGAGCGAGAGCCGAGCTCCTTGGATGCTTCCTTTTTAAAGGTAAATATAGATTCATTAACTTCACTTTATCAGTACAGTGATTTCATTTATCTGCAAATAATAAAAAATCTACTTGGTATGGATAATCTCAATGTACCTTTGCCCTGTCAGCGATATCAGTCATGTAAAATGGATTTTAACGATTTTGGTGGAGTAAATATTGCGCTGGAGGGAAGTGCAGAAGAGGCCATTGATCAACTGGATTATGTTATGCGCGTGGTTGAAAAGCTATATCAATTGAATGTAGATGATCAAGCCATTGAATCTGCATTACAGGATGCATGCACGATGGATTTTTTGCGTTTGACAAACTCGTTAGAAGCTGCTGATAGGTTCGTTAATGCGTATAAGACTAATACTATTCCATTATGGTCTTTCTATGACCAATGGCAGTGCTCGGACGTGAGTGTTCAAGATTTTAAAGTGTTTTACAATGCTTATCTAAAGCAAATATTTGTTTCGATAAATGCGACGAGTGCAGTCTCTGAGGCTGAAATGAACTTGTTTACTCAAAAACTTAAAGCGGTCGTTGATAACAAAAGCCAAGGGTATTTCGATAATAGGAATAAGCCTGCTATCTTGCCGGCAAAGTTGGATCTGGTGGCGCCTGTAAAAAGTAATGGTGAGGTTGTGGTGAGTGCTCTCTTTGCTGCCAGTAAAGAGAGCCGCGCAGTAGTCTTGGCAAAAATGATGGCTCCGTTACTTGAAGCACAGTATTTTTATACAATGAGATCCGTGCATAACATTGGATATCATGTAGACGTTCAGTTTCAATTGATCGATGGCACTCCAGCTCTATTGTTAGTTGCAGAAAGTTACACAATGAAAGCCAAAAAAATTCAGCAATTGAATGATAAATTCACAAGAGATTTTGTAGCTAATCTGGCCTCCAATATTCCTGAGGACATTCGGCCGCTAAAAAAAATGGTAATTAATCAGCTTAATACATATGACGATAATAATAAACCGCCAAGATGTGTTGAGTTGAACTCCTGTGCCGAAGAGCAGATGGCAATTGTTAATACAGTTAGCAGGGAAGATTTGATTTCCTTTGCGAAAGATATGTTTAAGCCATAAGAGTTATAAATGCACCTGGCCTATTGTTTTAGGCCAGGTGCAGCAGTTACTTAACCAACGGCGTCACCTGAAAATACGCCACATCGGCATAGGACTTCCCCTTTGACGCTTGTGCGCCTGCGCTGAATAAACCGATTTTTCCTCCTACCCAGCGGCCGCGGTCGGCGCGGAACAGGCCGCTGACGCGTTCATAGTGTTTGCCATCCAGGCTGTAGAAAAATTCGGCCTTGCCCTCTTCGCGCATGTCCATGCGCAAATAGATGCTGTTGGTGTCCAGGGTTTTGCGAAAGCGGATGCGTTCGGTGCGGTCGCTGGCGGCGTCGTAGCAGGTGGCGTAGACCAGTTGGGTATGTCCGCCCTCCCGGCGCAGGCCGATCCAGCCATAGTGAAAGCCATAGGCGATCAGGCCAACGCGATCACCTGTGTGAGTGGCGTTGAGGGTGATCTGTGTGGTCACTGAAAATTCCGGAGCGGGAATTTTTTGCAGCAGTAGCGATGGCGTTGGCCAGAGGCTGTTTTTTTGCGTACTCAGGGCATCGTATTGGCTGTATAAGCGCAGATAGCCGGGGTTGGCGCTGAGCGAATACCATTCGGGCTTCCAGTTGGCGTTCCACTGCCATTGCAGGCCAAGTTCAGGTGTATCGAATTCGTCACGGGTGGCGGGGACTTGCTGTGGGAAGCCTTGCACCGGTTTGCGATGGCGCGCCACAGGTTCGCCAACGCCCTGGGTATTGATGTTTTGCCCGATCAGCGGCCAATCGTTTTCCCAGCGCATGGGCTGTAAATGCAGGATGCGACCATAGACGCCTTTGTCCTGGAAATGGAAAAACCAGTCGGTGCCTTCCGGCGTTTGCACCCAGGCGCCCTGGTGCGGGCCATTGACGTCGGTATTGCCCTGTTCCAACACGATCCTGTCTTCATAGGGGCCGTAAATCTGTTTGGCGCGGAACACACTTTGCCAGCCGGGCGCTACGCCGCCGGCAGGGGCGAAAATGTAGTAATAGCCATTGCGCTTGTAGAGCTTGGGCCCTTCGAGTGCGCGGTATTCCGGCAGCAGGTCGGCGTTGACCACAATCGGGGCTTCCTGGTTGAGGATGCGGCGGCCGTCGGGGGACATGCGGCGCAGGGTGAGCTTGTTGCTGATGCCGGCACGGCTGTGTGCCCAGGCATGCAGCAGGTAGGCATTGCCGTCTTCATCCCAAAAGGGCGTGGGATCGATCAGGCCTTTGCCCGGCAGCAGCAAATGGGGTTTGCTCCAGGGGCCGGCAAAATGCTTGGCCTGATACATGTAGATACCCACATCGGGATCACCGTAGAAAATCCAGAACATATTGTTGTGATAGCGCAGGCTCGGTGCCCAGACACCGCCGCCATGTTGCGGGCGCGCATGCACAGCCAGGGGGGATTGCTGCTGGAAGGCGTGGCCTACCAGTTCCCAGTTGACCATGTCTTTGGAAGTGAGCAGTGGCAAACCCGGTGCGCTGTTAAAACTGGAGGCGGTCATGTAGTAGGTATCGCCGACCCGAATCACATCCGGGTCGGAGTAATCGGCATGGAGTACCGGATTTTGATAGTCGCCATTGCCCAGGTCAGCTACCCAGGGTTGTTGCTGTTGCACAGGTTGGTGTATGCAGGCACCCAGGCCAAGTGCAATAACAACGCCCTGGGCGGCGATGAGTAAGCGTCGGATAGAAACAGGTTTGAACATCGTACAGCCTCGGTTTATCGAATCCAGTCGTTAAAGTCCACGCGGTTGTTGAGCTGGGTGATTTCCGCGGTGTCATCGGCCAGCACTACCCGTACATGGGCATTGTGCAGATCCATCTTGCGTGGCAAATCCAGGCTGACCTGCACAGTCTGTGCTTGCAGGTTGCTGGGGGCAGCCAGCGGGGGAACAGGGGCGCGCGCCAATACCTGCCCCTGGGCGTTTTCGACCAGCACTTCACCGGCAGGCGCATCCTGGTGGCCCAGACTGTGCACCCGGACGTGCAGGGCTTTGCCCTTGAGCGTGACATCGCCGCGGCCAATGGCCAGGTCGGGGCGAAATTCCACGGGCGTGCTGGCGTCCAATAATGCCATCTCGATCACCAGGGTTTGCCGGGGTGGGAAGGTCACGGGAATCGATAGCGTTTTTTCAAACGCCACTTGCTGTTGTGTCAGGGGTTTATCAATCTTGTCATTACCCGTGCTGTCGATACCGGTGGTAAATTGCCAGCGTCCGGCCTGCACATTCCAGCCAGTCATCTGTGCTGATTGCACTTTGTCGCTGAGGTTGTAGGCGATAATCTTGAGCTTATCGGTACGTGCGCGCGGCATCAGCAGGGCCACCTGTAGCGCGCCGTCCGGATCGTCAAAACGCCAGCTGACACTGTGGCCGGGGTTGGTGCGGTTGCGGCTCAGCGCCACGCCGCCGAGGCGCGCGCGCTGCAACAGGTCATGGCGCGCTTCCACACGGTCACTCCACCAGTGGCCTTCGGTATTGAAATACATGCTGAGCGATTTCAGGCGGATGTTGTCGGCGTAGAGTTGCTCCAGGTAGGTTTTGTCGCCGCTGTTTTCCCAGGCGACAAAATTTTCAAATTCACGATTGGGGCCGGCATCGGCGGCCAGCGCCTTGCCCCAGGTATCGCGCTTGCCCAGCAGGTCGATAAAGTTGTCGTTGATGCGCGACAGCGAACTGATGCCCGCGCGCGCCGCGCGGTAATCCAGCACTTTTAAATAGCGCTCATCCCCGGTCCAGTGCCAGGCACTCCAGAACAAGGTGGGGATATCGCCGGCGCCGGCGCCGCGATGCATTTCACCGCCGCGGGTTGCGCCCGTGCGCCAGTTAATTTCGTTGGGCAGGGCCCATTGGCCATCGGCAGCGGTATAGCTGTAGGCCAGGTAGCCATCGGCGAGGCGCGTAACCAACTGGCGGCTGCGCGGGTCGGCATTGAATTCCCCGAGCATGATGGCGGGGTGCATGATCGGAAAGGAATAGGGCTTTTGCCATTCCCAATGACCTTCACGATAGATTTTTTTGCCGCTGAACCAGTTGCTGGAGAACAGCCAATGGCCCTGCGGATTGGGTTTGATAATCCGGTGCAGCGCCGCGACGGTTTCCATTAAGCGTTCCGTGGCCCAGGGCTGACCCCAATTTAATAAAAACAGGGCGCTGTTGGTGTTGATGCCCTCTTCGTACACATGCAGCTCGTCGGTTTCGATACTGGGTAATCCATCGGTAAACATGCCGTTGCGATAAGCGGCATCGGCCAGTGCGGTGATGGAGGTGTTGATTTTGTCGGGGTCTACGCCCATCAACGCCAGCCCCGGCCATTGCTGTACCAGATCGGAATCATCGGAAATCCCGCCGCCGAAATCGCCGTAGTCCACCTGGCGCTTGTCGATCCACCAGTTGATATGGTGGCGCACCAGTTTTAATTCTTCGATTTGGCGAAATGCCCAGAGCGGGATACCGGCGGGTGCTTGCGGCTGCTCGAAGGGTGGCAGGCCCTGGTTGCCATAACTCATGTACGCCCAGTAGCGGCGGCCCAGTTCATGGTCGGGATCGACGCGCAGCAAATCGCTGATATCGACATGGGCGCGGCGATAGAGCTGCTGGCGTTGCGAGGTGGTGTGCTCTTCCACCAGAAAGCCCCAGTTGTCGCGCACCTGGTTAAAGCGATCGGTGGTGTGTTCGGCGATTGCCTGGGCGCGCGGTTTAAATACCAGGCGTATTTCCGCACCCTCCAGCAAGCTGCCGTTAAATGCCGGTGCGGCAGCGGCGATGGTTAAATAAAGGCTGTCGTTGGTGAGGATGCGGTCGCGTGTGTCCAGCCACAGGCTGTAGGCCTGGTTGGGTTTAACCGAGACGGAAATATCCAGCAGGTCGCGCATCGGCCAAAGGGGATCTTTGATGCGGATATTGAGCGGAATCACACCGCCCTTGTGGGTGGGCGTGAGGTTGAGCGGCGGTAAATCCAGCGCAATCCCATCCAGGCCATCGTACATATTTTCCCAGCCGTAGGCCCAACTGCGCGTGAGCGGTTTGCCCGCCGGGGGATGGCTGACACTGGAGGGAATCAAGACGTGTACCAGCGGCTGGTGTTTTAGCGTATCGGCAAGTGTGCTGTCGCGTTTGCGCAGTGCCGCGCCGCGCGGTGCGGCCAATACCGTCGCGCGCTCGGTTGCGGGATAGCGCCCCTGGATAAACTGGCGCAGCTTGTCGAGGTTATCGAAATCCGGGGCGGCATCGGCGCGAATCTGATAGCGCAGTTTGACGTTGCCTTCCGGCTCCGCGTCTGTCCCTGTGCGATAGGCCCAGAATTCCTGGATAGGCGTTTCCGGCTGGCTGTTGCTGAAACGCAATTGGCCGGCAGTGATCGGTGCTATGTCAAACACCGAGCGCACACTGCCCCGGGGGCGCTGTGCCAGGGTGTTGAATTGGCCTTGCGTGTTGCGGCGGTATTGCAATTCACCGAAGGCTGCACCGCGCATTTCAATGCGGTTGATCGTTTCTGCGGGCAGGTACACATCAAAATGCTGGCCGCCCTCGACATAGGTATTCCAATCCGGCAATTGGAAATAATCGTTGCGCCCCGGCAGGCGCGAACGGTTATACACCCCGGGCCAGGTGGTTTCGGCGATGCCGTCGGTGGCTTTCCACATCCACTGCTTTAAATCGAAGGTGTCGGTTAATTCAATTTTGCGAAAGCTGTTGTGGCCCGGTTTCAGCAGCGGCGGTGCGTTGCGCGCTTCCCAGCCGTGGCGATACAGCCAGGCCTGGTGTGGATCGCCACTTGGCTGTGCGGCAACTGCCTGCGTTTGTTGCCGGGCAAGGGACTGGACGCTGGTATCGTCCAGCATCTGGTCGTACACGCGCAGCTCGGCGAGGTGGCTGCCGCGCAAAAAGTTGTAGCGGCTTTGTACCTGGTGGGGCGACAGCACGCGACCGGCAAGGCCGAACTGGTCCAGCCCCGTATCAAAATCAGCGCTGCCCAGGCGCGTGTTGAGCGCGGCCCGGGCAGCGGGTTTACCATCCACATACAGGGCGACTCCCCGGGTTTCATCCCAACTGAACGCGAGATGCAGCCACTGGTCGGCCGCCGGTACTTGCGCCATGGTGTAGGACACGCGTGTGCGCGCCAGGTTGGCATCGGTGACAAAGGCATCAAAGCCGCTGCCATTCCAGTCGATACGCAGCCAGGCCATATCCCAACTGCTGTGGTCGGCATAGCCCACGCGAAAAATCACAAAGGGCGCTTCGCCCACCGGATAACCGGGGCGCCAGAAAAAACTCAGGGTGCCGCGCTGGGCGTAGATATTGCCCGGTGCATTCCAGCTCAGGATTCCTTCATCGGCCCATTCAATCGCCCACCCCTGGTTACTCTGGGCATCGCGCACGCCGGTATGGCTGCGCTTTATCTGGTCGATAAAATTGGGCTGGGCGTCACCCCCGGCGATATCGGCGTTGAGGCTGTCGCGCGCAGAGACGTAAAACAGCAACTGCGCCTGGGGCGCCTGGGCAGCGCTGGCGGTAAGTGTTGCCAGTGCCATGAAAAAAACACCCAGCCATACGCCGGGTCTGCAAAACAATCGATTCACCTGGGGGCCTCGCTGTCGCTGTTATTTAGCTGCCTTTGTGTGGGTGATTTAGCCTAACCATAGACCAGTTGTGCTACGGCTGCGGCGCCCGCCGGTGTGCCGGGGGATGTCGAGCAGGCGCTGAGGGCGCAGGCCAGGCCCAGGAACAGGCTTTTCAGGAGTGGCAATCGGTACATCGTCTTCTCTCACTGCGTTATGTCGTTTTTTTAAGGGTGTCGGTTTAAAAGGTGCCTCTCTGGATAAAGGGCACCCGCGCGTAGAGTTCGCGCTCGCCGCCGCGCGGATCATTGACCAGGGCAGAGGTGTGGTTAAAGACCAGGGTTTCGCGTTTGTCCAGGCGATAGGGTTTCCAGTGTGGAATGCCCTTGTGGCTGGGGTTGCCGGTGCGCGCAAAGGCCAGCAGCGCATTGCTCATCTGGTCGGCCATGTGTTGCGCTGCGGGAGACGTGCCGGTACGCGATCCTGGCTGGGCGATATTGTCGAATACCAGGGGGATATCCAGGGTGTGGAAGGCGCCGAATTTGCCTCCATCCAGGGGGGAGCCCCAATCCAGTTGATAGACGTAGGCCGGTGCGCCCTGGCGCGCGCGCTCCTCAGCTTCAATAATCGCTCCGCGCCAGGAGCGGCCTGCGGTGGTTGCGGCAAAAAATACTTCCGAGGGCGAATACTGCGGGTACAGGCGGCGGTATTCGGCAATCACCACCTCCGGGTTGAGGTCCACATATTGCTGCTCGGCCAGTTTGTGCGGCAATTGTGCCCAGGTCAGTTGGAAGTTGGCCGGGTCGCCGCCGAGGAAGGCGCGGGTTTCGTCCCGGGTGTTGCCGATAACCAGGGGGATGTGGCGCGCTTGGGCCGGCGCATCCGGGTAGAAAGGGTGGCGCAGCAACACCTGGTTATCCAGCACCGGGCCGAAGTAAAGGCGGTTGTTTTCCACCCGCGAGGGGTCGCTCACCTGGGTGGCTTCCAGTAACTGCGCCAGCGGCAGGGTTTTGATCTTGTCGAGCTTGCCGGGCGACAGTTTCAGGGCGTCCAGGAAGCGTTCGGTGCGCTGGCTGGCCGCGCGCGGCCCGGCGGCGGTGACCTGCTGGCCGCTCATGGTAAAGGCGCGCTGGAACAGGCCCTGGGCTGCCGGCATGGCCATCAGGGTGATGATCTTGGCCCCGCCACCGGACTGGCCAAAGAGGGTGATGTTGTCCGGGTCGCCGCCCAGTTCCCGGGCGTGGGCCTTAACCCAGTGCAGGGCCTGCACCAGGTCCACTTGGCCGACATTGCCTGAGTAGGCAAAATCCGCGCTGCCGAAGGGGGCCAGGTAGAGGTAGCCAAAGGCGTTCAGGCGATGGTTAAGGGTGATCACCACCACATCGCCGCGCCGGCACAGGTTGGTGCCGTCGTACTGGGCATCGGCGCCCGAGCCATTGTTGTAGCCTCCGCCGTGGATATACACCAGCACAGGTCGCTTGGCGCCGTCGCGCAGGCCGGGGGTCCAGGCATTCAGGTACAGGCAGTCTTCGCTGATGGTTTCGCGGCTGCCCAATTGCGGCGCGGCGGGGCCATAGTCCACACAGTCGCGCAGGCCCTGCCAGGGCACTTCCGGCAAGGCGGGCATAAAGCGGCGCGCGTGGGTGTCGGCGCCATAGGGAATGCCCAAAAAGCGGTGGATGCCATGCTGCTGCTGGCCGCGAATCTGGCCGCTGCGGGTGGTGGCGATGCTGTCCTGGCGGTTGCCGGCATAGCTATTGAGGCCGAGCAGCAGCCCGGTGCTGGCAAGCCCACCGATAAAGCGGCGGCGATTTACGCGCAGGACATCGTTAGCGTTATTCATAGGCGGGTATCCGGGTTAAATACCAGGGGTTTGACGTGCTCTCTGCCCAAAGGGTTTCAAAAAGGGGGTACGCCAGGCTTGATGGATCCTGGCCGTACCCTTAAGCCACCAGGTTATCGATGGTGGGGGAATAACCGGAGTACCGGTTATCGCCCTGCCCGGCTCGGTTTGGCATGGACCGTCCGGACAGGGAAACCTGCACTAAGCGATCTGTCAGAAACTGTATTGCGCCCCGACATAGAACTGGCGGCCGGAATACACCTGGGTATCCAGGTAGTTGTAGTCACCCAGCAGCCAGGTTTCGGTTTCGTCGGTCAGGTTGAGCGCGTCGAAGGTCAGCTTGATGTTGTCGTTAAGCGCGTAGCTAAAGGCGGCATCCACTACCTTGGTACTGGCGGTGGTGTCGACACCGGAAACGGCGGTGGTGTTATTCGCCGTCTGGTAGGCATCGCGGTAGGTCCAGGATACGCGCCCGCTGAAGCCGGCCTTATTTTCGTACCAGAGAGTGGTGTTCCAACTGATCTTGGACTGGCCGTTCATACGCGTCACGATGCGATTGCCGTTGCTATCGCGGCTATCCAGCTCTGACTCGATGTAGGTGTAGTTAGCCTTGATACCGAAGTTCTGCAACCAGGCCGGGCCGACGGTAATGGGCTGCTGGTATTGCAATTCCCAGCCTTCGAGGAAGCCGCCATCGCCATTGACCGAGGTGCGGTAGTTGAAGATGTCGTTGACTGTGGCCGGGCCTGGTTCCAGCAGGCTGTCGGAATAACCCAGGGCGCGGATTTCCGACCAGGCCAGATCCTTGCGGATACTCACGGGGAAGGATTCTATGTCCTTGTCGAAGTAAGCCAGTGACAGCAGGGCCTCTTCGGCAAAGTACCACTCCACCGATAAATCCGTTGCCTTGGCGCGGAAGGGGTCGAGGTAGGGGTTACCTGCCGTCAGCACGCGGTTAAAGCGGTCCACACTGCCGCCGGGGGTCAGGTTGCCCAGGCCGGGGCGGCTCATGACTTCAGACCAGGCCGCGCGCACCAGGACGTTTTCCACCGGCTCCAGCACCAGGTTGATGGCGGGCAGGGTGTCGCTGTAGCTGCGCTTAATCTCCTGCCGCGCACCGCTGACCAACCCGTTGGAGGTCTGGTCGGTTTCCACGTCACGCACGCCCAGGTCACCGCGGAAAGGCATACCGGCCAGCTCGGTCGAGAAGTCCAGTTGCACATGGAAGCCCAGGCTCTCTTCGGTAACCGAGCGGTCGGCACCTTCGTTGGCAACCAGGGGGAAGCAGGTACTATCGGTCAGCAGGCCATACTGGGCGGCCACCTTATCCAGGTTGGGCAGCAGGTACGAAGGCGCACCGCCGCTGGGGGTGTAGACACTGCCCATGTCGCCGGTGACTTGCAGGTCATCCAGGGTGATGCCGCAACCACTGGGCACGCTAACGGCCAGGCTGGTGTGGTTGTTTTGGTTGATCAGCGCACGGTCGCGGGTGTACTGGTTGTTATCAAAGGAAAACTCCTTCCAGGACACACCGGTATTCAGGGTCATGTCCACTGCGCCAACAGCGAAGTCATATTCCACCTGGCCACGCACCGTGTCGAAGGTATTGGTGGTATCGGCGGGGCGGTCGCGCAGTTCCGCTACCCAATAGTTATCCGGGCTGGTGGTATCGAAGCCATAGGCCACCAGGGGGTTGGTCATGCTGTTGCGGTAGTCGTAGCTCATATCAGCGTTGTAGCGCTCGAAGATGGCTGTCATTTCGCTGTGGACCTTGTGGTCTGACTCGGAGGTGCCTGCCAGGGCCTTGAGGCGCAGGTTATCGCTGAAGCTGTGATCCAGGCTGAGCGATACCTGGTGGAACTGGGTGGTCCAGTCCTGGCGGTAGTTTTCGTTGCGCACATCGACACCGGACAGGTCGGCGTACAGCAGGCCGTTACGCTCCGCATCGTAGAAATAGTCGTTAACGGTGGTTTCCTTGCGGCCAGTGGCCCCGGTGCGCGCGAGCGAAATCGGGGTGAGGGTGAATTCGCTCTGCACCTGGTTCATGTCGGCGTACATCAGATCGAGGCTGAGGCTGGTATCGTCATTGGGCTGCCATTGCAGGGCGCCGGTCATGCCCAGGCGATCCAGGTTGATCGTGCGATCGAGCTGGCGCGGAAAGCGCGGGTGAACGGCCTGGTTAACCTCGGTGGGCAGGTCCGCCGAATTGGCCCAGTTATTCACATTGGCCGGATTGCTGTTGTTGGCTTCCCAGCGGCCCGAGTTATGGCCGTATTGGTAGACCTCGCGCTCGGAATAGGCGAGCGAGAAGAGTGCACCAAAGGTGCCCGGCTCATTGGTAACACTCACCAGGCCGGTAAAGCGCGGGTCGAAGGACTCCGCCTGGTCGTTATAGCCGCCCTGCACCGAGGTCACCAGGGTAAAGCTCTCGTAGTCCAGGGGCCTGCCGGTAGACAGGTCTACGGTAGCGCCCAGGGAACCCTCTTCAACCGCAGCCGACTGGCTTTTGCGCACATCGATACGGTTAAACAGCTCGGAGGCGAAGATGTTGAAGTCGAAGGCGCGACCGCGGTTGTTCACCCCGGTAGAGATAGTCTCCATACCGTTGATACGCACCCGGGTAAAGTCGGCGCTCAGGCCGCGCACGCTGATTTGCTTGCCCTCGCCGCCCACGCGGTCGATGTTGATACCGGGAATCCGCTGCAGGGATTCGGCCAGGTTGTTGTCCGGAAAGGAGGCAATATCGTCGGCGACAATACTGTCGATAGCTGCGGCGTTGTTGCGTTTGGCCACCAGGGCGGTTGCCAGGCTCTCGCGAAAGCTGCCCAGTACGATGACTTCTTCGATATCGTCTTGCTGTTGCGCCAGCAGCGGTTGGGCGCTGGCTGCCATGCCCAGGCAGATACTCAAGGGGAGCAGTTTGGGGGTAAATCTACGGGTATTCATGGTGTTCATCCTCGTTAGTTATTGTGTGATTGCCCTGGCGTCCGGCCTTGTTGTTGTGGTTCCGGGAGTGGTTCCTGCGCGACGACACCCGGCGCAGGGGCGTGACTGGCTCGGGCGAAGCCGCCAACACACCAAGAGAAAATAGACTGGGGAAGCCCCTGGCTGCTGCTAACGCTATTGAGGCGGTTTGGGGCCCTTGCGGGAAATTGTTGCTATGGCAGCAACTGAGCCTGTCGCAACGTGTAATAGGGGGTATGGGCTGGGGGTTTGCATGTTTGTCTCCACTGTTTCGGCTGGTTATTGTTATGGCTTCGTCCGGGCGCCGCCGCCGCTGTCCGGACGCTGAATTTGCTATCAGCTAATTCGTGTTAGCTTTAAAATTATCATATGGTCTATTTGAACACAAGACTGCTGATTATTTTTTATCGAAATATTGCAAATTCGAATTAGCACTGGCTTAATCTAAAAAAGCCTGACGCTTCGTATAAAAAATCAACAGAGAATAACAATGGCTAAAACGATTGAAGAAATCGCAGAAGATTTAGGTATTTCGGTCACCACAGTACGGCTGGTGCTGCTTGGCAAAGCACGCCAGTACCGTATTAGTGCCAAAACGGAAGAGCGGGTTAACCGCTATATCCAGGAGCATGGTTACCAGATTAACCACACGGCGCGCAGCCTGCGGTTACAGCGTACCGATTCGCTGGCGCTGATCGTGCCTCGACTCTCCAACCACTTTTTTGCACTCCTGGCCGAGCGGCTGGAAATTCGCTGTCGCGCGGCGGGTTTGCAGCTGTTTATCTCCTGTTGCTACGACAACCCGGAGACCCAGGTGCAACTGATCCGCAACTTCCACCAGCGCAATATCGATGGTTTGTTTGTGGTGCCCTCCAATGCGGAGATTCCACCCCTGGCGGCGCCCCTGTTCGATCAGCGCCTGGTGTTGCTCGACCGGGATTTCGGGTTTACAGACTACTCGGTGGTGGTGACCGCCAACGAGGAAAGCAGCTATCAGCTGACCAGCCAGTTGCAGGCGTTTTTGCAGCAACGCCAGGGCGATAGCCGCTTTTTATTCCTGGCCGGTAACCCGCAAATGCCCTCTATCGCCGGCCGTTTGCAGGGGTTCCGGCGAGCGCTGGCGCAACTGGGCGTGTCGGATCAGCAGGTGGAAATCTACCAGACGCCGCGCAATGGCTTTGATGAGGGGGTAGAGGTGATGAATCGCTACCTGCACGATCATCAGCCGTGTCCGGGGGTGTTGATCGCCTCGTCCATCGCCCTGTTTGAAGGGGCACTCCACGCCCTGCGCAGCGAGCGCGGTGGTGTCCCGGCAGAGATGCTGCTGGCGACCTTTGACGATCACACCATGCTTGATTTCCTGCCCAACCCGCTCTGCTCGGTGCGCCAGGACTACGAAGACATGATCAACACCGCCTTTGCGGAGATGGAAAAACTCATCCAGGGCCAGCGCGAACCCCGGCGGCATGTGGCGGCCATGGAGATCATCAAACGCAATGTTTGAACCGGGGCATCCCGCCGCCCCGGTATACCTGAATAACAACAACCGATTTAACAAAACAGATAACAGCGAGGAGACCCACCATGCGTCCACTAACCATCCGCCTCTGTACGGGCGTCCTGGCCCTGTTGCTCGGGGCTTGTAACAGCACGGGCAATAGCGGCAGCCATCACACCGGGACAACCCGCCTGCAAAAAACCGCCAGCGGTGAAGACTGCAGTCCCTACCTGGGCATTTCCTTTGTGCGCCACTGCCAAACCTGGGCCACCACCTATGAGGGCCAGCGCCAGGGCGATTTGGGTGATGGCACCTACCTCAACCCGATTGTGGCGGGCGACCGCCCCGACCCCAGTATCCTGAAGGACGGTGATGACTACTACATGGTGTTTTCCACCTTTGAGTCCTATCCGGCACTGACCATTTGGCACTCGCGCGACATGGTTAACTGGCAGCCCATAGGCCCGTCATTGACCAAGTACATCGGCAGTATATGGGCACCGGAGCTGACCAGGCACCAGGGGCGCTATTACGTGTATATCCCGGCCAAGTTCCCCGGCCACAACTCCAACTATGTGGTCTGGGCCGATGATATCCGCGGTCCCTGGTCCGATCCGATTGACCTCAACCCCGATAAAAAATACCCGGATCGCATCGATCCCGGCCACTTGGTGGGTGAGGATGGCAAACGCTACCTGTTTTTCTCCCACGGCGATTATGTGCAGTTGTCCGACGATGGCCTGAGCCTGGTGGGTGAGATGAAACATGTCTACGACGGCTGGAAATACCCGGAGGCATGGGACGTGGAAAGCTACGCCCAGGAGGGGCCGAAAATGATGAAGCACGGCGAGTACTTTTACATGGTGACCGCCGTGGGCGGTACTGCCGGCCCACCGACAGGCCATATGGTGATCGCGGCGCGCGCCAAATCGGTCCATGGCCCCTGGGAGAATTCGCCCTATAACCCGATTATCCGCACTGAGTCGGCCCTGGAAAAATGGTGGTCGCGCGGCCATGCCACCCTGGTGGAGGGCCCCACGGCCGGTGACTGGTACATGATGTACCACGGCTATGAAAATGGTTTCCATACCCTGGGGCGCCAAACCCTGCTGGAACCTATCGAATGGACCGACGATGGCTGGTTTCGCAGCAAGGGGCTGGATGTGGGCAAACCCATTGCCAAGCCGGCGGGCGGCACCAGCTCCGGCCAGCACGGCAAGGCGCTGTCCGATGATTTCAGCACGAACAAATTCGGGGTGCAGTGGAGCTTTTTCCGCGGTGATGTGAGTGAAAACCAGCGTTTGCACTACGGGCGCGATGCGCGCGGCGCTTACCTGGAAGTGGCTCCCAAGGGCACCTCGCCCAGCAATTCCTCACCGCTGACCTTTGTCAGTGGCGACCAGGCGTATCAGTTTGAGGTCGATATCGAGTTGCAACCTGGCGCCCTGGCCGGTGCCCTGCTGTTCTACAACGACAAGCTCTATGCCGGTGTAGGTATTGCCGAGCAGGGCTTCCTGCTGCATCGCTACGGCATGGACCAGCGCTATACCCCGCGCCCGGCGGGCAACCAGTTCCGCTTGCGTGTTACCAACAATCGCCATGTGCTGACCATCCACTACAGCATCGACCAGGGCAATACTTGGCATAAGTACGATACGCAAATGGATGTGTCCGGTTATCACCACAATGTGGCCTACGGCTTTATGAGCTTGCGTCCGGCCATCTATGCCGCCGGTACGGGCAAGGTGAAGTTCCGCAATCTGGTGTATAGGGCGCTGCCGTAACGGCAGCGCGTAAAGAGTCGCGGGGTGCCAGGAAAGCATGCTGCCCCACTCAGGACACGCTGTGAATACATCCCTGTAAGCTCGAGGTCGGCATCCATGCCTCTCTCGGTCCTGAGTGGGGCAGCATGCTTTCCTTCAAGCCTGTCCCAGTTTCAATTCGCCCCCCTCGCGCAGGGGGGGGCACAAGCCAGGATTCCTATCATGACACTCTCCCTTAAACGGCGGCCCCTTAAAAGGTGGATTCGCCTGCTGGCGCTGCTATCACTGATGTTGTTCGGCCTGGGGCTCATTGCCTGCCAGCACGGGCGCAGCAGCCATTCCTCTGCGACCAAACAGGATCTGCGCCTGTGGTACAACACACCCGCCAGCGACTGGAACCAGGCGCTGCCCATCGGCAATGGCCGCCTGGGTGCCATGGTGTTTGGCCAGCCGGCGCAGGAGCAATTACAACTCAACGAAGACACCATCTGGGCCGGTGGCCCTAACAACAACGTCAACCCGGCGGCGGCCCAGACCATCGAACAGGTGACCCGGCTGTTACTCCAGGGCCAGCACCAGCAGGCGCAAACCCTGGCAGACCAGCAGATTAGGTCGCTCAACAACGGCATGCCCTACCAGACCCTGGGCAACCTGCGCCTGGATTTTGCCGGCCATGGGCAGGTTGACGATTACTACCGCGACCTGGACCTGGCCAACGCCATTGCCAGGGTGAGTTATGTCAAGGCGGGGGTCACCTTTACGCGCGAGCTATTCAGTTCCCTGAGCGACCAGGTGATTGTGGTGCGCCTGAGTGCCAGCAAACCGGGCCAGATCAATACCCGCATTGGCTTCGACAGCCCCATGCAGCATCAACTCAGCGTCCATGAGCGCTGGTTGCAGGTTGATGGCCGGGGTGGCAGCCACGAGGGGCTGGACGGCAAGATCCGCTTCACCGCGCTGATTGCCCCGGAGCTGCGCGGTGGAACATTACGGCGTGATGACAAGGCCCTGCGCATTGAAGGTGCTGACGAGGTGCTGATCCGCATCGCCGCCGCCACCAACTTCGTCCGCTACAACGACCTGGGCGGCGACAGCCTGGCGCGCGCCCAGGCGTATCTGTCCGCTGCCGAAGGCAAGGGCTTTGCACAATTGCAGCAGGCCCATGTGGCCGCCTACCAGGCCCAGTTCAACCGTGTCAGCCTGGACCTGGGCACCAGCGCCGCCATGGCCAGGCCCACCGACCAGCGCATTGCTGAGTTTGCCCACAGCCAGGACCCGCACCTGGCCATGCTCTACTTCCAATATGGCCGCTACCTGTTGATTTCCAGTTCCCAGCCCGGCACCCAGCCGGCCAACCTGCAGGGTATCTGGAACCCCCATACCAGCCCGCCCTGGGACAGCAAATACACGGTCAACATCAATACCGAAATGAATTACTGGCCGGCGGAGGTCACGCAACTGCCGGAGCTGCACCAACCGCTGTTTGCCATGCTGGAAGACCTGGCGCTCACCGGGCGCGCGAGCGCGCAACAACTCTATGGCGCGCGCGGCTGGATGATGCACCACAACACCGATCTCTGGCGTATCACCGGGCAGGTGGACAAGGCCTTTTACGGCCAGTGGCAGACCGGTGGCGCCTGGCTGTGCCAGCATATCTGGTATCACTACCTGCATTCGGGCGACCGCGATTTTTTACAGCGTTACTACCCGGTGCTGCGCGAGGCCTCGCGCTTTTTTGTCGACAGCCTGACCCTGGAACCCAACAGCGGTGCGCTGGTGGTCGTGCCTTCCAACTCGCCGGAAAACACCTATGAGCGCGCGGGTTACCCCACCTCGATCAGCGCGGGAACCACCATGGACAACCAACTGGTGTTTGACCTCTTCTCCATCACCATTGACGCTGCCCATATCCTGGGGGTGGATAGTGACCTGGCCGCGCAACTGCGCCAAAAGCGCGAGCGCCTGGCGCCCATGCGCATAGGTCACTTTGGCCAGTTGCAGGAATGGCTGGAGGATTGGGATCACCCGGATGATCACCATCGCCATGTGTCACACCTCTATGGGCTTTACCCCGGCAACCAGATTTCGCCTTATCGCACACCGGCATTATTTGAAGCGGCCAGGGTGTCGCTGATGCAGCGCGGTGACAAGTCCACTGGCTGGTCCATGGGTTGGAAAATTAATTGGTGGGCGCGCTTCCACGATGGCAACCGCGCCTATCAATTGCTGCAGGAGCAGATCAACCTCACCGAGGAAACCCAGGCGGTGAGTGAAAAGGGCGGCACCTACGCCAATATGCTCGACGCCCATCCGCCCTTCCAAATTGACGGCAACTTTGGTGTGACCGCCGGTATTGCGGAAATGCTGGTGCAAAGCCACGACGGGGTTATCCACCTGTTGCCCGCCCTGCCCGATGCCTGGCCCAAGGGGGAGGTAAAGGGCCTGGTCACGCGCGGTGGTTTTGTGGTGGATATCGCCTGGGAAAATGGCCAGCTCACCCGTGCCAGCCTTTACTCGCGCCTGGGGGGCAATGCGCGCGTGCGCGTGCACAATGCCATCACTGCCAAGGGCCTGGTGGCTGCCAGCGGTGATAACCCCAATCCTTTCTTTGCTGTGCCCGGGATAAAAGCACCGCGCGTTGCCGAGGGGGTGCAGCTCCGGCAACCGCAACTGCGCGCCAGCCAGGTGTGGGATTTGGCAACGGTGGCGGGAAAGACCTATGTCATAACGTCTGTACAGTAAATGGGATAGGCCGTGCAGGGAGGCACGGCATGAAGCCGTGGAACGTTAAGCGTCACACCCGTAAGGCGCCGCGAAATCCGCGCACGGCGTAGTAAGACTGGGCGCCGTTGTGGTAGGTGAATACCTGGTTATAGCGTCGATCGCAAAACAGGGCGCCGCCGAGTTGACGGATACTGGCAGGTGTTTTGATCCAGCTGGATGTTTTGGTATCGAACTCTCCCAGCGTCTGCAAGTGCCGGTACTCTGCCTCTGTTAAGAGGTCGATGCCCATGGTTGCCGCCATGTCCAGGGCATTGTGTTGCGGTTTATGTTCCTTGCGCGAGTCCAATCCTTCGCGGTCGTAACAAACACTGCGGCGACCCTTCGGACTCTCTGCCGCGCAATCGAAAAAAAGATATTCCCCTGTCGCGGCGTCATAGCCGACTACATCCGGCTCACCCCCTGTGCTTTCCATTGCATTGAGTGCTGCAAGTTTGGTTGGTGCACCATGGAGTTTTGTTTGAAGTTGTGCCCAGTCAATGTCTTTATGGCGCTGCCTATTTTTCTCAAAGCGGGTTTTTAAGGTTTCCAGCAGCGTATTGCGTTGTTGGGCATTCATGGGATTCTCCTGTGCGGGAGATAAGTGCTATTCAATGGATTCATTGCCGAGCCACTCATCCATTCGCTGTTGCATGTAACTGTAAAAAGGATTGGCGTTTAAGCGCTGGTTGGCGTCCTGGGCGATGATCAGCGTATTGCGCTCACCGCGAAAATCCAGGTTGCCCAGGCTGATACCGTAAAACTCATCAGTGCGTGGCTGTAAACCATAGGTGGGATCATCCGGCGGAAAGGGCAGTGCTATGTGCGTCAGCGAATAAACGCCGCGCGGAAATGCCAGGCCGAGCGGTTTTTCGGTCGGTGTATCTGCGCCTGGTTGGTAGCGCCATTCGCTCACCTGATCGACGGTGGGATTACTGTTGGCAATTTTGACCAGTTGGTAATTGGCGGGAACCTTGTTGAACAGTTTGCTGAGCTGAGTGTTGGTCGTGGGGCGCATTAAGGGCGCGAGGCTTTGCTGGCGGTTAATATCAAAAATGACCAGCTCGCTGTGGTTGGCGGGCAGGAGATCGAAAAAATTGTCTTTAACGGCCTGCGTATGTACGGTGGAATCCATCAATGATTGAAAACCCAGCACGGGTGGAAAACCACGTAAGTTATCGCGCTTTTTTTCCTGTTGCAGGCGGTGGTTGACCTGCTTGACCAGGCTGTGTGCCTGCCAGCCTGCATTCAGTGTAAAAGAGTTGTATTTAAACGGGTTGTACTCCGGGCTCTGGTCGGTCCAGCGGTAGGCGCTCATGAGCGGCAGGCGGCTGATCAAATCCAGGTTTTTGGTGAAACTGGCAAAAAAGCTTATGCCAAACATGGGCGATATCAACACCAGTTTTTGCGCTTTGGGCAACTGTGTATTGTGTTGCGCCTCCAGTGCATAGTTCACCGCCAGGGCGGCGCCGGCGGAATAACCCAATAAAAACAGGGGCTGGTTTTCGCCCAGGTGTTGATGCAATTCTTTTGCAGCCAGCTCAACGGCAGCGGCCCAATCGCGCCAGTCAGTGGTGAGCAGGCCGGTGGGCAGGGTGCCGTGGCCGGGCAGGCGCAGGCCTATCACATAAAAGCCCTGCTGCTGGAAATGTAACCCCAGGCTGCGCACGGAATAGGGCGAATCGCTCAGGCCGTGAATCATCAGGATCGCGCCGCGCAAATGCTGCGGCTTGAGTACAAAACTGCGATTCCAATTGGGTTGGTGGTTAAGGGAATTGAGCGGTGAGTGGATATTAAAACGGTAGGCATTGTCGCGCGGGTCTTCGGCCAGCTCCCGCCGCAGCTGGGCAAACAGCCGCTCTTCCTGGGCCAGGTAATCTGGCCAGCGATAATCGTCGCGCAAATCGCTGCGGGTAAATTCCTCATCGAGTGAAATGCGGTACCAGGGCTCGGCATTTTTGAGCGTGCTGCAACCACCCAACAGGCTGATACAACCTATCCATAAAAAAATAACGCGATTGAGTTTCAGCAGCATTCCATCACCCATAGCAATTGCACCGGCAGCCATTATTAATCCTTGGGTTCATGCAGGAAAGCGCCCGTTTGCAAATAGTGCAGAGTCTGGCGAATGGCGTTTTTATCTTTCATGATAAACGGGTGCGATACCGGCAGGCTGATAAAGTCGCGCATGCCTTCCACTTTGGTATTTTCCAGCGAGACCTTGCCATCGTCGGGATTGGGCAGGTACTGCGACAGTATCCAATTGATACTGCGTGTGCCGGCAATCACCCCCAGGTCAAAATGAACCGGCGCCAGTTGCCGGGGGACACTCTTGGCATCTGTGCCTAATTCAAGCCCGGCAGGGCCATTAATCAAGCGAAAGCCGGGAATGTTTTTCAGCTTGTCTACCACCTGGCTACCCTGGTTGGGCGGTGCGTACATCACCACCCGGCCCAACTCGGGAATAGTGTTTGCCTGTAAATACTGGCGCAGCAAAATACCGCCCAGGGAGTGGCTGACAATATCGATGCGTGTCAGGCCCTGCTGGCGGCACAGCGCCAGCGCCGGGGGAATCGCCATATTGGCGAGTGGCGCAATGGCAAATTTGCGCGAGGGATAGCCCACATTCACCACATAGTAATGGGCGGCTGCCAACGCCTTGGCCAAAGGCCGCATGGATTTGTGGGTGCGCGCCAAACCGTGCAGTAGCACTGCACAGCCCTGTACCTGGTCACTGCCACCCAGGGTTTCTGTGATCACCAGCGGTTTGTCCGACAGGACGGGTTCACCGCTCCAGCTGGCCAGGGACGCGAGTAACAACAGGAGGGAGATAAGGAGAGGGCGGCACATAAACGTCATAAAAAACAACACTGGAGTCAAGGAGCGGCAACAGGGTAGCCCCCGCCGGTGCTTTTGAATAGGCTTGTCGGCCCTGGCCTGATACAAAACACGGTAAAACCCGGACTTGATCAAGCCACAGCAAACGGGTGATCGCCAATACCCACGACCGCGGACTAATCCAGGTGGGACAGGTGGTGGTGGAATTGGATAAAGGTGCCAGCTACCCGCAGTGATCGTCAGGCGCCGGTGGAGCTCAGCAGTGCAATAAAAAGCGCTCTATAACACGGCTACTGCAAAACCAATAATCAGTGCGTAGCGCAGGGCTTTGCCGATGATGACCAAAAGCAAAAACTTCCAGAAGTTGACCTTCATAACCCCGGCAAACAGTGTGAGTGGGTCGCCGACAATGGGCAGCCAGGCAAAGAGCAGGGAGTAGATTCCGTAGCGCTGGAAATGGCGTTGCGCTTTTTCCAGTTGGAAGCGGCTGACCGGAAACCATTGGCGATCTTGCCAGTGCAGGCACTGCCTGCCTAGGAACCAGTTTACGCAGGAACCCAGGCTGTTACCGGTTGTGGCAACCAGCCACAGCAGCACGGGGTTGTGCTCCTGGTGCAATAACGCCAGCAGCAGCGCTTCCGACGAGAGCGGAAAAAGCGTAGCGGCGATAAAGGCGGTGAGAAATAAACTCAGGTAAACCATATAAAAAATATGCCCCGCAGGTGCGGGGCAGGTCGTTATTTTTTCTCGTGCAGCTGGCGGCGCAGGGCCGTCAGTACCGGTACGACTTCGGGACGAATTTGTCGCCACAGGTAAAAGGCCTCGGCTGCCTGTCCGACCAGCATACCCAGGCCATCGGCAGTGTGTGCCGCGCCCTGTTGTTGCGCCCATTGCAGGAATACCGTGGGTTCAGCGCCGTACATCATGTCGTAGCAACAGGCACCGGGATTGAGCAGGTTGTCAGGTAAAGGCGGCAATTCGCCGTGTAAGCTGGCGGAGGTTCCGTTAATGACAATATCAAAGTGGGCGCCGTTTAATTGGTCGTAACCTTTGGCTTCCACATTGCCCAGGTCGAGAAAGTTTTTGGCCAATTCTTCCGCTTTGCTGAGGGTGCGGTTGGCAATCACCACTTGTGCCGGATGTTCTTCGAGCAGGGGTTGTAATACGCCGCGCACAGCGCCGCCTGCACCCAGCAGCAAAACCCGTTTTCCCGCGATGTTCCAGTCCAGGTTGTGCATGTCGTGCACCATGCCGATGCCATCGGTGTTGTCGCCGCGAATGCTGCCATCACTCAATTGGACGAGGAAGTTGACGGCACCGGCGCGTTCAGCGCGGGGGGTGAGCGAATGGGCGTAGCGGAACGCTTCCTGCTTGAAAGGAACGGTAATATTTAATCCGCGTCCGCCCTGGGCAAAAAACGCATCGGCAGTCTGGGCAAATTTGTCCACATCGACCAATTGCTTGGTGTAATGCAAATCCTGGCCGGTCTGTTCGGCAAACATGCGGTGGATGCTGGGAGACTTGCTGTGGTTGATTGGGTTGCCAAAAACGGCATAAAGGTCTGTCATGGGGAAATCCGTTGTAAAAACGCGCTGCTGCCCGAAAACAAGGTCACCTGCACACGGTTGCCAGCGTGAGCGGGAATTATTTCAGCCAGTCGCGCTGGGGTAAAAATTTTTCGTAGAGTTCTGCTTCAGGGCTGCCCGCCTCGGGTTGCCAGTCGTATTCCCAGCGCACCAGGGGCGGCAGGGACATCAGGATGGATTCGGTGCGGCCGCCGGTCTGCAGGCCAAACAGGGTGCCGCGGTCGTAGACCAGGTTGAATTCCACATAGCGGCCGCGACGGTACAGTTGGAACTGGCGCTCGCGCTCGCCATAGGGTGTGTGTTTGCGCGCCTGTACTATGGGCAAATAGGCGGGTACATAACTGTCCCCCACCGCGCGCATGAGCGCGAAACTGTGCGCAAAACTTTCTGCGTTGTAGTCATCGAAAAACAGGCCGCCCACACCGCGCGCTTCGCCGCGATGTTTCAGGTAAAAATAGTCATCGCACCATTTTTTGAATTTGGGATACAGGTGTTCACCCAGGGGATCACAGGCATTTTTCGCGCTCTGGTGCCAGTGGATCACATCGGCTTCGTTGCCGTAGTAGGGTGTCAGGTCGTAACCGCCACCAAACCACCACACCGGAGCCGCCCCCTCTTTTTCGGCAATAAAAAAACGCACATTGGCATGGCTGGTGGGCACATAAGGGTTGCCGGGATGAATCACCAGGGAAACGCCCATGGCCTCGAAAGCGCGCCCGGCCAGTTCGGGGCGATGGGCGGTGGCCGAGGCGGGCATCTGGGTGCCGTATACATGGGAGAAATTAACGCCGCCCTTTTCGATCACCTGGCCATCGGCCAGTACCCGCGAGCGGCCGCCACCACCTTCGGCGCGCTGCCAGCTGTCTTCGATAAAACCGCTAGCGCCATCTTCGGCTGCCAGCGCCTGGCAGATACGATCCTGCAAGTCCAGCAGATAGGCTTTTACGGCGGCCTTGTCGGGGGCGGTGCTAGGGGTCATGGGGTTTCCTTGTACACAGGGAGCTGAAAAAAGCGCGCTATTGTACTCCCCGCTCCTGAGGATAGGGAAATTAACGGATGGATGGGCTGCGCATCTGCCCTAGCTGGGGCGAACGACCTGGCCGGTGAGCAGGTCGCGAATTTCCGAGGGATTCGTCCTGCGCCCTGCCAGGCCGCTGCTGACAGCATCCAACTGGCCGCCAAAGTAGCGGCGAACCTCGTGGATGTTGCGCGCCGGCGGTTTACCGGCAGGGTTGCAGGAGGTGGACACTACAGGGCCGCCAAAGGCGCGGCAGAGTCCGGCGGCTACCGGGTGATCGGTGACGCGCAGGGCAACGGACGGGAAAGCGCCGGTAATCCAGTGGGGTGCCAGGCCGTTATTCGGCACCAGCCAGGTTACCGGGCCTGGCCAGGTATTTTTAAGGCGCTGGCGCTGAAGGTCGTCCAGGTGATCAATAAAGGGTTCGATTTGTTGCAGGTTGGCGGCGATCAGGATGACACCTTTCTCGACAGGGCGCTGTTTGAGGGCGAGCAGGTCGGCTACGGCATCTTCATCAAACGGATTGCAGCCCAGGCCCCAGACCGCTTCGGTGGGATACGCAATGACACCACCCTGGCGCATCATGTTGGCGGCATAGTTGACGCGAGGGTTGAGGGACCAGTCGATCATCAAATAAATCCTGTGGGGCCATTTAACGGGGCGAACTCTAAAGGACTGGCCAGTAGGACTCAATCCTGATTTTTTTGCACCAAAAAAGAGCCTGATCCGGTATTTTTTGGTGCGGCTGTAAATGAATAGCATCGTATAAAAACCCCTGTCTTTTATGACAGGATTTTATGCCAAGCCATTGATACTGGGTCAGTCTGCCAATAAATGTGATGCGCTGCACGCTTTTTGGCACCTACTTTGCTCGATTGCGGGTGACCACTTTGAGAACTTATCCATGCAACTCCTCATGCGACGTTTCCAGCGCCAACCCTCCCCCGAACAGCTCGCCCGGGTATTTGAACACCTGGACCTGACCGTTCGCCTGCCTACGGATCTGACCCGTTTACCGGGGTTGGAAGATTTTATTGACCAGTTACACCAGCGTATAGGCACCAGCCTTGAAGCGGCGGTGAGCATTGCAGGCCATGCCCCACGGCTATCGGCTATCGCGGCGGAAACGGAAGAATACGGACAGCGTCTCGCCCAGTCCGCCGATATGATCGCCAGCGCCAGCGAAGAGGTCACTACGACCCTGGCAGCCGAGTTGGTGCCGGGGGCTGCCCAGGTGGCGCAGTTGGCGGGTGAGGTTGCCGATAGCCTGCGCCATTGCGAGGGCGATAGCGACCTGGTGCTGACCCAGGTGAATGCTATCCACAGCAGTGAAGAGCAGGTTGGGCAGGAGATCCAGCTGCTTAAAACCCAACTGGAAGAGGTCACCCAGGTTATTGACCTGATCGCCAATATTTCGCGCCAGACCAATTTGCTGGCCTTGAATGCAGCCATTGAGGCAGCCAGGGCCGGTGAGCATGGCCGGGGATTTGCCGTGGTTGCCGAGGAGGTGCGGCGCCTGGCGGGCCACACGACGGATGCCACTGATCAGGTTAGCCGGATTATCGATGCATTTCGCAGCAATATGCAGCGCCTGGATGACGCTGGCCAGGTCATGCACGCCTCGGTCGATGAAGGACGCAAGGGGATGAGCCGCGTTAATGAGGGCTTGGCCAGTGCCCGTGTGGCGATGGATCAGCTTGACCAGCGCATTACCGCCATGGCCAGCGGCACAGAGCAAATTGGTATGGCGGTCAAGGGAATCAACCAGGATGTACAAACTGTGGCCCAGGTGGCTGCCCAATTGAAAGACAAGGCCACAGAAGTCAGCCAGCAAAGCCAGTTGGTGCGGCGTGAAGGTGACAAATTGCTTGAGGGACTGGGTGGGTTCCAACTGGCGGCTCACCAGGATGTGCGCGAGTCTGTGCAATCCCTGGCCACGTCAGCAGAATTGCGCGCATCGACCTATCGCGCGGAAACTGCCATGGGCCAGCTGCTGGATCGCGATCCGCGCTTTGAGCTGCTGTACCTGGTGGGCCGCGATGGTGTCCAGGTCAGCGAGAACATCAGTGCGCGCGATATCCACCTGGCCTATGAGGGCAGTGCCAGGGGGCGAAACTGGTCGTCGCGCGAGTGGTTTCGCCGCGCGATAGAACAGCGTCAGGTGTATATGACGGCGGTTTATCGCTCTGTAGCGACAGATGCATTTTGCTTTACGCTGTCTGCCCCGGTGTTTGATGAGCGCGGTGAATTGCTCTATGTACTGGGCGCCGATGTGCGCCTGTCATCGCTCCTGCAACAAACGGCGCCGGCAGCCCGTCCCCAGCTTCAGGCATTGGGGACGCGCAGGTAGCCCCCGGCAATAGTGCAGATAGCACCGCTGAGTTCCAGGGATACGAGCTGGGCGGCGATGATGCCGGCATCCAGCGAGGTTCGCTCTACCAGGGTGTCTATGTTGACCGGGTCGTAACCCATGGCTTCGAGCAATTGTGTGGCAGCGGGGTCCAATTCTGCCAGGGGCATGTTGGTGGAGGCGGTCGGCAGTGGTTGCACCTGCTTGACGGCACTCCGCTGTAGTTGCTGCCGATGGAAGCCCAGCAAGCCATCCAGTTCTTCCACAATATCGTCCCCGGTTTCTACCAGCTTGGCGCCCTGGCGAATCAATTGGTGACAGCCCCGTGCCAGGGGGTTGTGAATGGAGCCGGGGATGGCAAAGACTTCGCGATTTTGTTGCAGGGCAAAGCTGGCGGTAATCAGCGAGCCGCTCTGGACAGCAGCTTCGACAATCAGGCTGCCCAGGCTGAGTCCGCTGATCAGGCGATTGCGCTGCGGAAAGTTGCCGGCGTGGGAACTGGTCCCCAGCGGAAATTCGCTCACCAGTGCCCCGCCCTGCGCAATAATCTGCTGTGCCAGCGTGCGATGCCGTCCCGGGTAAATGCGATCTATCCCTGTGCCCATCACGGCAACGGTTTTGCCGGAGGCCTCCAGCGCGCCGCGATGTGCTGCCGCATCTATCCCCAAGGCCAGGCCACTGGTAATGGTGAATCCACGTTCGGCGAGGTAGGCGGCAAAGTGCCGTGCATTATCAGTACCACTACGGGTGGGGTTGCGGCTACCGACAATCGCCAATTGTGGCAAGCCCAGGCAGCCAGGATCGCCGCGGACAAAAAGCAGTGGCGGCGGATTGGGGATTTGACGCAGTAACTCGGGGTACAGCTCGTGCTCCAGGGGCAGGCAATGTATATCCGGATTGGCATCCAATTGTTCCAGGTCGCCGGCAACTTTCTGTGCCAGGGCGCTGTTGGCAGGATGGCGTCGGTATTCTTCCAGTGCCTGCAATGCCTGGGGGCGCAGAAAGGCTTCCAGGTATGGAGCGGGTTGGTTGAGGGCGGCTTCCGGACTGCCGAAGTGGTCTACCAGTTTCCAGTAAGTGACAGTGCCTGTTTCGGGGAGGCGCAGGATTAACAGGGAAGCATTGAGTGAAGTGGCCATAAATCATCCTTGTTGGCGGTTGGAAATGTATCAGCAAAAACAAGAAAGCCGCCCGATGGCGGCTTTCAGGAGACCTTTTCAGAATACTAGGGATTCTTAACCTTGTCAGTCACAGCCAGTGGGCGATCGGCTTCCAGCACCAGGCCAAGGCTCATTTTGTCGAAGGTGCGGAAGACCATCAGCAGGCCGGCGCGCTCATCGGGCAGGGCGATACTGCCACCCTGAACCCGGTCGCGTACCACTTCGCCCTTTTTGTAGATGGCCAGGACATTGCCGATTTGCAAGCCTTCGCGTTCGCCGCGGTTAACCATAACCACATTGTATTTGCCAACCTGGGTGACGCCGCCTTCCACATCAATGATGGCACCCTCAATATCCGTATCCGGCGCACTGGGGAAGAAGATGGAGTCGACACTGCGGTCCTCGCTCGGCAGCAGGCGATCGCCCTGGCGGATTTCCTCATAGGAGCGCACCACGTGGACTGTGGCAACCTCACCCTGGATCTTGTCAATATTGACGGTGCCTATGCCCTGGGCATAAATCCCCAGTATTTCACCGGTAACCGGGTCTTTGTAGATCTTTCCCTTGCGGAAAATCCCGTAATTGGTCAGCCCCTCGGCAAAGTTACCGCGCGCATAGGCGGCATCGCCCTCGCCGACAATCAGGCGGCGATCCGGGCCGGCCAGCATATAGGGGCTGATATCCAGCTCATTGCTTTCCAGGATACGGCTGCGCGACAGGAAGCTGTCGATCTTATCCAGTGGAATCGCCGTAATGGCTTCTTCGGCGCTCTGCACACGCACGCTCGGACTGAGCTTGGTAGTGCCGGGGGCCAGCTTGAGGGTGCGCTCCAGGGTCAGGCGTGGCTGGCCATCCAGGTAAATCAGCTTGATGACATCGCCGGGGTAAATCAGGTGGGGGTTTTCAATCTGCGGGTTCACATGCCAGATTTCGGGCCACATCCAGGGAGTATTGAGGAATCGCCCGGAAATGTCCCAGAGGGTATCGCCTTTTTGAACGGTGTATTCATCGGGGTGGCCGCTTTTTAGCACGGAATCCTGGGCCCAGGCGAAGACGCTGAGCAGGGAAGCGGCGGCAAGCGCCAGAAATATTTTTTTCATAGAAACCGATCCTGTTTTATTCGGTCCTGCGGCAGATAGACGTATAATGGTTTTCATTGAGCCCATGCTGAGACGGATGCACCGCATAAATCCTGTGCGATCATCATGTTAGCAGCGGTAATTACCTTTTTACTAGAAGTTTGTCACAAACACTATGGCCTTGTTACCTATCCTTGAATTTCCTGACCCGCGCCTGCGTACTGTCGCCAAACCCGTCACACAAGTGGACGATAGTATCCGCCAGCTGGTTGACGACATGTTTGAGACTATGTACGACGCTCCCGGCATCGGCCTGGCGGCTACCCAGGTGAATGTGCACAAGCGTGTGGTAGTTATAGACGTAAGCGAAGACAAATCCCAGCCGCTGGTGTTTATTAACCCGGAAATCGAGGTGCTGGACGAAGAGCTGAGCCAGTACGATGAGGGTTGTCTATCGGTGCCGGGGTTTTATGAAACTGTGGAGCGCCCCGGCCATATCCGGGTGAAAGCGCTGGATCGCGCAGGTAATGCCTTTGAACTCCAGCCCCAGGGATTACTTGCCGTGTGTATCCAGCATGAGCTGGATCACCTGAATGGCAAATTGTTTGTCGATCATATTTCACCCTTCAAGCGCTCCCGCATTCGCTCCAAACTGGAGAAAAAACACAAGGCGGGGGTGCGTTAGGCTCCCCTCCCCAAGGCGCGATGAGCGCCTTTTTTATTTCCCGACCTGTTATTAACCGGATACCTGTACTGCCCATGAGCCAAGGTTTACGTATTGTTTTTGCCGGAACCCCCGACTTTGCTGCCGCGCACCTCCACGCCCTGCTGGCCAGCCGCCACCAGGTGATCGGTGTTTATTCCCAGCCTGACCGCCCGGCCGGGCGCGGTAAAAAACTGACCGCCAGCCCGGTCAAGGCGGTCGCCCTGGCCCATGGGCTGCCCGTCTATCAGCCGCTCAATTTCAAGGCCCCGGAATCGATCGACGAATTGCGCGGGTTAAATGCCGATGTAATGGTGGTGGTGGCCTATGGCCTGATCCTGCCCAAGGCCGTCCTCGATGCTCCACGCCTGGGCTGCATTAATGTCCACGCCTCACTCTTGCCGCGCTGGCGCGGTGCAGCGCCTATCCAGCGCGCGCTTGAGGCGGGCGATAGTGAGACAGGGGTAACCATTATGCAAATGGATGTGGGCCTGGATACCGGCGATATGCTGGTCAAGGCACGCTGTCCGATCTTGCCGGACGATACCGGCGGCAGCCTGCACGACAGGCTTATCACCCTCGGGATGCCGGCACTGTTGGAGGCGCTTGATCAACTGCAGGCCGGTAGCGCTCAACCGGAGCGACAGGATGACGGCCTGAGCAACTATGCGCCCAAATTGAGTAAAGAGGAGGCTGCACTGGACTGGCGCTTAGCGGCAGTGGAGCTGGAGCGTAAAGTGCGCGCCTTTAATCCTTTCCCTGTTGCCCACACCAAGCCAGCGGGCGCCGGCGATGACCAGCGTATTCGCGTCTGGGCGGCCACGGCGGTGGCGGGAAACACTGGCGCTGTTCCCGGCACTATCACCCGGCTGGATGACCAGGGCCTGTGGGTCGCCTGTGCCCAGGGGCAATTGGTGTTGCAGCAACTGCAACTGCCCGGGAAAAAAGCCATGGCGGTGAGCGACATACTGTGCGGGCATCCGGATCTGTTCAGGACAGGCGACCCATTGGAGCAGCCTGCATGATCCCTGTACGCGCCGCTGCAACCCAGGTGCTGGCGCAGATACTGCGCCAGCAGGGGTCGCTGTCCAGCCTGCTGCCGGCGATGTCGGTAAAGATTGCCGAACAGGATCGCCCCTTATTGCAGCAGCTCTGCTTTGGGGTATGCCGCTACTATCCCCAATTGCAGGCGTACACGTCGCTATTGCTCGATAAACCCCTGCGCGCCAAAGACAGTGATGTACAAGCCTTGCTGTTACTGGGGTTGTACCAGCTCATCCACACGCGTATCCCCGATCATGCCGCTATCGGTGAAACGGTGGAAGTGACGCGTGATATTAAAAAAGCCTGGGCGACCAAGCTGGTGAACGGTGTATTGCGCCAGTTCCAGCGCGATCAGCAAACCCTGGGCGAAAAGCTGGCGTCTGATCGGGCTTTTAGCAGCAACCATCCCGACTGGCTGGAAGGCATGCTGCGTAAAAGCTGGCCCCAACAGACCGATAGCCTGTTGGCCGCCAACAACGAGCATCCCCCTTTTACCCTGCGCCTCAATACCCGGCATATGAGCCGTGACGATTACCTGGCACAGCTTCGGGCGCTGGATATTGCCGCTGGCGCGACGCCCTTTAGTCCCTATGGTATTACCCTGGTACAGGCCTGCGATCCACGGAGCCTGCCCGGTTTCGCGCAAGGGCTGATCAGCGTGCAGGACGAGGCCGCCCAGCTCAGTGGCGATTTACTGCAATTGGCCCCCGGCCTGCGTGTGCTGGATGCCTGCTGCGCACCTGGCGGTAAAACCGGTCACCTGCTGGAAATAGAACCCCGTATGAAAGTGACGGCCATGGATGTTGAAGAGCGGCGCCTGCAACGCGTGCGCGATAACCTGGGGCGCCTGGGGGTGACGGCGGATATTCGCTGCGGCGATGGCACCCGGCCGGAGGCCTGGTGGGATGGTGAGCCCTATGATCGTATCCTGCTGGATGCGCCCTGCTCTGCGACCGGCATTATCCGTCGCCATCCCGACATCAAGGTATTGCGCACGCCTGAGGAAATCGCGCGCCTGGCACAGCTGCAGGGCCAGTTGCTCGACAGTCTCTGGCCCCTGCTCAAACCGGGTGGCATCCTGCTGTATGCCACCTGTTCGGTCATGCCCCGTGAAAACACCCGGGTGGTAGAGGCGTTTATCCAGCGCCAGCCGGAGGCCCGCTGTGACACGCTTGATGTCCCCTGGGGTTTACTGCAGCCTTGTGGCCGCCAATTACTGCCCCAGCCTGAGGGGCACGATGGTTTTTATTATGCAAGGCTGCGCAAAAGCCTCTAGGCTTTGCCTGCTTGAACCCCGGAACCTTTGTACAGGTAACCTATGAAAATCATCATCCTTGGTGCTGGCCAGGTGGGCGGCAACCTCGCGGAACATCTGGCGAGCGAGTCCAACGATATTACGGTGGTGGATACCGACGAGGAGCGCCTGCGCGAGCTGCGTGACCGGCTGGATATCAGTGTGGTAACGGGGGAGGCCTCGCATCCGGATGTCCTCATCCAGGCGGGGATGGAAGATGCCGACATGCTGGTCGCGGTGACCAGCGACGATGAAATCAATATGGTCGCCTGCGCCGTTGCGGAGCACCTGTTCCATACGCCCACCAAGATCGCGCGCGTGCGCGCCACCGCTTACCTTACCCAGCAAAAATTATTTGAGTCGGGGGCGATTCCGGTTGATGTGCTGATCAGCCCGGAGACGCTGGTATCGGAATACATTTACCGGTTGATCGAGCAGCCGGGTGCCCTCCAGGTACTCGACTTTGCCGAGGGCCAGGTGCAATTGGTGGCGGTCAAGGCATATCACGGCGGCCCCCTGGTGGGACAGGAGTTGCGCTTTCTGCGCGAACACATGCCTTCGGTGGATACGCGGGTGGCTGCAATTTATCGGCGCAACCGCGCCATTGTGCCCACTGGTGCGACGGTGATCGAAGCCGATGATGAGGTTTTCTTTATCGCCGCTAAAGCCGATATCCGGGCGGTGATGAGTGAGCTGCGCCGCCTGGAACTGGCCTACAAACGCATCACCATCGCCGGTGGCGGCAATATCGGTTTGCGCTTGGCCAGGATGCTGGAAGGCCGCTACAACGTGCGGGTGATTGAATACAACAAGCCGCGCTGTATCCGTTTATCGGAGCAATTGGAGCGGGCGATTGTGATCCAGGGCAGCGCGTCGGATAAAAACCTGCTGCTGGAAGAGCATATTGAAGATACCGATGTATTCCTGGCGCTCACCAATGATGATGAAGCCAATATCATGTCTTCCATGCTCGCCAAGCGCCTGGGCGCGCGCAAGGTAATGACACTGATCAATAACCCGGCCTATGTCGATGTGGTACAAGGTGGCGATATCGATATTGCGATTTCCCCGCAGACAACGACCATTGGCAGCCTGCTCACCCACGTCAGGCGCGGCGATATTGTGAATGTGCACTCACTGCGCCGCGGCGCCGCCGAGGCCATCGAGATTGTTGCCCACGGCGATGCCAAGTCTTCCAGGGTTGTCGGCAAGGCGCTGGAGGATATAGACCTGCCCGAAGGTGCCAATATAGGCGCGCTGGTACGCCACGGCCCCGATGGTCCGGAGGTGATCATTGCCCATGATGATGTGGTGGTGCAGTCGGGTGACCATGTCATTGTATTTTTGCTGCAGAAAAAGCATATCCGCGACCTGGAAAAACTGTTCCAGGTGGGTTTCAGCTTCTTCTGACTGGGGGATAAAAAATTAAAAAAGGCTGCGAGGCAGACCTTTCCTGTTAAACAGATAACTTACTCACCAAAAAAAGTCCTAACTTCTTGCGGTACCTCGTTGTCGAAGTCACCCAGCCCCAACTTATAGCGCTCCGCCTGGTAATAGTCATAAAGTTCTGTCGCCCGATTATTGATCCAGGCTTCATCGTCCTCGTTAAAAACCTGATCGATTTTATAGGCTGTCTCGAAACTTTTGATTTGTGTTTCACTAAATAATTTCGCGCTATATGGGTCGCCGCGCATACTGTAAAACTTGTAGTAAGCAGTAGACTCCAGCAGTTGTTTTTTCAGCTCGTCAATTGGCAAGTCGCTGGACATATCCGGTCCCAAGTAAATTGCCATAGTGCTTATACCTTTCAAACTTCCATAGACAATTTCTTTTTCTGCGAAAGGAATTGCTGCCTGCGTTCCCTCTGAAACCAACTTTCGATCCCCCATCTCATACATAGCATTAGTATCACCATGCTCAATCAAATCCTGCAGTTGTTCGTCTGAATAGCTTTTGTATGTTTCCCGATCCTCAGATGAGCGCCCGGTACGTCGCATCCAGTCACTTTTAACAGCCATCTCAGCAGCGGTTAATTTACGACCAGATAGAGAACTTGCTTCAATTGATGAGTTATATTCAACAGGTGATGATGAGATTACTGTCATATCAGATGATGGCTTGATAATTGTCGAAACTTGATCGGGTACACTAATCTCTGGCTGCCATAAGAAGCTATATGCCATATAAAAAAGGCCTAAAATTACAATTAATAGAAACCAATGTATTTTTTTCATAAAACGAGATTCTTAGTAAATTTTTGAACAGAATTCTGATTTTAGTTTGTTCGCATAATTAATGCAGGCCTGGGTGTTGTATTGGCATTTTATTTTTACAAACGGCTTTCAAAATCATCGGTATCCAAAAAACAAACCCCACTTAACAGGCTGTCAGGTGGGGTTTATCAGAAGTCTGCAAGGGCTGCTATGCAGCCCTTTCCTGTTAAACAGATAACTTACTCACCAAAAAAAGTCCTAACTTCTTGCGGTACCTCGTTGTCGAAGTCACCCAGCCCCAACTTATAGCGCTCCGCTTGGTAATAGTCATAAAGTTCTGTTGCCCGATTATTGATCCAGGCTTCATCGTCCTCGTTAAAAACCTGATCGATTTTATAGGCTGTCTCGAAACTTTTGATTTGTGTTTCACTAAATAATTTCGCACTATATTGGTCGCCGCGCATACTATAAAACTTGTAGTAAGCCGTAGACTCCAGCAGTTGTTTTTTCAACTCGTCAATTGGCAAGTCACTGGACATATCCGGTCCCAAATAATTAGCCATGGTGCTTATCCCTCTCAAACTGCCGTATATAATTTCTTTCTTTGCAAAAGGGATTGCAGCTTGTACGCCTTCAGAAGTTAATTTTCTTATTCCAAGAACATGCATGGCATTAAAATCACCTTTTTCGCTCAGTTCCATCAGTTGCGCATCAGAATAGTCCTTGTATGTTTCTTGGTCGATAGCGGACAAGCCTTGGCGGCGCATCCAGTCACTTTTAACAGCCATTTCAGTAGTTGTTAGCCTACGGCCATTTGGCGTATCTGCTTGAATTGATCCATTTGATTCGCTGGATAATGAAGATGTTATTGTTGTTTCGACAGGTGATTGAGTAACAGCAGTTACTTGAGTCGGTACATCAATTTCGGGTTGCCATAAAGAGCTATATGCGATATAGCAGATACCTACAATTACAATTAGTAAAAACCAATGTATTTTTTTCATAAAACGGGATTCTTAGTAAATTTTTGAACAGAATTCTGATTTTAGTTTGTTCGCATAATTAATACAGGCCTGTGTATTGTATTGGTAATCAAAATTAGCCTGGTCGCGACAACTATAATTTCCTTGTTGCTGTACAACTGCCCCTCCACCAGCAATCGCTGTTCCTCCGAGGCTTAACGCTACTGCCCACCCAATTGGGCCACCTGCGAAGGCAACTGCCCCACCTACCACCACACTGGTACTACCTACCACCATTCCGACCGTACCATTTGTTCCCAAGCTATTACAGGTTTCTGTTTGTGCCCTATAAATCATTTCTTTTTTATCATCACATGCTTTCTTTTGTGCTGTGGCAAACACTGTTTCACATTGCTTTTTAGCTGCCGCTATGGCCGCATCTTTATAGCCGCCACTAAAACCAAAACTGGATCCATAAGAGCCACTGGTGGACGAAGAAAAACCAGGAATATCATAAGTGGGGGTGGGCATAGGTGTACCGGTTACAATAACCTCCTCTATCGCGCTTGCAGCAGAGCTGATTAAAACCATTCCGCAAACTGCCAATAAACCAGGCATATATTTTTTCATTGTGAAAATATCCATTTAATTATTGAATGTAGGCCCCTTTGTTGTTTGTGCTTGTTGCATAAATCTTGAGGGCATGGTTTGGAAATGAGGAAGATAAGACAGGAGGATTAAGGTACAAGGGGCAACCGTAATTCCCTGGTCATTATTTTCAACATTATGAATACTACTTTCTCTTCCGATCAGATCGCTATCGCTTTTTCCCACCAAATCATGAAAAAGAGATATTAATCACACTGATATGATTTTATTAAATCAATCAACCTGGCCAGCTATTGTCTGCTTCGAATCGCTTATGATGCGGACCTTTATCCCATACTAAGGAGTATCTAAATGGCTCATATCAAAACCCAACTCGTTGTCCTGGGCAGTGGTCCCGGTGGTTATTCCGCTGCATTCCGCGCCGCCGACCTGGGCCTGGATGTCACCCTGGTAGAGCGTCACCCAACCCTTGGCGGTGTGTGCCTCAACGTGGGCTGTATTCCCTCCAAGGCACTGCTGCACGTGGCCGAGGTTATCAACGAAGCCGAGCATGCCGACAGCCTGGGCCTGAGCTTTGGCAAGGTCAGCTATGACCTGGATAAGGTGCGCGCCTATAAGGAATCGGTGGTTGGCAAGCTGGTATCCGGCGTGGGAGCCATGGCCAAGGGGCGCAAGGTACGTATTGTGGAAGGCTACGGCAGGTTTGTGGGCACTCACCAGCTGGAAGTGGACAACCAGGGAGAGAAAACCACAATTGAATTTGAAAAAGCCATTATTGCCGCCGGTTCACGCAGCGTAAAACTCTCCTTTATCCCCGAAGATCCCCGTATTTGGGATTCCACCAGCGCCCTGGAGTTGCGCCAGGTGCCCCAGCGTTTGCTGGTGATTGGCGGCGGTATTATCGGCCTGGAAATGGCCACTGTGTATGAAGCCCTGGGCAGTAAGGTCACGGTCGTGGAGTTTGCCGACCAACTGGTACCCGCAGCGGATAAAGACCTGATTGCGGTGTACACCAAACACAACAAAGACCGTTTTGAAGTCTTGCTGTCCACCAAGGTGGAGGCTGTGGCTGCCAAGCCGGAGGCGATAGAAGTCAGCTTTAGCGGTGCCCAGGCGCCTGCTGAGCCACGCCAGTTTGATGCGGTGCTGGTCGCTGTGGGGCGCAGCCCCAACGGTAAACTGATCGATGCTGACAAAGCCGGTGTGACAGTGGACGAGCGCGGTTTTATTCCCGTCGACGAATACCTGCAAACCAACCAGCCCCACATCTGGGCGATTGGCGATATCGTCGGCCAGCCCATGCTGGCCCATAAGGCGACCCACGAGGGCCATGCCGCTGCTGAGGGCGCCGCTGGCCATCCCCATGCGTTCCACCCGATCGCCATTCCCTCTATCGCTTACACCAGCCCGGAAATCGCCTGGGTCGGCAAAACAGAAAAGGAACTCAAGCAGGAAGGGCGCGATTATAAGGTCGCGGTATTCCCCTGGAGCGCCAGCGGTCGCGCCATTGCGTCGGATCGCAGCGAAGGCAAGACCAAGCTGATCTACGATCCGGTATCGGATCGCCTGCTGGGTGCCGGTCTGGTAGGGATTCACGCCGGGGAGTTGTTAGGTGAGATTACCCTGGCGCTGGAGTTCGGTTCCAGCGTGGAAGATATCGCACTGACCATCCACGCTCACCCGACCCTGCACGAATCCGTTGGCCTAGCGGCTGAACTGGGTGTAGGTACCATTACCGACCTGCCCAATCCCAAGGCGACACTGAAGAAGTAATTCGGTAGGTTGATAAGACTAAAAAAGCCGACCCGAGAAACCGGGTCGGCTTTTTAATGGGCGAAGGTTTTGCGCGATTAAATCACCATCACACCATCCGCCTCAATCAGTGAATTGCGCGGCAATTGGCTGATACCAAGCGCGGCGCGGGCGGGATAGGGCTGTTGGAAGTATTGGCCCATGACCTCATTCACAGTGGGGAAGTTGGCCAGGTCGGTGAGGTAGATGTTGAGTTTAACGATGTCTTTCAGGCCGCCATCGGCAGCTTCGCAGACCGCGCGCAGGTTTTTGAAAACCTGGTGGGCCTGGGCAGCAAAGTCGCCTTCGACCAATTGCATGGTTTTGGGGTCCAGCGGGATTTGGCCAGAGAGGTAAACCGTGTTGTTGACCTTAACTGCCTGGGAGTAGGTACCTATGGCAGCAGGTGCGTTGTCGCTGTGGATAATGGCTTTGTTGGTCATGGCTAACCCTTTTGGCTAATAACGAAAGCGGGCGAGTATAGGTATATAAGGCGGTGGAAGAAAGTATCTGGAGATCATGGCACTGTGTATCAGCAGGGTTCCGACAGAAATTTCGAGACCGTCGGCGGCGGGAATCCGCCGTCGAGCCCCCAGGGATGGGTTTACGGCGTGTCTCGAAATTTCTGTCGGAATCCTGTGGGGCACCAACTAGTTCTTCGCCCTGTGCACCCGAATCACAAAGCTCAGGGTGCGGATGCGGCGCATGATATTGGCGAGGTGGATACGGTTGTGCACACCGATACACAGGTGGATAACACTGTTGTGGGCGTCGCGCTCCTGCACGTTAATGTGCTCAATGCTGGCACCCTGCTCGGTAATGCGCGTTGCGAGGGTGGCGATAATACCGCGCTCACTTTCGACCTCCACCCGCACATCCACCAGGAACTCGCCACTGACCGTAGCGGCCCAGTTTACCTGGCTGATCTTATCGGGATAGTTGCGGATTTCGGCCATATTGCGGCAGGTATCCTGGTGGATTACCAGGCCTTTGCCTGAGCTGATATGGCCGATAATCGGGTCGCCGGGAATGGGGCGGCAACAGCGTGCAAAGCTGATCATCATGCCTTCGGCGGAATCGATGGTAATGGCCGATGTCGCCACCGCCTTGGGTTTGATCTCCGCCTCCGGCTCCAGCAGTTTTACGACCGAGTAAACCACCTTGTTGCCCAGGCCGATTTCCTCGTACAGCTTATCCAGGTTATCCACCTGGGCGCCGAGCAGAATGCGTTGTTTCTGCTCTTCGTTCAGGTGTTCTATATCGATATGGATTTCCGCCAGGGCGCGGGTCAGCATGCGCTTGCCAAGGGTCACTGACTGGTGATGGCGCTGGTGTTTGAGGAAGTGGCGAATACCTGAGCGAGCCTTGGCCGACACTGCGAAATTGAGCCAGTTGGGGTTGGGTTGCGCACCCTGGGCGGTGATGATGGCGACCTTTTGCCCTGATTGCAGCGGCTGTGACAGGGGAGCCATGCGATCATTGATACGACAGGCAACACAGGTGTTGCCAATATCGGTATGTACCGCGTAGGCAAAATCCACCGGGGTAGCGCCCGAGGGCAGTTCGACAATCTTGCCCTTGGGCGTAAACACATAGACCTCGTCGGGGAAGAGGTCGATTTTCACGTTTTCGATAAATTCGAGCGAGTTACCCGCGCGGCGCTGCATTTCCAGCAGGCCCTGCACCCACTGGCGGGCGCGGTTATGGCTGGTATTGATGGTGTCATCGCTGTTGGATTTGTAGAGGAAATGGGCCGCAATACCGCTGTTGGCCATTTCATCCATTTCGCGGGTGCGGATCTGCACTTCAATCGGGACCCCGTGCATGCCGACCAATACCGTGTGCAGTGACTGGTAGCCGTTGGCCTTGGGGATGGCGATGTAATCCTTGAATTCACCGGCCACGGGTTTGTAGAGATTGTGCACGACCCCCAGGACCCGATAGCAGGTATCCACACTGTCCACAATGATGCGGAAAGCGTAGACATCCATGATCTCCTTGAAGAATTTCTTCTTGGTACGCATCTTTTCATAGATGCTGAACAGGTGTTTCTCGCGTCCGATGACTTCAGCGCTGATGTTTTCTTTCGCCAGGCGCTTGTCCAGCGAGGTCTGTATCTGCTCCACCAGCTCCTTGCGGTTGCCGCGCGCGGTTTTCAGCGCGGCCTGCAGGCGTGTGGCACGCAGCGGGTACATGCAGTAGAAGCTGCGGTCTTCCAATTCCAGGCGCACATCATTCATACCCAGGCGGTGGGCAATCGGGGCGTAGATTTCCAGGGTTTCTTTCGCGATACGACGCTTTTTATCGGCAGGCATGGCGCCCAGGGTGCGCATGTTGTGCAGGCGGTCGGCCAGCTTCACCATGATTACGCGCAGGTCGTTGGCCATGGCCATGGCCATTTTCTGGAAGTTTTCCGCCTGTTTTTCGGCGTGGGATTCGAATTCAATCTGGGTGAGCTTGGATACCCCGTCCACCAGGTCGGCCACCGCATCGCCAAACTGGCCGGAGATGGCTTTTTTGCTGATCCCGGTATCTTCAATCACATCGTGCAGCATGGCCGCCATCAGGCTTTGATGGTCCATGTGCATATCGGCGAGGATATCGGCTACGGCGAGGGGATGGGTGATATAGGCTTCGCCACTGCGGCGCTTTTGGCCATCGTGGGCTTGTTCGGCGTAAAAGTAGGCGCGCTTCACCAAACTGATTTGGGGAGGCTCGAGATAAGACGATAGCCGGTGGCTTAAAGCCTCAATGGTTTGCACGCCCTACTCCATCAATACCAGCCGCATGAGCGGCTGGTGATCAATCACACGCGTATTACAGTTCGGTATCGTAAACCGGTTCTTGCTTAGGTTGGGGCAGAACGTCTTTTTCCAAGAGAATACTGGCATCGATAAAACCTTCTTCGATTTCGCGCAGGGCGATTACGGTGGGTTTATCGTTTTCTACCGGAACAAAGGGGTCCTTGCCGCCAATGGCCAACTGGCGCGCGCGCTTGCTGCCAACCATCACCAGTTCGAAACGGTTGTCTACGTGGGCCAAACAGTCTTCAACAGTAATACGTGCCATAAAAATCGCTACCAAAGGGTGGTTCTGAAAAAAGGGGAGCCATTATGCGTCAGAAGCCCGAGGGCTGCCAACACCTGGCTGGTTATAAATCCAACAATAGGGGCTATAGCCCCAATAGCCCGGGTTAGTTGCCCAATAAATCCTGCAGCAATTGGGTATGGCGCTGAACCTGTGCCTCGCGGCGAATATGTTGGGCGGTAATCAGAGCCTGGAATTGTGCCAGGGCGGTGGTGAAATCATCATTGATGATCAGGTAGTCTGCCTCAACATAGTGGGACATTTCGCTGATAGCCTCAGCCATGCGCGCTTCAATCACGTTGTCTGCATCCTGGCCGCGACCGGTCAGGCGCTGGCGCAGGCAGGCGAGTGATGGCGGCAGAATAAACAAACTGATCGTGCCGGGAATCAGCTTGCGCACCTGCTGGGCACCCTGCCAGTCAATTTCGAGGATGACATCCAACCCCTGAGCCAGGGTATCCATCACCCATTTCTGCGAGGTGCCGTAGAGGTTACTGAATACCCGGGCCGATTCCAGAAACTCGCCCTGCTCCAGCATGGCCTCGAAAGTGGCGTGATCCACAAAGTGATAATTAACACCATTGAGCTCGCCCGGGCGCATGGCGCGGGTGGTGTGGGACACAGAAACGCAAACCTCGGGATTGGATTTAACCAGCGCACTGACCAGGCTGGTTTTGCCGGCGCCTGAGGGCGCCGAAACGGTATAAAGAGTGCCAAGATTAGCCATGAACAACGCCTTATTTCGGGGCAAGTGAGAAAGGGAAAGCAAAATTATGGCACAGCTTTGTCCCTGCTTCAGCCTGATGGCTCCTATCAGGGCAAAGTCTGCGCCCTGGGGCACAATCTGTGGCATAGTGATACTACCCACCCGATTGTGCAGGTTTACCATGTTGCGCCAGCTGCTTTCCATCACCCAAACCGCAGAGCGTCTGCGTGTGCGCCCCGAGTATGTCCGCGAATTGGTAGCCAAACAGCGCCTGAGTTTTATCCACGGTGAGCAACTGGATGCCGCAGAGGTGGAGAGGCTGGCACAACTGATGGAAAAATTGCGCCAGAAGGGGATTGCCACCCTGGTGGAAATCACTGCTCGCGGTGACCAGACAACATCATAAGGATTGTTCGTGCTTTCCATGCAACCCCATTTACCCAAAATATCCTGCCTGTGTATTACCAATAATCGCGTTGCTTTACTGCAAAAATCCATTGCACTTTTTAAAGCACAAGGCTATCCGCATAAGGAGATGGTTGTTGTTTATCTTTCAACGGATATTTCAACCCGGCATTTTTTACGATGGGTATCTGATCATGAAGTAAAAGCGGTTGAAGTGCCTTATGAGGATACGCTCTCACTGGGTGACCTGCGCAATATCTCTATTGCTGAGGCCAGCGGTGAGTATATTTGTACCTGGGACGATGATGACTGGTTTCACCCGGATCGCCTGCGGGCGCAATATGAAAGCATTGTGCAGGCGGGAAAATGGGCAAATGTTCTACTAAATATGGTGATGTTGGATAACACCTGCACGCAAGCCTATCTTTCCAGCCAATGGCTCTGGGAGCCAAGTATGATGTGCAGTAAGCAATTCATTGTGGACAATGATTTGGTTTACCCTTCAATTAATAAACGTGAAGATACCTATTTTCTCGGCAAGCTAAAAGCGCAGGGCGTTATCGCTCCACTGCAAGATCCAAAGCTGTATATCTACTGCTATACAGGACACAACACCTGTAGTGCTGAACACTTCAAGAAATTATTTTCACTGGCCCAGCCATTGACAGTTGAAAACAGTGAACTGGTCAGCCGCCTGTATAACCAGGTTGAACCGGACCAGGTCACACTGGCGGCGTTTGATCGCGTCGATTGGCGCCGGGTTTAATGGAGTTATTCGGCAGAAAGTTTTTCCCGTACCTCATAATAGGTCTGCTCAGAAATTTTCTGATAAGGCGAAGCATCTTTCATAAACGCTTTATAAGAGTCATAGACTTTTTTGAAAAGTGGATCTTTCGCTGCCTGGGCTGCATAAACTTGCTGCGCAATTTCGTAGTAGCGCTTCAGGACTTCGTCGGGCAGGCGGCGCACCTGCACCCCTTTTTCCTCCAGGCTTTTTAAGGCGCGGCTGTTATTGGTGGTGTAACTGTCGAGCATGTCCTGGTTAACGGCACGCGCACCCCAGGTGACAATCGCTTGCAAATCCTTGGGCAATTTTTCAAACGCGGTTTTATTGACAATCAATTCCAGGGTGGGCGCTGGTTCGTGCCAGCCGGGGTAGTAATAGTATTTGGCGATCTGGTGAAAACCGAACGCGAGGTCATTTTCCGGTCCTACCCACTCCGCTGCATCAATGACGCCCGTTTGCAGTGCGGTGTAGAGCTCTCCACCGGGAATATTGACTGAGGTGCCGCCCGCGGCGTTAAACACTTCACCGGCCAAACCGGGAATGCGCATTTTCAGGCCGCGCAAGTCTGCCACTGAATTGATTTCACGATTAAACCAACCTGCCATTTGCACACCGGTATTACCGCCGGGAAAAGGGATCAGGTTAAAGGGGGCATAAACCTCTCGCCACAACTCCAGGCCGCCGCCGTGGAACAGCCAGGCATTCTGCTCCTGTGCATTCATGCCAAAGGGAATTGACGTAAAAAATTGTGCGGCGGGTACTTTACCGCGCCAGAAATAGGCGCCGGCATGGCCCATTTCCACGCTGCCGGAGGAGACTGCATCAAACACCCCCAGTGCCGGCACCAGTTCATTGGCGCCATACACATGGATTTGCAGGCGACCGTTGCTCATCTCATTAATAACCTGCGCAATTTTTTCCGCACTGGTGCCCAGGCCGGGCGTGTTTTTGGGCCAGGAGGTAACCATTTTCCAGTGAAATTGCTGCTGCACAGGTATATCGGCATTTTCTCCCCGCGGGGATATGGATCCCGCTCGCGCTTTACTCAGGACCAATGCGGCGAAGGTGGCAATCAGTGCTGCTGCCAGCAGGATGATAACGAGGGGATACCAGTTTATTGTTTGCTTATTCATAGTCGCATTTACAGAAAAGTTAAATTTTTATGGTTTTTGTAATCAACCAAAATACTTCTGCCTATAGCTTATTTAGCTACAACTGTAGCTTTTTTGGCTACACCTCTTGGTTTATACCTATCAAATCGCCTGCAACTTCGCGTATTGCATCACCAGACGCTTGCTGCCGATCTTTTCAAATTTTACCTGGATCACCGCATTGGGGCCTGAGCCTTCAAATTGCAGGATAACGCCTTCGCCAAAGATGGGATGGCTGACGCGCTGGCCAAGTTTAAAGCCGGTGTCACTGCCGGTATCTACCAGGGCTTCACGCGCTGCTGTGCGCTGGAAACTGACCGGGCGGGTAACGGCGGTTTTGAGGCGGACTTCCTCGATGCAGTCGGCGGGGATTTCCTTCACAAAGCGCGAAACGCTGTTAAAGGTTTCACTGCCGTACATGCGCCGGGTTTCGGCATAGGTAATGATGAGTTTTTCCATCGCGCGGGTGATACCCACATAGGCCAGGCGGCGCTCTTCTTCGAGGCGGTCGGGGTCGTCGGCGGACATTTTATGGGGGAATAATCCCTCTTCGACACCGGCCAGGAAGACCAGCGGAAATTCCAGCCCCTTGGCGGAGTGGAGGGTCATCAGTTGCACCGCATCTTCAAATTCATCGGCCTGGGTTTCACCTGCGTCAAGTGCGGCGGTATCGAGGAACTGTTGCAGCGGCGTGACACCCTCTTCGGCATCTTCCGCATCAAAGGCGCGGCAGGCGTTGATTAATTCCTGCAGGTTTTCGCCGCGCGCCTGGCCTTTCTCACCCTTTTCACTTTGGTGGAAGTCCAGTAGCCCGGTATCTTCAATGACCAGGCGTGCGATCTCATCAAGTGACGGTGTATCGCCATGGATATTGATGTCGTTGGCGGCGCGGGCCAGTTGCTGGACCAGGGCAAGGAAGGTTTGTACGGCATTGGCGGCGCGGGCTGACAGTGCCTTTTGCGCGATAATTTGTTCGCAGGCCTGCCAGAGTGAACAGCCCTGCTCGCGCGCAAACAGGCGGATATCATCAACCGTTTTGCCGCCGATGCCGCGGGTGGGTGTATTGATTACCCGCTCAAACGCCGCGTCGTCGTGGCGGTTGCTGATCAGGCGCATATAGGCGATGGCGTTTTTGATTTCGAGGCGATCATAGAAGCGCTGACCGCCATAGATGCGATAGGGGATAGCTTCGCGCAGCAGGGCCTCTTCCAGCACCCGCGACTGGGCGTTGGAGCGATAGAGAATCGCACAGGTATTTTTAGCCTTGCCCTGTTTCACCCAGCTTTGGATGCGCTCCACGATAAAGCGCGCTTCATCCTGCTCGTTGAAGGCGGCATAGAGGGAAATAGGCTCGCCTTTGGCACCTTGCGTCCATAAATCCTTGCCCAGGCGCCCGTAATTGTGCGCAATGACGGCATTGGCGGCATGGAGGATATTGCCGGTGGAGCGATAATTTTGCTCCAGGCGAATCAACTGGGTGTTGGGGAAATCCTCGCTGAACTGGCGGATATTTTCGATCTTGGCACCGCGCCAGCCATAGATGGACTGGTCGTCGTCACCCACAGCGGTGACAACACTTTCCTTGCCGGCAAGAACACGCAACCAGGCGTATTGCACACTGTTGGTGTCCTGGAATTCGTCCACCAGAATAAACGGGAAGCGCTGGCGATAGTGTTCGAGGATATGGGGCTTGTTGAGCCAGAGTTCGTGGGCGCGCAGCAATAATTCGGCAAAGTCCACCACCCCGGCGCGCGCGCAGTCTTCCTCGTAGGCGCGATAGATACTGAGCATGGTGCGCACAAAGGGATCGGCGGTTTCTTCGATATGCTGTGGGCGTAAGCCTTCGTCTTTTTGGCCATTGATGTACCAGATGGCCTGGCGATGTGGCCATTTGCTGTCGTCCAGGTTGAGCTGCTGGTACACGCGTTTGATCATGCGCAGCTGGTCGTCGCTGTCGAGGATCTGGAAATTTTGCGGCAGGCCGGCGTCCTGCCAGTGGGCCTTGAGCAGGCGGTGCGCCAGGCCGTGGAAGGTGCCTACCCACATGGCGCGGCTGTTGATGTGCTGGCTGCCGCTGTCGGTGAGGGACTGGCCAAACAGCTCGTCGAGCCGCGCGCGCATTTCGCGCGCGGCTTTATTGGTAAAGGTGACCGCCATAATCGAATAGGGCGATACCTGCTCCACCTGGATCAGCCAGGCAATACGATGTACCAGCACCCGGGTTTTACCGCTGCCGGCACCGGCCAGGATCAACTGGTTGCCGGCCGGGGCGCTAACTGCTTCGCGCTGGGCGTCATTAAGGTTATCGAGCAGGTGGGACACATCCATAAAAGCTACCGGTATCAAATCTCTGGGCGATGGCCGGAAGGGCCTGGGCGTGAAATTGTACTGGGCAGATATACATATAGCCACCGCCAGATGAGTCCCCGATGGCGGTATGGTGGAAATTTTCCGTTTGGCCAGGGCGTTGGCGGGTCAGAAGGGCCACCACTGGGTAGGAATCTGTCCCTTGCGCGCCAGGGCGGCCAGATCCATGCTCACCGCCACGCCCGCATGTACCAGTACCCCGCCCCAGATGGAGCGGGACTGCATGGCCAGTATGCCCAGGAACAATCCGAACAGGATGGCTCCCGTTGCTTCCAGCCAGAGCTTGGGCAGGTGGATCATCATGTAGGGCACGCACATCACCCAGATGGCATTAGCCCCGATCGCCGGGCGCAGGGCATTGAGCATAAAACCGCGGAAGAAGAATTCCAGGAAGATAAATTGGGACAGGTAGAGCAGCTCCCAGGTGATCAGGTCAAACCAGCTGCGTCCTGCATGGCGATAAAAGGGGTAGTGATTAACGAAATCCTCGCCCAGGCTGACCAGGTACACAAACAACAGAATCGGGCTGAGCAGGAGTAAATAGCCGCGCCAGTGCTGGCTGACCTGGTTCCAGCGCCAGCCGTGATCGCGGATGGGTTCACGCAGCGCGAAATGGACCAGGGCAAACGGAATCAGGATAAAGGCGACCAGGTGCCAGAAGGTCCACCACAGATAACCCGCTAGCTCAAGCCAGCCGGCAGTTTCCAGTTGCAGCAAATAGTCGTTGGATGGCTTGCCTTGCCATTGCGCCAGCAGGCGCAGCAGGTCGTGCAGGTTGCTGGAATACTTGGCGTAGTGCAGCAGTAACAGGCAGACACTGACGCAGGCAAGAGTTAACAGTACCCGGCGCAAGGCCTGGGGGCGGTTGAGCCGGTAGGCATCCGGCTCCTGGTCGATGCGGTCGAGGGCAACCAGTATCTGGCGCGGGTGAAGGCGGTTGATCAGTGAGCGCAAGGGGGCACCTGTCGGTCATGTTGTTATGGAATGGCGCCGACTATATCACTGCCTTGTGTCAAGGCGTAGCGGCGGTTCGACGGGCTTTTTTGGCTTCTTCCTGGGCAATTTCATGCAAGTCCATGAACTTGAAAATCACATTGCGCGCCAGGCGGGTTTCCGAGTTGGTCAGGAACACCATGCCAATGCCCAGGTCGCGGTTAAACACCACCTCGGAACGGAAGCCTTTTACCCAGCCACCGTGGTGGGCAAAGTTTTTGTAGCGACCATAGTCAAACACCCGCCATCCCAGGCCGTAGGCGGTATTGCCCACAGCGTCGCGCGTGCCGTAGTGGTTTTGCGCGGGGGAATTGTGCGTGACGCGCGCCTGCAATTGTTTCAAGGTGGCTGGTGAGAGCACATCCGGACGCTTGCCCAGTTGGGCCATAAGGAAACGCGACATATCCACAATACTGGCATTGGCCCCGGCGGCGGGGGGAATGCGGTAGTAGTTGGGGGTGACATGGGTGGGAATCCAGCGTTTACCGCTGGCGATATGGGGGCTGGCGCGATTGGGTGAGGCGAGGAAGGATTCCAGGCCAAAGGAGGCGCTGCGCATATTGAGCGGGGTGAACAGCTTATCCTCGACAAAATCCTCAAAGGGTTTGCCGTACTGTTTACTGACCATATCCCCGGCCAGGCTATAGGTGATGTTCTGGTAGGCGTAACACTTGCCCGGCTGGCAGACAAAGTTAACCAGGCGCAGGCGGCGCACGGCTTCAGCGTAGCTCATACCCGCTTCGATCACACTGGTATTGGCGTGGCTGGGAAGCCCCACACTTTGCGACAGTAAATGGCGCAGGTTGATCTGTTCGCCATAGCGGGTGGATTTGAATTTGACATCGGGTAAGACGCTGGTGACCTTGGCGTTCCAGCTCAACTGGCCTTCCTGTACCAGGATGGCTGTCGCTGTGGCGGCAACCGGTTTGGAAACCGATGCCAGGCGAAAAACAGTATCGGGGGTCATTTTTTCGCGCGTTCCCGCACGTTTTACCCCATAGGCCTGCAGGGAGCGGATCTGTCCCTGGGACACGATCACAATGGCCACCCCGGGGACATAGGGGGCAATTTCCCTGGCGACATAATCCTCGAACTGGGTAACAAAGGCTTCCGGATGGCCCTGGGGATAGCGCGGTGCGGCTATGGACGCGGTGGTGATCAGGGGGATTTTCTTGGCCAGCAGCTTGCTGTTGCGGATTGCCTCATCGCTGGCGATATCCGCTGCCGGGGGGATCTTGTCATCAGCCCGGGGGTTGGCCCTGCTTGCTGCAGGGGGCGCCGGTTTGGGTTGTACGGCGGGCTGGGCTGGTTGGGCAGTTGCCTGGGGGGGATTGGACACTACAGCTTGGGGGTTGTGCTCCAGCGTCTGGGTGAACTGGGTGCTATTCAGTGTGGGGGCGCTGCTGGTTGTGGCGCTACTGGGGGCGTTAATGGCCTGTTGGATAGGGAGCGTCAGCGGAATGGTGACACGCTTGTCATTGGCGGACAGCAGCGGGCTGAATACCAGCGCCATGAGCGCGATGAGCTGGGGCAGTTGGCGGATTGACCCGCTCCCTGGGACGGGACAACGGTAATCTGGGCGCAGGTACTTCAAAATCGGCATAGCACTCTTAAATAAATTATCAGCATGGGCGTTTTCATCCTGATCTGAAACGAACAACGCCACTGTCGACTGGCGGTCAGGCCGCACAGCATCGAGTGGCGTTATCTTCCTTTAGTGTTGCGTTATGCGTTCTCGGCTGCAGGGTTTATCGGTTATCAGTGTAGCTGTTTGTGGCTATCTGCAGGCATCAGCAAAGGGGCTGTTTTCACTACAGGGTTTTTAAATATTCCACCAGTGCCCAGCGATCCTCATCCGATAGCGGTTCCAGCTCACCGGCTTTGACCCGTAAATCGTGAATAGTGCCGTATTCGTGGCCGCTATTCAAATCACCGGGGCGCGTGGTGCGTAACAAAAAACCATCGTAGCCTTCACTGCGGAAACCGACCCGGAGCGGATCAAACTCGCGCGCGCCCACACGGAACTCATCGCGGCGATAGACACCCTCCTCGGGATCCCCCGTGCGCTGTTTGGGCAGCAGTAAATCGTAGAGTGTGGGTACTGAACCATTGTGCAAGTAGGGCGCTGTGGCCCAGATGCCATTTAGCGGTCGCGCCTTATAGGCGCGCAGTGAGGCATAGGGATCGGCCGTGGTATCGGGCTGGTAATCACCGGTTTTGATACTGGGTTTGAGCTCGTTGTTAAAAAAGGAATGGGCCAGCATATAGAGCCAGTCGAGGAAGCGATGCACTAGCCATTTATCCGGGTCGGGTGTGGCGACAACCCCGGTAGTGGCGGCGGTGAGGATTTGCAGGGCGGGGGCACGGTTTTGAATGACCTGGCTGCCAATGCCTCCGCGCAGGTAAGTGTTATTAAAGTTTCCCGAGTAACCGGTGTAGTTGACGCTGTTAAGCGCAGTGGCGGGATCGGTACCGACCTGGTTCACGTTCGATAGGTGCGCGACAATTTTGCGATCCCAGTCGGTGCGGTCGATCAGCTCGTGGCAGGACTGGCAATGTGTGGCATAGAGCCATTGGCCGCGCCGGACTTTCTCCGGGTCAATTTTCCACGCGGGCTCTGCATCGAAAATAGCCTTGGCGTTTTGCTGGTTCTCGTGGCTGGTGGCAAGGGTTGGCCAACGTGGGGAGGTCAGGCTTTTCAGGTGCGCCTCCAGGCGCGCCAGGTTGACTGAATCAATCGAGGAGGTGAAATCGATGTGCCGGGTTTTCTTCTGTTGCCCCGTCAGCCAGGCGGAGAGGCTGAATCCCGGCTTTTGCGCGCTCCAGTCGAGTATGGCAAATACACCCATCACCTCGCCCGCGTTGCGCCCCAGGGGGCCAACCCCGGCATTGGCTGCCAGGCCATTCCATTGCACGTAGTCGGAGTGGGGGACATCCCACAGGTAACCGTAACTCACCGGCGCATTGGCCTCATTAAAAATATGCTGCTTGATACGGGTGATGTCGGCGCGGCTGAGCCCCGGATAGCCCGCCGCTGTTGAGCCCAGGCGGGTGATGACCTGGACAAATTGCCGGTCGCTGATAATGGTCTCGCTGATGCCGTCCAGTACCCGGCTTACTTCGTCCGGGGTGAGCAAATACTGCCGCTGGTCATTGGTGGCGCCGAGCAGCACAGCTTCCAGTTGCTGCCGGTTGATCATGTATTGCAGTACCCGGTTATAGATGCGCCCGAAGGCGTCCAGGCGCGCATAGCCATAGTCAAACGGCGAATGGTTGATGCGGTTATAGAGGTTAAGGCTGGCGGTCCAGGTTTCCAGGTCGGCGCGGATTTGGGAGGGGGTTTTGTAGGTGTTATTGCGCGCGAGCACGGCGGTGACAAAGCGCTGGTATTTTTCGTCGTTATCAAGGGTGGCCTGGAGGCTCTGCTCAAGTCCGCTCAGGAATCCCACCATATCGGCCATGCTGGGGCCGCCATCAATACGGATTGCTTTGCCGTTGTAATTAATCTGGCTGGTGTGGCAGGCAGCGCAGGTAAAGCCCAGGTAGTCCACGCCCTGGTAGGTATCTTTGACGAAGCCGACGGGCAAACCATCGCGGTTAAAAAAGGTGGGTTTTTGGGGCAGGTAGCGATACCCGTCCATGTTGGTGTTAGCGCGGAACAGGGTTTGGGTACCGGCCTGTTCCAGGGCGATAAAAAAATCGTAGGGCAGCAGGGCCGAGCCCTGGGTGGTGTTGTAAAACCAAAGGCTATCCGTGGGGCTCCAGCCCTGGTCCAGGTAGATAGGGGTGGAATACGGCTCGCCGAAGCGATCCTGGCTGATAGCAAGCGCACCTCGCTCCGGATCGTTATCCCACCGCTGGTAGGTCTTACCGATCGCTAAGGCGATTAACATTGCCCCCAGGATGAGCAGGAAGGCGTAGATTAAGAAGCGCCACCGCAGGCGACCAACAATAGTGGCAATACGGAAAATACCCATGTCTTGACTCCCGGATTAAGCCTTGCGTTGAAGTTGTGGTGGTTACAGCACCTTGCCCGGTGGAGTGCACTGCAGGAAATATTGGGTGGTAAAGATACATTTGGTCGTAAAGATACTATGGGGGCCAAATCAGGCCAATCGAATTGGCATATAAATTTGCGGGTTGATGAGTCCGGCTTGCCAAATCCAGGTGGTTGCGATTAGTGTAGCTGCCGTTTTCCTATTACCTTGTCCGAGGAGCTGAGTATGAAATGTTTCGCTGTATTTGTTATCGCCCTGGCCTGCCTGAGTAGCGGTTGCTCCTGGGTAAAAGTCTCCGAACAGGGGAGCTCTGTGGCAGTTGCCAATCTGGCGAACGTGCGCGATTGCAAAAAACTGAGCACAGTAACCGTGCGTGTTAAAGACAATTTTGTGGGTTCTATGAAACGCGACCCTAACAAGGTTGCCCAGGAGTTGACCAACCTGGCGCGCAATGAAGCGGCAGCGGAAGGCGGTAATACTATTGTACCGGTGAGCCAGGTTGCCGATGGCCGCCAGAGCTTTGATGTGTACAACTGTTATTGATTGCTGATGTTCTCGCCCCGGCAATGCCGGGGCCATGTCTCCTTCCCGCCTGTTTGGTTTTTATTCCTGACCCTGATTCCCGAAATCCAATTCTTTGCTAGGGTTAATTCAGCGCTGTCTTATTTCTGTCACATAATTGCCATAATTTAGCGGGCATCCTTTGTTTCAGAATCGTTTCATTGCTTGCTCCCCGAGGTATAAGGTGTCGGACGCCTATTTCAATCGCGAACTCAGCCTGCTGGAATTCAACAAGCGGGTGTTGCATCAAGCCTATAACCAAAACTTGCCCCTGCTGGAACGGCTGCGTTTTTTGTGTATTTTTTCCACCAACCTCGACGAGTTTTTCGAAGTGCGCGTGGGTGGTTTGCTGGAGGTGCTTGAGCGCAATGCCCCGCCGACAACCGGCCCCGATGGCCTGGCGCTCAAGGAAACCCTGGATGAAATTTCCATTCGCGCCCATCAGCTGGTGCATGAGCAATACCAGATACTCAACCGCGAACTGATCCCGCTGCTCGCCACAGAGGGTATCCGTGTGCTGCGGCGCGAGGAGTGGAGCGAGGCGCAGGTGGCCTACCTGCAGCACTATTTCCATAGCGATGTGCTACCCGTGCTGAGCCCCATCGGCCTGGACCCGGCGCACCCCTTTCCGCGCATCCTCAACAAGAGCTTGAATTTTATTGTGCGCCTGGATGGCAAAGATGCCTTTGGGCGCAACTCCGGGCGCGCTATCGTCCAGGTGCCGCGCTCGCTGACCCATTTGGTTGAATTACCGTCGGCATTGGTAGAGGGCGGGCGCGCCTTTGTGTTTATCTCCTCCATCATCCATTACTTTATGGCCGAGATTTTTGTCGGCATGACGGTGATGGAGTGCTACCAGTTCCGCCTGACGCGCAACTCGGATATTTTCCTCGACGAAGAGGAAACCGAAGACCTGCTGCGCGCCGTCCAGGGTGAGCTGGTGTACCGCCAATATGGCGACGAGGTGCGCCTGGAACTGACCGACACCTGCCCGGCGGAACTGGAGCAATTCCTGCTGGAGCGCTGCGAAATCAAACCGCGCGATTTGTATCGCATCAATGGCCCGGTCAACCTCAACCGCTACAGCGATTTATTTGAGTTGATCAAGGACGCGCGCTTTTATTTCAAGCCGTTTGTGCAGTCCATGCCCAAATTGCCCAAGCGCAGCAGCTCTTATTTTGATGCAATCCAGCGGCAGGACATCCTGTTGCACCACCCGTTTGATTCATTCCAGTGTGTGGTGGATTTTTTGCGCGAGGCTGCCGCAGACCCCCAGGTACTGGCGATCAAGCAAACCCTCTATCGCACCGGCTCCAACTCGCCCATTGTGGATGCGCTGGTTGCAGCGGCCAAAGCGGGCAAGGAAGTGACAGCAATTGTTGAGCTGCGTGCGCGTTTTGATGAAGAGCAAAACGTCGCCCTGGCCGAGCGCCTGCAGCGCTATGGTATCCATGTAATTTACGGGGTGGTGGGTTTTAAAACCCACGCCAAGATGATCCTGGTGGCGCGCCGCGAAGCGGAAAAATTGCGCTACTACGTGCACCTGGGCACCGGTAACTATCACCCGCGCACCAGTAAAATTTATACCGACTATGGTTTGCTGACCTGCGATAAGGAAATCGGTGAGGACGTCTACCGCATCTTTTTGCAGCTCTCCAGTATGGGCAAAGCTTCCAAAATGGATGCGCTGCTCTATGCACCGTTTACCCTGCACAAGGGCATGGTCAAACGCATTCGCACCGAGCGTGAAAATGCCGAGCAGGGCAAGCCGGCGCGCATTATTGCCAAGATGAATGCGCTCTACGACCTGGAATTGGTGAATGAACTCTATGCGGCCTCCCAGGCCGGGGTGCAAATAGACCTGATCGTGCGCGGCGTGTGCCAGTTGCTGCCGGGGATGGCAGGCCTGTCAGAGAATATCCGCGTGCGCTCAATTATCGGTCGCTTCCTCGAACACCATCGCGTGTTTTATTTTGAAAACGGCGGCAATCCGGAATTGTTTTGCTCCAGCGCCGACTGGATGCTGCGCAACATGTTCCACCGGGTGGAAACCTGTTTCCCGATTCGCCATAAAAAAATCCGCGAGCGGATTATGGAGGATCTGGAGCTCTATCTGCGCGATAACACCCACGCCTGGTTGTTACAGCCCGATGGCGCCTACGTATTGGCCCGGCCCGGCACAGATGAAGAGCCGGTCGATGCGCAAGCTACCCTGCTGGAACGCTGGGCGGCGCATAACTGATCCAATGCCCGTTCAACAACCACCCGCGACCTGATCCGGCGTTGGCAAGGCAGTCCGTCGCTTGAGGCGACGGGCTGGATAAGCATTTATCCGAATAGCGAAAACCCCATCATTTCTCCTGCGCAGTCTCCCACAGAACGCGACTTTCATACTTGCAGATAAATCTGACTTATATACCCTGTGTTGCGCTTTTTTTGTGCAGTAAAGCGAGTATCCGCGAATAAACCCAATAACGAGATAACTGCCATGAAGATAACCATGCAAGGAAAAGAACCATCGCGGTCGCCACTCTGGCGCCCCCAAAACCGATCACTATTTCATAGGCTATGCAAGCAGGTCCTGGCGCTGGGGTGTAGCGTTCTGCTGGCGGCCCCTGCCTTCGCCGCGCGCCAGGCGGAGTATCTGGATCGCGGGGTGGTAGCCCTGCCATCGGGGTCGGGGATTTATATCGGCTGGCGTATGCTGGGCGATGATCCGGCCAATATCGGCTTCCACGTGTATCGCAATGGCACCCGTATTACGTCAAGTCCGATCACCAATTCCACCAACTACTTCGATGCCAGTGGCAGCTCCAGTGCAGCCTATACCGTGCGCCCGGTTGTGAATGGGGTAGAGCAGGCGGCCAACCCGGCAAAAGCGACCTGGAGCAACCCCTATTGGCTGGTTAACCTCAACCGCCCGGCCGGCGGTACCACACCCAGTGGCGAAGCCTATAGCTACTCACCCAACGACCTGAGCGTGGGCGACCTCGATGGCGACGGCCAATATGACATTATCGTGAAGTGGGAGCCGTCCAATGCCAAGGACAACTCCCAGAGTGGTTATACCGGTAATGTGTATGTAGATGCCTATCGCCTTAATGGCAGCCAGCTGTGGCGCATTGACCTCGGCCGTAATATCCGCGCCGGTGCCCACTACACGCAATTTATCGTCTACGACCTGGACGGTGACGGCAAGGCCGAGGTCGCCATGAAAACAGCCCCCGGTACGCGCGATGCAGCGGGTAATGTACTCGGTGGCAGTAATGCCAATACCGACTACCGCAATGCCAGCGGCTATGTCCTCTCGGGGGCGGAATACCTGACTATCTTCAATGGCCAGACCGGGGTTGCCATGGCAACCACCGACTATGTACCGGCGCGCGGCACGGTCAGCAGTTGGGGCGATAACTATGGCAACCGTGTAGATCGCTTCCTCGCCGGGGTCGCCTACCTGGATGGCCAGCGCCCGAGCCTGGTCATGGCGCGCGGTTATTACACCCGTGCAGTGGTGGTTGCCTGGGATTGGCGCAATGGCAGCCTCAGCCGGCGCTGGACGTTCGACAGCAACAGCGGCGGCAACAGCGCGGCAGCCGGCCAGGGCGCCCACTCGCTGACCATTGGCGATGTGGACCAGGACGGCCGCGATGAAATTGTCTATGGCGCCGCCACCATCAACGATAACGGTACCCTGCTCTATTCCACCGGCCTGGGGCATGGCGATGCCTTGCACCTGGGCGATTTCAACCCCAACCGGCCGGGGCTGGAAGTGTTTATGGTGCACGAATCCCCCTCCAGCTATGGCCAGCACGGTATTGAAATGCACGATGCGCGCACCGGCGCTATCGTCTGGAGTGTACAGGGCGGTGGCGATATAGGTCGCGGGGTAACCATGGATGTCGATCCGCGCTATCCCGGTAACGAAAGCTGGGCATCCACCGGCGGACTCTACTCCGCCACCGGGCAGCAGATCACCACCAGCAAACCGGCCAGCATTAACTTTGGGGTGTGGTGGGATGCTGACCTGCTGCGCGAGCAGTTGAACAACACCATGATCGACAAGTGGAACTACAGCAATAACACCAGTTCGCGCCTGCTCACAGCCTATAACTACGGTGCGGCGTCCAATAACGGTACCAAGGCAACACCGGGGCTATCGGCTGACCTGTTTGGCGACTGGCGCGAAGAAGTGATCTGGCGCCACGACAACAACAGCCAGTTGCTGATCTTTAGCACCACTGCTGTCACCACCCACAAGCTGCGCACGCTGATGCACGATACCCAATACCGCACGGCAATTGCCTGGCAAAACGTGGCTTACAACCAGCCACCCCACCCCAGCTTCTTCCTGGGCGATGGTATGGCGACACCGGCGGCACCGGATATTTACTTTGTAGGCACCAACCCCAATGGCGGTTCAACCGGCAGCTCATCGAGCAGTTCCAGCTCATCGGTGGCAGCACCCCAGGTCAACCTGAGCGGTGTGGCCGGTAATGGCCAGGTCAGTTTGAGTTGGACCGTGAATGGCAGCATTAACGGTATCGAAATCTATCGCGATACCGATGCCGATCCTGCGGGCCGCACGCGCATCGCATCCCTGAGTGCCAGCACGCGCAGCTATACGGCTACCGGGTTAACCAATGGCCAGCCCTATTGGTTCTGGGTGAAATACACCGGGGCAGATGGCACGGCCTACAATTCCAATGCCTTCAACGCAACCCCGGTTGGGGCTGCCACCAGTTCCAGCTCCTCAGTGGCGTCTTCAAGTTCGTCATCCTCTTCCAGCTCCGTGGCCAGCAGTGCTGTATCCAGTTCCTCGGCGGCCAGTGGCGGCAGCGGTAGCTGCAGCTATGTGATCACCAATAACTGGGGCTCCGGTTTTACCGGTGCGATTCGCATCACCAATCGCGGCAGCAGCGCGATTAACGGTTGGAATGTCAGCTGGACCTACAGCGGTAATACCCGCATTAGCAATAGCTGGAATGCCACTGTCAGCGGCAGCAATCCCTACAGCGCTGCCAACCTGGGCTGGAATGCAACCATCCAGCCGGGGCAAACCGTGGAATTCGGTTTCCAGGGGACTTACTCCGGCAGCACGGAAACGCCGGTGATCAGTGGGTCTGTGTGTAACTGAGTGACCAAAAGAAAAAGGGGCAGTCATGCCCCTTTTTCTTGCTTCTTGCGCTAAATATTTCCGGCAATGGTTTAGTGTTCACCCACCTGCAACGCGTAGCCGATATCACCCAGGTAGCGCTGCTCGGTTTCCAGGTCGGCGATAGTCAGCGGATGTTTATCCATCCATTTGCCAGGTAGTTTGAGTTGCAATTGTTTTGCGGTGGCAGCCAATTTTAGGGTTGGTAAATTTTCCCTTGCGCCGCCGCGGTGAAAAATTGCCGCCAGGCGCAGCAAGATGGCTAATCTCAACAGGTCAGTATTATCGAGCGGAAATTGCCTGGTGGGAAAACGGCGGCGATGGGCCAGTACCAGGGCGGAGAGTTGGGTTTGTTCGACGCGCGAAAAACCGGCCAGATCCACATGCTGTACCACATAGGCGCTGTGTTTGTGGTAATCGCTGTGCGCAATATCCAGGCCGACTTGATACAAACGCGCGGCCCAGCCCAGTAACTTGCTGGCATCGTCGGCTGTGAGTGACCAACTGCCGGAAACCTGTGTTAACAAATTGAGCGCGGTTTTTTCCACAGCCCTGGCTTTATCCATATTCACGTGGAAACGCTGTGCCAGGGCATCGACACTCGCCTGGCGGATGTCGCGGTTTTCCAGGCGGCCTTTGACATCGAACAGCAGACCCTCACGCAGGGCCCAATCCGCGGCAGTCATGCGGTCGAATTCCAAGGCTTCAAACAGCGCAGTCAACACAATAACCCCACCGAGAAACACCGGCTGGCGATCGCTGGAGAGCCCATCCATAGTCAAATCGAGTGAGCCGTGCTTGAGATAGGCGTGGAGGATTTTTTCGAGTGAGTCGAGGCTAATGGTGCCATCGCTCCAACCCTGTGCCGCGCAAACTTTCGCCACCGCCTTGATGCTACCGGATGCCCCCAGCACTTCATTCCAGCCCAGGGCCAGGAAGCCTTCGTTGACCGGCTCCAGCTCTTGCAGGCAGGCAATCAGTGCCTTGGTGACCAGTTTTTCAGTGACCTTGCCATCCATAAAGAATTTTTTGGTGATGGCAACACAGCCCATATTCAGGCTTTCTTTCAATAGCGGTTTCATACCTTCGCCGAGGATAACCTCGGTGCTGGCGCCACCGATATCCATTAGGATTCGCTTGCCCTTGTCCGGCGCAATGCAATGGGCCACACCCAGGTAAATCAGGCGCGCTTCTTCATCGCCGGAAATAATTTCCACCGGGTGACCCAGGCGTTTCTCGGCATCGGCGAGGAATTGGCGCGAATCGCTGATACTGCGCAGGGTTTTGGTGCCCACAATACGCACGCTGCGCGAGGGATAGGCGCGCAGGCATTCGCCAAAGCGCTCCAGGCAGGCCATGGCCCGCTCGCGCGCATCGTCGCTCAGGCTGCCGTCTTCCTGCAGGCCAAAGCCCAGGCGCACCGGCTCGCGCAAGCGGTCGAGCAGCACCAATTGGTCATTGTCCCAGCGCGCCACAATCATGTGAAAACTGTTGGAACCCAGGTCGATTGCCGCGATATGGCTGGCCTGGCTGTCTTTGCCGGGGGAGAGGTTAAACATGGATGGGGCGTCCTGATCGTTCACAGCTGGCCCGATTCTACCCCATCGCGATTGCCTGTGTATGTTCGTGCCGCTATTGGCCGTGGAAAATAAAAAAGGCAGCCACCAGGGCTGCCTTACAGGGGCATAAACCGGATTTAGTTAATGGTTTCGCCCTGGGCTTTTTCGGTTTCAGCTTGCTGTTGCGCTTGGCTGATTGCCTGTACAAACACGGCGTCGAAGTTAATGGGGGGCAGCATCAGCGGAGGGAAGCTGCCGCGGTTGAGGATGCTATCGATCGCTTCGCGCGCATAGGGGAAGAGGATCTGCGGGCAGGCTGTGTTAATCAACTGGGTCACGGCGCCGCCTTCAAGGCCGCCAATCGCAAACAGGCCTGCCTGCTTGATTTCCACCAGGAACACAGCGCGATTATCAGTGCGGGCAGTCACTGTGAGCAACAGGACCACTTCAAACAGGCCTTCTTCAACCTGGTTGGCCTGGATATTCAAATCTTGCTGGATATTAGGCTTGAAGGCCTTGGTAAAGGCTTCGACTCCCATGGGGGTCTCGAAAGACAAATCCTTCAGGTAAATGCGCTGAATGGCAAATTGTGGACCGCCAGCGGCCTGCTGGGCGTCTTGTTGGTTATTTTCGTCAGACATAGTGAACTCGTTTTTTCAGGTGATTAAAAACTACAGGAGGAATATGCAGGGCTCAGTGTTGAGCCAGAAGCGCATCCAGTTTGCCGGCTTTATCCAGCGCCCAGAGGTCGGTAAAACCGCCTACATGGAAATCGTTGATCCAGATCTGCGGCACCGTGCGCTGGCCGCTTTTGGCCATCATTTCCTGGCGCAGCTGCGGTTGCGTGTCTATACGGATTTCCTCGGGCACCACGCCTTTCTCCGCCAGCAACTTCTTGGCGTTATTGCAGTAGGGGCAAACAGCGGTGGTGTACATCAACACACGGGCCATGATTTAAACCTCGTCGCGCTCAGGATCAGTTTTTACCTTTTACCAGCGGCAAACTCTGCGCTTGCCACTCGGCGATACCGCCACCCAGGCGGCGCACATCAAATCCTTCGCGGCCAAGGAAGCGGCCTACAGCACCGGCGTGTTGGCCGAGCTTGTCGATCAGGATGATGACCTTGCCCTTGTAATCCGCCAGCTCGGTCGATTCCTTGCTGAGCTTGGCGTAGGGAATGTTGAGCGAGCCAACGATGTGGCCGGCCTTGTATTCGGTACTTTCGCGTACATCGACCAATACCGCATTACCCTCGTTGACCAGCTTGGTGACTTCATGGGGCGTGATGGGGCGGCCGCTTTTAATGCGCTCGCGCCAGACATAGAGGTAAACCAGCACAATCAGGGTGGTGACTAACAGCCACTCTTGGGTAATAAAAACCAGAAAATCCACAGAAATTGCCTTCTTGTCAGTTGCTCACCAGGAGCCAATGGTTGTGAAGAGTGGGGGCGAGTGCCAGGGATTTCAACTGCCGGAATAGACCTGCAACAACTCACCCGCGACCCGGGCCCGGTCTGGGGCGGCGGCAGTATACACCATCGCTTCCGGCTTACCGCAGGTTGCGCGGGTTATAGCCGGCCTTTACGGTATCTGATAGGCATATTTTGCATAGAGTTACGTCGCTCAACCCGTTAGAATGCGGGGCATGAGTAACCCGCCTTTTGCCTGTGTGTAAATGCAGGCAGTCAACGACCCCGGAAACGAGACCCTATGAGCGCCAAGAAACCTGTAGTTCTGCTGATCCTCGACGGCTATGGCTATTCGGAACGAACCAAATACAACGCCGTTTACGCGGCGCAGACTCCGGTATATGACAACCTCTGGAAAACCTGCCCCAATACCCTGATCGATACCTCCGGCATGGCCGTTGGCCTGCCTGCGGGCCAGATGGGTAACTCCGAAGTGGGGCACACCACCATCGGTGCCGGCCGTGTGGTTTACCAGAGTTTTACCCGTATCAATAAATCGATCAGCGATGGCGATTTCTTTACCAACCCCGAATATGTGAAGGCAATCGACAGTGCTATCGCCAACGACAGGGCGGTGCATATCCTCGGCCTCCTGTCCGAAGGTGGTGTACACAGCCACCAGGATCACCTCTACGCCATGATCAATATGGCGGTGGAGCGTGGTGCCAAACAAGTCTACTTACATGCGTTCCTCGACGGCCGTGATACCCCGCCACGCAGCGCAGAAGCCTCGCTGCAAAAAGCCCAGGATGTGTTTGCCAAGCTCGGTACCGGTCGCGTCGCCTCTATCGTGGGCCGCTATTTCGCACTCGACCGCGACAACCGTTGGGATCGCGTGAAAACTGCCTACGATGTTATGGTCACCGGTGAGGCCGAGTTTGATGCGCTTACCGCCGTGGACGGCCTGAAAGCCGCTTACGAGCGCGGTGAGAACGACGAATTTGTAAAAGCCACGGTTATCTGTGGTGAAGATGAAGAAGTGGCCACCATTAATGATGGCGACTCAGTAATTTTCATGAACTTCCGCCCCGACCGCGCCCGTGAAATTACCCGCGCGCTGATCGACGAAAACTTTACCGGTTTTGATCGCGGTGAGACGCATCCGGCCATCGCCCATTTCGTACAGACCACCGAATATGCATCGGACATTAAAGCCCCTATCGCCTTCCCTCCCGAGGATCTGAGCAATTCCTTTGGCGAATATATTGCCGGCCTGGGAAAAACCCAGCTGCGTATTGCCGAAACGGAAAAATACGCCCACGTGACCTTTTTCTTCAACGGCGGTAATGAAGTGGTATACCCCGGTGAAGACCGCATCCTGGTGCCTTCACCCAAGGTTGCCACCTATGATCTGCAACCGGAAATGAGTGCGCCGGAAGTGACCGATAAACTGGTTGAGGCCATAGAGTCGGGCAAGTACGACGCCATTATCTGTAACTATGCCAACTGCGATATGGTGGGCCATTCCGGTCTGTTTGATGCCGCGGTTAAAGCGGTGGAAGCGGTAGACGTTGCCTTGGGCCGGGTATTGGCTGCAGTGAAAAAAGTGGACGGCGAAGCCCTGATTACCGCTGACCACGGCAACGTGGAGGAAATGTTTGACGAGGAAACCGGCCAGCCCCACACCCAGCACTCGACCCTGCCGGTTCCGTTTATTTTTGTTAGCAGCCGCAAGGGAAAACTGGCTTCCGGCGGTTCGCTGGCGGATGTGGCGCCGACCATACTGGCCTTGATGGACTTGCCACAACCGAAAGAGATGACTGGCCGCAACCTCATCACCCTCGAAGGTTAAAGCCTACTGAACCAACCCGGATTGCCGCGCAATCCGGGTTTTGTTTTTCCACCAGGCGTTATCATCGATCAGCCGCAAGACAAGCCACGGATTTGAATTGCTCATGACCAGCAGCCTTTCCCGCCGATTTCTTTCACCCTGTGCTACAGCCCTGGTTGCCTTTGCCCTGTTGCTGGCGACCGTGCCGGTATTTGCCAATCAGGAGGAAATGGCCAAATTGCAGCGCGATATAGAGGCGTTGCAGAAAGAGTTGAAATCGGTCCAGGGAACCCGCACTGAATTGCAGAAAGAAGTCGAGAAGTCCGAAAAGGACATTAACGAGCTGCAAAAAAAGGCGGATAAGATCAATCAGGAATTGAAGCAGCAGCAACAGGAACTCAACAAACTGGAACATGAGCGCGCTGCACTGGAGCGCCAGCAGCAAGCGCAGCTGGCGCAACTGACCGAGCAGGTGCGCGCCAGCCACCGCCTGGGCCAACAAAGTGAACTCAAGGTGTTGTTCAACCAGGAGTCGCCCGGTGATTTTGCGCGCATCATGAAATACCACAGTTATTTCATGGCAGCACATAACCAGAAATTGGCCGGCTACCGGGAAACCATTGCACAGATCGATAACCTGACCCCGGCTATTGTCCAGCGCACAGACGAGTTGCGCGGATTACAGGAGCAACTGGATAGGCAGCGTAACCAGCTAAAAAAGCTGCATGGCCAGCGCCAGTCAGCGCTGGCCAAAGTTAACCACAGCCTCAAGGATAAACAGGAAGCCCTGCGCCAGGCAGTGCAGGATCGCAATCGCCTGCAGGCCTTGATGAACCAGGTCGCCAAGCGTGTGGCAGGCGCGGCCCAGTCGCCCGCCTATGTGCCCCTGCCGCCGGGTGGCGAGCGCTTCAGCAAGCGCAAGGGACGTATGCCCTGGCCGACACAAGGCAGTATGATCCATCGTTTCGGCAGTGCGCGTATTGCCGGACAGATCAACTGGAGCGGCGCCTATATCAGTGCGCCTGCCGGTAATTCAGTGGTTGCGGTACATCATGGCCGGGTGGTTTTTGCCGATTATTTTGGCGGGCATGGGCTGCTGATTATTGTCGACCATGGCGAGGGCTATATGAGCCTCTATGCCCATAACCAGGAATTGCTGAAAAAAGCCGGTGAATTGGTCAGCGCAGGTGATACCATCGCGCGAGTTGGCAACAGTGGTGGCCAGTCCAGCAATGGGCTTTATTTTGAAATACGTTACCAGGGTAAACCCATAGATCCGGGCGCCTGGTTAGCGCGAGGGTGATGCCTTATTCCCTGCGATGCTGTGTAGTCTTTTATTGTCGGCAACGGGATGTCCTGTTGTGCGAATCTGGCGAGGAGCCTGCGGAGTTTTCATGTTGTGCGCGTTACTGACACCTGCCTGTAAACCAGCCCGCCTGCTGATGGTGTTGGCCTGTATGGCTGCGCCACTATGGGTTAGTCCTCTGTCCGCCCAGGACACCGGATCGCAATCTGCCGAGCAGTCTCCACCTGCCCTGTTACCGCTGGAAGACCTGCGTACCTTCACGCGTGTCTATGACCAGATCCGCAATGGCTATGTTGAGGAGATCAGCGATTCCCAACTGCTGGAATACGCTATTCGCGGCATGATTGCCGAGCTCGACCCCCACTCCGCCTACCTGGGCAAAGATGCCTTCGCCGATTTGCAGGCCAATACGTCCGGTGAGTTCGGCGGGGTAGGCCTGGAAGTCAGCCTGGAGGATGGTTTTGTCAAAGTCGTGACCCCCATTGATGACAGTCCATCAGCGCGCGCCGGTATTCTCAGCGGCGATGTGATTATTCGCCTCGACGATCAGCCGGTTAAAGGCATGGATCTCAATAAGGCCGTTAACATGATGCGCGGCCCCAAAGGCAGCAAGATCAAGCTGGGTGTGATGCGCCAGGGAGTGGATCAACCTATCGATTTTGAGTTGGTGCGCGACATCATCAAAGTACAAAGTATCCGCACCCGGGTGTTGGAAGACGATTATTTCTACATTCGCATTTCCCAATTCCAGCTCAATACCGGCACTGAAATGCTGCAAAAACTGCGCATTCACCTGGAAAAAAATCCGAAAACCAAAGGCATAGTGCTGGACTTGCGCAATAACCCCGGCGGGGTGTTGCAATCCTCTGTGGAGGTCGCCGATGCCTTCCTGGATGGCGGCATGGTGGTATATACCCAGGGGCGCTTGGAAAACAGCAATATTCACTACAATGCTGAAGCCGGTGACCTGGCCAATGGTTTGCCGCTGGTGGTATTGATCAACGATGGCTCGGCTTCAGCCTCGGAAATCGTGGCCGGCGCCTTGCAAGACCACAAGCGCGCGGTCATTATGGGAACGCGCAGCTTTGGCAAGGGTTCGGTACAGACAGTCATCCCTATCAGCCAGGATCGCGCCGTCAAACTGACCACCGCCCTTTACTACACACCCCTGGGGCGCAGTATCCAGGCCCAGGGGATAGAGCCGGATGTCGAAGTGGAGCGGGTTAAGATCGCTGAGATAAGCACAGTACAGGGCACGACCGAGGCAGACCTCGCCGGCCACCTGAATCGCAAGGATGGGCGGGAGAGCAATAGCAAGTCGCGCCAGGAAAAACGCATCACCAGCGCGCAACTGTTAAAGGAAGACAACCAGTTGCACGAGGCGCTCAACCTGCTCAAGGGCTTGCACATCTTTATCCAGTCCTCCCCGGTCAAACAACCCGAGCCGGCACCGGCCCAGCCTGCGCCTGCCATAGCACCGGATATCAGCATTACGCCCGACCTTGGCAGTGAGCAATCCACTCCCCGTCCCTAGCCTTGCCCACAGGTTAATGCGCTGGCTGTCGATGCTGGTGCTTGCCGTGTCTAGCCTGGAACTCCAGGCAGGGCAATTGGCCATCATTATTGATGATATTGGTTACAACCTCGACGCAGGCCGTCGGGCAGCGGACTTGTCTGGGGACTACACCCTTGCGGTACTTCCGTTTACACCCCATGGTCGCGAATTGGCCGAGCGCGCCTATCGCAGGGGCAAGGAAATCATGCTTCACGCCCCCATGAGTAACGAACAGCACCTGCCTTTGGGTAAGGGTGGCCTGGAGAGTGGTATGTCCCGGGAAACCTTTTTGCAGGTACTTGAGCGGAACCTGGCGGATATTCCCCATGTGCGCGGGGTGAATAACCACACCGGCAGCCAGCTGACCCAGGAAGAGGAACCTATGCGCTGGTTGATGGCGGAGCTGAAGCAGCGCGGGCTTTATTTTGTCGACAGCCGTACAACGGCAAAAACCCGTGCCCAGGCCATGGCAGAGGCTGCCGGACTCCCTAATCGCAAACGCGATGTCTTCCTGGATGACCGCCCCGAACCTGCCCATGTCGCCAGCCAGTTGGAATTGGCGATGGCAACTGCCCGCCGGCAAGGCAGTGCGGTGGCCATAGGTCACCCCTATCCGTCGACGCTCGCCGCATTGGAAAAGATTGCTCCGCTGTTAGAGAAATACGCCATAACCCTGGTAAAAGCATCGCTGTTAATGCCTTCATCCCGCCCATCGGTCAACGCGGGCCAATGCCTCGCTCCGCCCCTATCCCTCTGGGCAGAAACGCCGCCGTTGCATGATCCTTTTTCCCTGCCACCTGCCCTTAAATGGCTGGAATAACGGCCAGGTTTGCCCCTTTGGGCTAAAACGGGAAAATGTCACAGCGCCGGTTATAAAAAATACATATTTAGAGACAAACTAAATCTAGTGATGGATGCTTGCGGGTGTTTATAATCAGGCGAGCGATTTCTGATCGCCATTTGCAAAAGGAACCTTTGTCACGCCAGTATCGAGGAGTACATGATGACAAGTCTGAACAAGAGTGATACCACTAACAGAAGCGGTGAGAAGGGTGAGGCGCCACCACGCAGGGTGCGCTATCTGCAGAAAGGCGGTTACTGGTATTACACCACCCGAGAGGGGGTGGATATCGGGCCCTTTGACAGTCGCGAGGACGCCGAAGTGGGGGTGGGCGAATTTATCGAGTTCATTCACGCCTCTGAACCCAAAGTATCGGATGTGCTTAAACAGTATCGTGCGGCCTGAGGCAGTGTCTCAGGTCGACATCGGGTGCAGTGACCACAGCCATGTCGTAACAGCTACCCCTTGCCAACCCCGCTGAGCGGGGTTTTGTTTTTTCCAGGCTACTCATCCTGAAGGGCGAGTTGTCGATACCATTCTGGCCAGTCCTTTTCTGCGATTCCCACATCCTCAAAGTAAATTGCCAGGTTAGTGGCCGGGGTCGTTCCATTGGCCGGTGGCCAGGTGTTGCACAGTTGTTCGAGTGAATACTGCACTTGCTGTTCGGCGGCCAGTTCAGCCGCTTTAATCTTCGCGCGCACGGCTTCAATGCGTTTATCCGCAGTGCCATATTGGGCTTTCAGCGCACGCCGCAGTTGGCGCAACGGCAAGACTGTCTGCGCATGCCACGGTTGGATGTGCTTTCGGGCCAGGTCCAATCGGGCTTGATCCAGAAGGATACCCCGCTGTGCCATCCACAAGGACCACAGCAGCAGGTTGACGTCGGCCCCATACTTGTCCTGCAACGTCAGGCAGGCGTCTGCCACACCGGGTTTGGCGTACTGGATAAGGGAAAAGTCCCACAGTGAACCGGTATCAAACACAAGAATCTCCTCGTCGTAGAGGGCGTACAAACTGCTAGAATGCGCCCCCATGATTCAATTGCAAACTATCTCTATTCAGCGCGGCAGCAAATTCCTGTTGGAAAATGCTGACCTCACTATTTATCCGGGCCAGAAAGTCGGTTTGATCGGCGCTAATGGCAGTGGCAAATCCACCCTGTTCCAGTTATTGCTGGGCGAGCTGCAGAGCGATAGCGGCAGCGTCGATATCCCGCGCAACTGGCGCCGTGCGCACATGGCGCAGGAAGTCGGCCACACCAGTCGCTCGGCGCTGGATTACGTGCTTGATGGTGACAGCGAATTGCGTCGCCTGGAAGCGGAAATTGCCCGACTCGGTGCACTGCCTGATCCCGGTGAGCAACTGGCCCATCTCTACAGCGAGATGGAAAATATCCATGCCTATACAGCGCCGGCCCGTGCGCAGCAGCTGCTTAATGGTTTGGGCTTTGCCCCGGGCGACGACCAGCGTCCGGTGAGCGATTTCTCCGGCGGTTGGCGCATTCGCCTGAATTTGGCGCAGGCACTGATGTGTCCATCGGATTTGCTGCTGCTCGACGAGCCCACCAACCACCTGGACCTGGATGCCACACTCTGGCTGGAAGATTGGCTCAAGCGCTATCCGGGCACCCTGGTCATCATTTCGCACGACCGCGATTTTCTCGACAATATTGTTGACCGGATTGTCTGCATCGAAAGGCAAAAACTCGATGCCTATGCCGGTAACTACTCTGCCTTCGAGCGCCAGCGCGCTGAAAAGCTGGCCCAGCAGCAGGTGAATTTCGAGAAGCAGCAGGAGCGCATTGCGCATATCGAAGATTTTATCCGCCGCTTCCGCGCCAAGGCGAGTAAGGCGCGCCAGGCGCAAAGCCGAATCAAGGAACTGGAGCGCATGGAAAAAATCGCTCCGGCCCACGTGGATTCTCCCTTTAGTTTCACCTTTGATTGTGCGGATAAAATGTCGATACCGCTGGTGCACATAGCACGCGGTGAAATCGGTTATGGCGATACAACTGTCCTGCACAGGGTAGAGCTGAGTATTATCCCTGAAACCCGTATTGGCTTACTCGGCCCCAATGGCGCGGGTAAGTCCAGCCTGATTAAAACCCTGGCAGGTTCCCTGCCGCTGCTCGCCGGTGACCGCACCAATGGCGAGCATTTTAAGCTCGGTTATTTTGCCCAGCATCAACTCGAAGCGCTGGATCTCAATGCATCGCCAGCACTCCATCTCCAGCGCATTGCACCCAAAGCGCGTGAGCAGGAGATTCGCGATTTCCTCGGCAGCTTTGATTTTCATGGTGAGCGCGCCTTTGAGCCGATTACCCATTTTTCCGGCGGCGAAAAAGCGCGCCTGGCACTGGCATTGATCGCCTGGGAAAAACCCAATGTGCTCTTGCTTGACGAGCCTACCAACCACCTGGACCTGGAAATGCGCCAGGCATTAACCATGGCGTTGCAGGATTTTGAAGGCGCGGTGATTGTGGTATCGCACGACCGCCATTTGCTGCGCAATACAGTCGATGAGTTCTGGCTGGTAGCCGATGGCAGGGTTGAAGAATTTGATGGCGACCTTGAAGACTATTATCGCTGGTTGGGCCAACAGCGGGCCAATGTGCCTGAAGCCGAAAAACCGACTACTGAGCCCAGGCTGGATAAAAAAGCCCAACGCCAGCAATCGGCCGCCCAGCGGGCACAATTAAAACCCCTGGCCAATAAATTGAAAAATCTCGAAGCTCAATTAGAGAAATTACAAAAACGACTGGGTGATATAGAGTCCCTGTTGGGGGATACCTCGATCTATGATGATAAAAACAAGGCAACGCTGCAGGAGTTGCTGGCTGAGCAATCACAGCTCACTGCACAGCTGCAAGAAACCGAAGAAAATTGGTTATTAATCAGTGAAGAATTAGAAGCGGCCAATGGCTGAATGGATTAATTATGTGGAATAAATTACAACGTTGGTTTAAGGCTGGCTCCAGTGCTAGGCAGTTACTCAGTGATGAGCAAATGGACAGTTGGTCGCGCAATGGTTTTTTAGTGCTCAAAGGTTTTTTTACACCACAGGATATTAATGTCTTTGAAGATGAGGTGGCGCAACTGATACAGGAGCGCGCCCAGGCCGCCGGTGAAGTTGTGATTGATGTCCTGGATGGCCCATTGACCGGTAAGCGAATCAAATTGCGCGATGCGCCCCAGGAAGCTATTGATCACACCCATAAGATTAACGATCTGTACCTCGTGTCTGACAACTGTCGATCCTTGAATTTGCACCATCGCCTGGTGGCAGTGCTGAACGATGTGTTGGGCGCAGTGCCGGTGGTCGTAAACTCCTTATCCTTTACCAAGGGCAGCCAGCAACCACATCACTTTGATACCTATTACATGCCTCCCCCGGTTGAGGGGCGGATGGTTGTCAGCAGTATCTGTTTGGAGAAACAAACGCTGGAAGCCGGCCCCTTGAGCTACTACCCCGGAAGCCACCTCATTCCCCCTTACCGTTTTTCCCATGGAGGACTGGCGGCAGTTAATGATGAACTGCCCGATGCCCGTCGTTACATTCAGGCGCAATTGGCGGAGAGAGGATTAACGCCGGACATTTTTGTCGGTGATATTGGGGATGTGTTTATATGGCACGGACAGCTATATCACGGCGGCTCGGCGATAGCAGATCACAACAGAACCCGACGCACGCTGGTTACCCATTACTGGGCCTCAGAAGACCTTCCCATTTGGCGACAAGTCAAACTCAACACTGGCGGTGCCTATTTGTCGCGTGATCACCAGCCCATCCCGCAATAGTTTTTTAGCTATCCCGGCAACTACGGGGGTAGTATTTGCAACTCCCGAACCCAGGGTTCAAGCAGGCGGCCATAGCGCAAGGTCGCTTGATAGCGAACTGAATTATTGTTGCTGGTGTTGGGTAGTTGCCTGGCAAGGCGATTGGGAACATGGATCCGGGCGATCAACAGGCTATCGATTTGTATGCTGGTCGGCTTGGCGTTGTTGTCCAGGCAACGGCGGTAACTGCTTCTGATTTTTGCGGGCAGGGTAAGGTATTGGGTCTGCGTATTTTTCGCCTGCAAACTGACCTGGTTTTTTATCAATACAGCGGAATTTGCGGCGGCATCAATCACAAAAAGACGCGATTCCTCCTGCGCTACCTGCCTGACGCGCTTGTCCAGGGTATCTTTTTCCTGTTGCCAGGTTTTTTGTAGTGTTTCATCGGTAGGTTCAGCGGCAATATGCTGGTCGCGTCTGGCAGTCATCGAGGCCAGGTAGTTGCGGTATGCAGGGCCATTGAACTCTACGAGGATCCAGCCCGGTTGTGCCCTTTCCCTGTATTGATTGTTGCAAGCGGCAAAGCCAAAACTGGAAAAGTGTTCGTCCGATAAGGTTAACTCCCGATTGTATCCCCATAGCCTGTTGGGCGTGTCATCGTCTTTGGTGTTCCAGGTGAGATCCAGGCTGATACCACTATTCTCCTTGTTGAAGCGGTACCCGCTGGGTAGCCGCAGTTCCCTTTCGCTCAGGGTGAGTGCTCCGTAATGAGGCTCCCAGCGGTTGTACCAGACTTTACCCAGCAGCAGGATGTTGGTCGTTAATAAAAATCCAATGCTGATGATGGTCAGTTTCTTCATGATAGATGACCTCCCTGTTGTAACTTGCGCAACCGGTTAAACACCATCATCGCCAGGATGGCGGTCAGTCCAATCAGCAGAAAGAAGAGATATTTGGGGAGCCAGTCCCACCACCAATCGAAAAATTTGGTGAAGAGGAACAGCGCGAAAAATACATTGCCGGTGAGCATCAAGTAAGGTCGCCCCGCACGTAACCCGTAGAGGATTAGCAGTGCTGCAAACCCGAAGCCGATAACCTGGTAAAAGCCTTCAATTGGCTTGCGCTCCCACGGCAAATAGCTGGCACCTCCCCAGTTGGCGAGAATTAAAACGGCAATAAAAAAAGCGATGCTGGAGAGTATCTGGTAAATGCTGGCAAAGCCGTGGTAGCGATGTTGTGTAAATACCAGGGGCACTGCAAACAACAAGAGCGCAGGCAGGAAAAAGTGCTCTGGTTTTTCACCGAAATAAATCCAGTAGCCGCCCATCCAGGTGCCCAGGTGGGCGCCAATAAACGCAAAGGTACTCGCCATAGCGGCCGCGAGTAACAAGCGTACCTGTAGTAGATACGCCAGCAGAAAACCATATATTGCAAACAGCGCAAAGGCATTGGGGCTGGGGGCCATGTTAAAAATACTGCCCAGCATATTGATTTGCAGTACCAGCGCGGCAAAGGAAATCAGGCCAATGAGTTTTGCGTAGTAACCGCTGGTGTCGAAACGCCGAGTCGCCAGGGCCAAGCCAAAACTGAGCAGGGGTGCGAGTGTCAGCAGGACGACCTGCTGTGTGGTCGAAAAATAGCCCCAGTATTGATAGAAAAGAAAAAACAAGCTGGTCGCCAGTGCGCTGGCGCCCAGGAAGGAGACGATTTGCATCCCAAGTGAAAGGTGCCTCGCGCCTTCGGACAGGTCCACGTCCTGGTGTCGGCGCAAATCGTCGAGTACCTGTTGATGGTAAGTATTGATGTGTTGGCGGTTTTCCTCTGTCAGGGACAGGAGCCCGGCCTGGGCCAGCAAATCGCTCTCGGCGCGAAATGCCCGTATCTGGTCGGCGCGCGCCTGGGCTTGGCTTTTACTGCCGTGGTCTTGTGTTTGATGAGATGGTGAATTCAACATCAGTCCCTCGGTTGATCTGGGTTGGTGTGCAGTGTTGCTGGCGAAGCGGGGAAACACAAGCGGGGAGGAGTGGTTTCCGCATCCTTGCGGGTCTCAATGCATTAGAAATTCATGCGCAGGCCGATACCGATACCTGTGGTTTCCGAGCCCAGGGTAACGTCCCCCGTGGCTGCAAACTGGGCGTTGAACCAATAGGCCGCACCGGCATTCAGTTGGGTATCGCCGTCGTAGACAGTATGGTGGGCCAGCTCGATACGACCTTCAACTTCCGGGGTAATAAAACCGCGAATACCGACAGCCAATACCATACCGGTATCGTCATCAAAATGATCCGGATCAATACGTTCGAAACTCAGTGAGCCGTAGAGGCTGGAGTCAGCGCCAAACAGGGTGCGGTAACCCAGGCCAACGCTCAGGTTGGTAGAACCGCAACCGCTGCCACTCAGGTCTGCGAGTGAGCCCTGGACAAAGAAGTCGCTGTTGAGTGCCATGCTGCCATAGGCATTGAGGCCGTCCTGGTCGCAGTTGCTGTCATCGAGGTCCTGATTCAGGAACTGCAAACCCACATAGTTGTAACTGATACGGTCGCTGGCCAATACCTGGGTACTGATCAGGGCGCCGCTGCTTAGTAGGCCGATAGCTATCAGGTTGCGCAAGGGATTGGTTTTCATGGTGGACTCCTTGGTCTTGAAATGGCGCCCCTGCCGTGTGCATTGGGCGCTGTGGATTGTTGTAGGCTGGAGCGAGTCTAGGTGGGTTTTTCTGAACTCAACCCCAATAAATCTGAGGGTTCTGGCCCGGTATAGACAGGTTGTGACAGGGCGCACGCGACCGGTTTTCCGGTGCGCGCCATTATTCACCAAGGGCGTATTAACGCCCGTGACCGGGTTCGCGTTGGCGTGGAAAATAACCCTAAAACAAGGTTTGTTGGGGCAGTTCCTCATCGGCATCGGCCAGGGGTTTGGCCAGCACCTGGTGGATGCGGCGCCCTTCCATGCTGGCGATACGGAAGCGATAACCGGCCAGGCTCAGTTCTTCGCCTATCTTGGGAATGTGCTGCAACTGCTCCAGGATTAATCCGGCGAGGGTGAAGTATTCGCCATCGCCCCGATCCAGCTGGATGCGCAGTAGCTCTTCCAGTTTTTCCAGGGCAATACTGCCATCGAGCAGCCAGCCATCTTCAATAGGTACCGCCAGGGGTTCATCGTAGGTATCGGCGAGTTCCCCGGCGATAGCGGCAAGCAGGTCTCCGGTTGTGACCAGGCCCTTGATGCTGCCGTATTCGTCGATGACGATTGCCATGGGCAGGGTTTCCTGGCGCAACATTTCCAGCACCTTGAGGGCACTGGTACCCTCCGGGACTGCCAGGGGTGGCAGCGCCAGCTTGCCCAGGTCCAGGGTCTGGTTGTCCAGTGCGGCGGTAAGCAGGTCGCGGCTTTGCACCACGCCAATCAGGTCGTCCAGCTCTTCGCGGGCTACCAGCAGGCGGGTTTGCGGTGTCTTTTTCAGGATATCAAGCAGCTCTGCCGGTGTTGCCTTGGCATCTACCCACACGATGTCGGGACGCGGTGTCATTAGCGACTGTATCGGGCGGTCGGAGAGCTGTAATACGCTGCGAATCATGGTGCGTTCATTTTGGTCAAACGCGACTTCCTCGTCCTTGGGGGTGGCCATGGCTGCAATATCATCGCCTACTTCATCGGCGTTGCTGCGTCCCCCCAGTAATTTGAGCACTGCTTCGGCCGTGCGATCGCGCAGCGGGCGCTCGCCAATCAGGTTGCGCGTGCGGTTGGAGCGCGCCAGTTGATTGAAAACTTCGATCAGTATTGAGAACGCAATAGCACCGTAGAGGTAGCCCTTGGGAATCTGGAAGCCGGCGCCTTCTGCCACCAGGCTAAAGCCGATCATCAACAGGAAGCCAAGGCAGAGCATGACCACCGTGGGGTGGCGATTGACGAAATCGGTGAGCGCCTTGCTCGCGATGATCATCACCAGCATGGCAATAACGACGGCGATCATCATGACTTCAACATGTTCCACCATGCCGACAGCGGTGATTACCGCATCCAGGGAGAAAACGGCGTCGAGCACAATGATCTGGGCCACTACCCCCCAGAATGCGGCGTGTACCTTGGTTTGGCGCGGTGCATGGATCTTGCCTTCTACCCGTTCGTGAACTTCCAGGGTGGCCTTGAACAACAGGAAGATGCCGCCGAAGAGCAGGATAAGGTCGCGCCCGGACAGGCTATGGCCAAAAACACTGAACAGGGGTTCAGTGAGGGTGACCATCCAGGAAATGCCTAATAACAGCAGCAGACGCATACCCAGTGCCAGGCCCAACCCCAGGACGCGGGCTTTGTCGCGCTGGTGCGGCGGGAGCTTGTTGGCCAGGATGGCAATAAAGATAAGATTATCGATCCCCAGTACTATTTCCAGTACCACCAGGGTCAGCAGACCCAGCCAGGCGCCGGGATCAGCGATCCATTCCACGATTGATTCCTCTTGTTATCAAAATAGTCGTTCGACGACGGTAAATAGGGTTTGCATGATGACCCAGGCCAGTCCGCCCAGGAGTGCCCAACTGGCGACTCCGAGTGCAATCCCTCCGAGGACACAAACACCGTCGTTCTCGATAAGCCCAAGGGCGATAAACAGGATGCTGAGTGCCGGCAGGAGGTTGCCAAAGGGAATGGGCAGGGCCAGCAGGAATGCCTGGAGTGCGCACAGGGCGCCTAAAACCCGCTCGGCATTGCCTTGGGTCAACAGTGGGATACGTGGCTTCATCAGCTTTTCGATGCGCTTTAGCCAGGGAGCTACCTTGTTCACCAGGGACTGGAAGTCGGCCGTCGACATGGAGCTGTCGGCAATCCAGCGCGGCAAATAGACACGATCATGTTTAAGGGCCATCTGCACTGCAACAAACAGCATAGGCAAACCGGTAATGGCGGATACACCGGGGATACCGATGATGGGAAGGGAATTGGGTAGGGCAAAAATCAGCAGGATAAAACCGAAAGAGCGTGGCCCCAGTGATTCGGTGATATCGCGTACACGTACCCGCTCGGCGCTGAAACTGGAGGCGAAATCCTGCAAGAGGGTGGATAGGCTGGGAGTTGTGTGACGCTGGGGTATGTGTTCAGGGTCAGGTTCAGAAGCTGTCATTCAATGACCAGAAGTAACCAAGGTGGCGGGATTCTACTGTAGATGGATTGACAATGACTAGCGCGTTCGAAAATCTGTTGCCTAACTTTACACAGACTTATCGCCCCTGTTTTTGTCTGGTCCCCCGCGATTTGGCCAGGGGAATATTCCGAGGACACCAATGCCCCATCGTTTTATCTCGTCGATCAACCAGGTATCTGCCATGCAGTGGGATAACCTCTGCCCTGCCTCCTATCCGTTTATTCGGCACCGCTTCCTGGCGGCACTGGAGCTGAGTGGCAGTTGCAGCGCGAAAAATGGTTGGCAGCCGCACCATTTGCTAATGGAAGAGGATGGCAAACTTGTTGCGGCCCTGCCCGGATACATCAAGAGCCACTCTTACGGTGAATATGTCTTCGACTGGGCCTGGGCCGATGCCTATCACCGCTATGGCCATGAGTACTACCCCAAACTGATTTCTGCCATTCCTTTTACGCCCTGTTATGGTGCGCGCTTATTGGTGGCACCGGGACAATCTGCGGAGCAACTTTACCTCCGGATGTTTGCCTGTATCCAACAGGAGGTGGAGCGCTTGGGCCTATCTGGTTGGCACTGCCTGTTTCCGGCGGATTCCGAGTCCCGGCGCTGGGAGGATGCTGGCACGATGATGCGCCTGGGGTGCCAGTTCCATTGGTTTAACCGGGACTACCAGGGGTTTGAGGATTTCCTGGCGCAACTCAGCTCGCGCAAACGCAAGACCCTGCGCAAGGAGCGGCAGCAGGTTGCTGCACAGGGATTGCGTTTTGAGTGGTTGACCGGCAGCCAACTAACCCCGGAGATATGTGCCCATTTTTACCAGTTGTACCGTAACACCTACCGCAAGCGCAGCGGCCATGATGGCTATCTGAGCGCGGATTTTTTTGCGCGCCTGGGGCCTGACCTGGCCGACATGACCCTGTTAATCCGCGTCCTCAATTCCGATGGAGATGCCATAGCTGCAGCGCTGTTCTTCTATGACGAATGCACCCTCTATGGGCGTTATTGGGGTTGCCTTGAGGAGTACCAGTTCCTGCATTTTGAAACCTGTTATTACCAGGGAATAGAATTTGCAATTGCCCACGGGTTGCAGCGTTTCGATGGCGGTGCCCAGGGGGAGCACAAATTGGCGAGAGGGTTTGAACCCCTGTTGACCTACTCCAACCATTGGTTGTGCGATGCGGATTTTACGGCGGCAGTCAGTCGTTTTGTGGCTGGAGAAGCACAACAGGTACGCGCTTATCGCGAGGAGGCAATAGGCTATTTGCCGTATCGTGAGGGGGTCGGATTGTCCAGGGACGCAACCTGAAAACCATAAACCCGCCAGCTGGCGGGTTTATTTATGGTTAAGGCAATCACACTTTGAAGTTGTCGATCTGCTGTTTCAGCTCGCCGGTTTCCTGGATCAACTGGCTGCCGCTCTGGTTCACTACCTGGGCGTTCTCAGCCACTTTTTCAGACAGGGCATGGATTGCCGTGATGTTTTTGCTCACCTCGTTGGCCACGGAACTCTGCTGGTGTGAGGCGGTGGCAATCTGGTGGTTCATATCGTTGATGGTGCCGATATTGTTGCGAATCTTATCCAGTGCCTGACCCACTTTAGAGGCGATATCGATGGTTTCACGGGCAGAGGCCGTGCTGGTGCTCATGGCTTGGTGGGCTTCGTCCGCCGCGCGCTGCAACTGCACAATAATCGATTCGATTTCCTCGGTAGACGAGCGGGTCTTCTGGGCCAGTGAGCGCACTTCGTCCGCCACTACCGCGAAACCGCGGCCCTGTTCACCCGCGCGGGCTGCCTCAATCGCCGCGTTAAGGGCGAGCAGGTTGGTTTGTTCGGCGATAGTCCGAATCACCTCCATCACTGAGCCGATGTTGACGGAGTTGTTTTTCAGCACCTGGATTTTTTGTGCGGTGGATTCAATCTGGCCGGTCAGGCGATTCACGTTATCCAGGGATTGGCTGACGATGGTGTTGCCCTCTTCTGCCAGGATACTGGTGGCATTGGTGCGCTCGGCGGTTTCCCCGGCATGGCGGGCAATTTCAGTGGCAGAGGCAGACAGCTCTTCCACGGCAGTGGCAACCAATTCAATTTCACGCAATTGTTGGGAGGTGGAGCTGACGGTGCTTTCGGTGGCTCGACCCATGGTATTGACGTTACTGCGCACCTTCTCGTTCACCTGGATCACATTGCGAATAATGTCGGCGATATGTTCCATCACGCGGTTGAAGTTATGGGCCAGCTCGGCAATTTCGTTTTTACTGTCGGTGGGCAGGCGGCGGGTCAGGTCGCCACCACCGTCCGCAATGGCAGACAGAGAGCGGGTCACTTCGGCGACTGGTGCCAGTACAAGGCTGCGCATCAACACATAAACAGTAATCAGGCTGGCGGCGAGCAGGGCGATAACGGTGAGGATAGTGGCCTCTACCTGGTCAGCCAGGGTTTGGCGCATTTCATCGGTGGAGAAGCTGATGTCGTAACTGCCTATTGTGCTGCCGTTGTACACGATAGGGATGGCTTTGCGTTCTATTTGGCCGTTGCTGCGGTCATCGTCGCTGGCCTTGGCCAGGGATTGGCCGCGGTGGTCGGACACACTGACCGAGGTCACCAGCGCCGTATTGACGAGGGACTTGGCGATAGCCTCAATTTGCTGGAAATCGTAGGCAAATACGGCCTCCAGCAGTGAGCTGTTGGTCAGCTCCACCATGGCGTTGGTTTCGGTCTCAAGCGCCTTTTCCAGACCGCTCTCAGCGACGCGGTAGTTGATGAAAGAGACAATCAGGGCGATTGCGACCATGGTGGTGGTAAGCACGACCATTAACTTGGTTAAAAGAGATTTTTGTACCATTGTTTCCCCCGAGCTTGCGGTAGAACTGTTATGTTTTGGCTTGTCGTTATCTATCGGCATTCTTTGCAACGTCTTGAGGCCTGGCGTACTTGTGTCCCATTGTATCGCTCGCATTCATGCCAATCTGTGCGCAAGATTGGTATGCCCACCGTGATTTGCTCACAGCGTAAGTCCGATCAGGGTGCGATTAGGTCTGTTGGTGGGCTCAAGAGTGACGCCTTGGCCTGAGTATAGTCACAGGTTCCCAAACTTGCTGTTGTCGCTACAAACAACATGCAAAAAAATACCCTGGCCCGTTTGTCGCGTTCCAGGGGGTTGAGGTGGGGTAAAGCAGTGTAGGCTGCGCTATCAGTTGTCGTCGTCGCCCTCGATATCCTGGCCTCCCGCCATGCCCAAATCCTTGAGTTTCCGGGTCAGGGTGTTGCGGCCCCAGCCGAGCAGGTTGGCGGCGTCGCGCTTGCGGCCTGCGGTGTATTTGAGCGCAGTTTCGATCAGGGCGCGCTCAAAGGTGGGTACCGCTTCGCTGAGCAATTGGTGCTGGCCGCGTGCCAGGGCCTGGTCGGCCCAGTGGCGCAGGGCCTTTTCCCAGTCGTCTGCCGGTGTGCTGGTTTCCTTGTGATCGAGTAATTCCGGCGGCAAATCCTCGATATGTACCTCGCGGCCGGATGCCATGACGGTAATCCAGCGGCAGGTGTTCTCCAGCTGACGCACATTACCAGGCCATTGCAGGGAGCAGAAAAACTCCTCGGTTTCCGGCAGCAGTACCTTGGTGTCCACATTCAACTCCGTTGCAGCCTTGTGCAGGAAGAAGCGCGCCAGTTTGGGGATATCCTCGCGGCGGTTGGCCAGTTTGGGAATGTGGATACGAATCACGTTCAGGCGGTGGAACAGGTCTTCGCGGAAACGATTTTCCGCTACCAGGTGTTCCAGGTTCTGGTGGGTGGCGGCGATGATACGCACATCCACTTTCACCGGGGTATGGCCACCGACGCGGTAAAACTCGCCATCGGCCAGGACGCGCAGCAAGCGGGTTTGGGTTTCCGCGGGCATATCGCCGATTTCGTCGAGGAACAAGGAGCCACCATTGGCCTGCTCAAAGCGCCCCTGGCGTTGCGCCGCCGCCCCGGTGAAGGCGCCCTTCTCATGGCCAAACAACTCTGACTCCATCAGGTCTTTGGGGATGGCCGCCATATTCAGGGCGATAAAGGGACCATTGCGGCGCGGGCTGTGGCGGTGCAGAGCACGTGCCACCAGCTCCTTTCCCGTACCTGATTGGCCGTTGATCAGTACCGTGATGTTGGATTGCGACAGGCGCCCGATAGCGCGAAAGACTTCCTGCATGGCCGGTGCTTCACCGATGATTTCGGTATTGGTTTCCGGGGTACTCTCCGGCGCTTGCTCCGACTTTTGCTCCTGGGCATGGGCCAGGGCGCGCTGGGTAACGGCTACCGCATCATCCACATCAAAGGGTTTGGGCAAATACTCGAAGGCGCCCCCCTGATAAGCGGCTACCGCACTGTCCAGGTCGGAGTGGGCCGTCATGATGATGATGGGAATATGGGGGTGGGTATTGTGAAGGTTACTGAGCAGGGTAAGGCCATCGGTACCTGGCATGCGGATATCACTGATGATGGCATCGGGTATGTCGCGGTTGAGCTGGCTCAGTGCGCTGTCACCCGAATCAAAGACCCGTGTTTCGATATTTGCACCCTGCAGGGCTTTTTCCAGTACCCAGCGGATGGACCGGTCATCGTCGATTATCCAGACTTTATTGGACTTCTGCATGGTGATTTTCCATTGGTAGATAAAGCGAGAAGCGGGTGTTGCCCGGCTCACTATGGCACTCAATCAGGCCGTGATGTTGGTGGATGAGGTGTTGCGAAATGGTGAGCCCCAGGCCAGTACCTTCGGCGCGGCCGGTGATCATGGGGTAGAAAATATTTTCGATGATATCGGTGGGGATACCCGGTCCGTTGTCGATGACATCGATGCGGCACACCAGTGAATGGTGGCGGCGACCAATGGTGTATTGGCGCTGGATACGGCTGCGCAGCTGGATAACCCCGTTTTTGACATTGGCTTCCAACAGGGCCTGCATAGCGTTGCGGACAATATTGAGCAATGCCTGGATAAGCATCTCCTTATCGCCCAGCAGGTTGGGAATACTGGGATCGTAGTCGCGCACGATTTTGATCGCGTCGCTACTTTCGGCCTTAATGATATTGGCGACCCGCTCGATGGCCTCGTGCACATTGAGTGACTGCCATTGGGGAACCTGGTTGGGGCCGAGCATCCGGTCAACCAGGTTACGCAGGCGATCGGCTTCGTCGATGATGATGCTGGTGTATTCGGTCAGATTGGAATGGGGTAATTCCCGGGCCAGCAGTTGGGCGGCACCGCGGATTCCCCCCAGGGGATTCTTGATTTCGTGGGCCATGCCGCGGATCAGGTTGCGCGTTGTTTCGTGGGAGCTGGTGAGCATTTCCTCGCGGCTGATGCGCAGCAGGCGATCGATGGGTTGGATTTCCACAATCAATCCTTCGTGATCGCCATAGGGGGTGACGGTATAGTCTACGGTGATAGTGCCACCGCTTAACAGGCGCCATTCGGCATGGCGTTTGGTGTAATGGTTGGCCTGGGCGGCCGCCAGCTTCAACTGGCGATCCGTTTCATCGGATTCGTAAAAGAAGTAGGTAATGGGCTCGCCGGTATTGCTCTCGCAGCTCATGGCCAGCAAGGCCTCGGCAGCCGGGTTCATATGGCACAGCAAAAGGTCCCTGTCCACCAGGATAATGGCGGTACTCAGGCTATCGAGAATGGGCTTGTAAATATCCGGCGGGCTCAACGACTTTTGCTCTCCACAACGCCTCGACAATGGGCAATGGAGTTAATGCAAAAAGCAAACCAACTGAAAAACCAAAGAAAAAGGCCTGTTTTAGCGCAAAACCCCGTCCAAAATCTAGCACAGGGGTATCCGGTGTGCACTATTTTGGTGCTACTTGCTGGGCTTGGGCGTTGGTGATGCAGGTTTTTTAATAATTGGTCGAATTAGGTTCACGGTAACCGGCTCCGATGTGCCCAATGATTGACCATCTGCGTCTATGGCCTCCACGCTGATCACGTGGGTGCCGCGCATAACGTCCTTGATCAGGATGTTGGTCATACGGGTTTCTTCGATAAGCTCCCCATCCATGAAATACACCAGCAGGTGATCTGCCTGCAGCTCGCGGTTAAGGTTGATGGCAATGGCCAGGTCGCGTTGGCCGACGGGAATAGTAACTTCATGGCGAGGGCTGATGATATGTATCTCATAGCCTTCGTCTTCAACGACGGCGGGTGCCTGGTTTGTCTGGTATTGCGGAATGGCATCCGGACTGGGGACTGTGTTGAGTTCGCGCAGTTTGATGCGCTCGGCGTTGTCGGTTTTGGGGCTGTCGGAATAGATGACCCGGCCATCTTTATCGACGGTTTTATAAACCTCTGCCATGGTCCAGGGAGCCAGCAGGCAAGCCAGCAGCATTGAAAGCCAGAATGTGGATAGATGCGAGTTCATAGCCGATTCCTCCGGGGATTACACTGAGATTAATCGCTCTCGCCGCAAACAAAAAGCCCGCTCCCTGTCGGGGGCGGGCTTTTTGCCATCTTGCAGGGAGATTTTGCCAATTGCTCGGCAAAATCTGTGACCTTACACGCTGTAATAGAGTTCGAATTCTACCGGGTGAGGAGTCATGTTTACACGTTGGATGTCAGCTTTCTTCAGGTCGATGTACGCATCGATGAAGTCTTTGCTGAATACGCCGCCTTTCAGCAGGAACTCGTGGTCAGCTTCCAGGGCACTCAAAGCTTCTTCCAAAGAGGCACATACTTGTGGAATCTGGGCTTCTTCTTCCGGCTCCAGGTCGTACAGGTCTTTGGTCGCTGGCTCGCCCGGGTGGATCTTGTTCTGTACGCCGTCGATACCTGCCATCAACAGTGCAGCGAAGCACAGGTATGGGTTGGCAGTCGGGTCGGGGAAGCGGGTTTCAATACGCTTGGCTTTCTCGCCCACAGTGTAAGGAATACGGATAGACGCAGAGCGGTTACGGGCAGAGTAAGCCAGCATAACTGGCGCTTCGAAGCCTGGAACCAGACGCTTGTAAGAGTTGGTAGAAGCGTTACAGAAAGCGTTCAGTGCCTTGGCGTGCTTGATGATACCGCCAACGTAGTACAGGGCAGTTTCGCTCAGGCCGGCGTAAGCATCGCCTGCGAATTGGTTTTTGCCATTCTTGGAGAAAGACTGGTGAACGTGCATACCTGAACCGTTATCACCGATCAGTGGCTTCGGCATGAAAGTAGCGGTTTTGCCGTACTGGTGAGCTACGTTGTGCACGCAGTACTTGAGGATTTGTACTTCGTCCGCTTTCTTAACCAGGGTGTTGGCGCCTACACCGATTTCACACTGGCCGGCGTTAGCAACTTCGTGGTGGTGGATTTCGATGGTCAGGCCCATGGCTTCCATCGCGTTACACATAGCGCCACGGATGTCGTGCAGGGAATCGATAGGTGCAACGGGGAAGTAGCCGCCTTTTACGCGTGGCGCGTGGCCGTGCTTGCCTTCGCTGTCTTCGCCTGACTGCCAGGAAGCTTCTTCAGACTTGATTTTGTAGAAAGAGCCGCCCATGCCGGATGCATAGTGAACACTGTCGAAGATGAAGAATTCTGGCTCTGGACCGAACAGGGCAACGTCGCCCAGACCGGTAGACTTCAGGTATTCTTCAGCGCGCAGGCCGATAGAGCGCGGGTCGCGATCGTAGCCTTGCATGGTTGATGGCTCAACGATGTTACAGCGAATGATAATAGTGGGTTCGTCGTAGAAAGGATCCAGTACCGCGGTAGAGTCGTCCGGCATCAGGATCATGTCTGAGTCGTTAATGCCTTTCCAGCCAGCGATAGAAGAGCCGTCGAACATCTTGCCTTCGGTGAAGAACTTGTCATCCACTACGTGAGATGGGAAGGTTACGTGTTGCTCTTTACCTTTGGTGTCAGTGAAACGCAGGTCGATCCAGCGAGCTTCGTGTTGCTTGATCAGGTCTAAAGTCTTAGACATTGAATGCCTCCAAGTTGTTATAGCCCGAAGGCTATAGATTGAGAAAGTTGTTATTGCGGGTAAGTAGACAGCCCGGAGGATCGCCTACCTGGAATTGTTGCCCACGTTCATCCAGACACGTTGCTCATTTCACGGAACGACTCATTTCGGTGAGCGACACGGGACTAGGGTGTCAGAAACGGGGCAAAATATATGCCATTTAAAGAAAATAGCAACAGCCGTTTAAAAATAAGGGTTTAAGCATAGATCGCCGGGTTTTAAAAAATGCAAAAGCACTGTATTGGTGCGTATTTTTTCTGAAATGATCAATATTGGTGCTTTTTGTGGCGTGGCTTTCCATGCCGGGAAGGCTGGCCGTGTCATGGCAAAATTCAATCTGTCCACCTGCCTGAAAAGAGGGCGAAAGCCCTGCGATCATGCCATAGCGATTGTTTATGAGGGATGGCTCGCCTGGGCTGCTAAAGAGGGTTAGCCTTGCGCGCTCGGCCACAGGTGCGGACTCAGGCATGCTGTGCCGTTTATAAAATAAACAATTCCCTAAAAAATCCAAGGCAAGTTATGCACGCAGTTACCATTACGGAAATCTTCCTGATCGCTATGCTGATCATCTTTACGGTTCCCTACCTGATTTGGCGTTTATTCAGGACCGATTATTGGGCTCCCCTGGTCGTGGTACAGATCATCACCGGTATTCTCCTGGGGCCCGGTGTTTTGGGGGCGGCTTTTCCCGACTATTACCAGTTTGTATTTAATCCCCAGGTGATCCAGGCGCTTAACGGTATCGCCTGGTGGGCAGTGATGATTTTTGTCTGGATCGCCGGTATTGAGCTGGATTTGAAAAAGGCCTGGGAATACAAGCGCGAGAGCGGTATTACCGCCGGCCTGGCACTGGGTACCCCCCTGTTGTTTGGCTGTGTGGCAGCCGCCATTTTGCTCAGTATCAGCGATGGCTGGATGGGCCCCAATGGAATGACCTGGCAGTTTATTGTTGGTGTGGGGATGGCCTGTGCGGTAACTGCTTTGCCGATTCTGATCCTGCTGATGGAAAAGATGGAGATACTGCGCCAACCCATAGGGCAGCGGATTCTGCGCTATGCCAGCCTGGATGATATTGCGATTTGGGGCGTCCTGGCGTTGATCCTGCTTGATTGGGAGCGCATTGGACGCCAGGGGATTTTTCTGCTGAGTTTTGTGGTGGCCAGCTATTTGTTCCGCAAGCTGATGCTGGCATTACAGGAGCGTGATCGTTGGTACATTGGTTTTATCTGGTTGGCGCTTTGCGGCCTGTTGGCAGACTGGGCCGGGTTACATTTTATGGTAGGGGCCTTCCTGGCAGGTGCCGTTATGGATGCAGAATGGTTCAATCAGGAAGACATGGACAAGCTGCGCCATTTCGTATTGCTGATCATTATGCCCGTATTCTTCCTCAGCACAGGCTTGCGCACTAACTGGGAAGTGGGAGGCATCGCCGTATTTGCGGCGGCGGCGGTGTTGCTGTTGGCGCAAGCCGCTGGAAAATTGGCCGGAGTACACCTTGCGGGTCGGGTTCTCAAATGGGAAAAGGGTGAAGCCTCCATCATAGGGTGGCTGCTGCAAACCAAGGCTCTGATCATGATTATTTTTGCTAACGTATTGCTGGACAAACAAATTATCACCAGCGAAACCTTTACCGCCCTGCTGATTATGGCGGTTGTTAGCACCATGATGACGGTGCCGATAGTTACTCCCAAACTCAAACAGCTGGCAGCTGTTGTCCATCGCTCCAAATAAACAACAATCCCGGCATATGATGCCGGGATTGTTGTCAGCAATCACCGCCTTAAGCGCGAATAGATTGGCTTGTTCGGCAAGAGCACAAAGCACGTCCAGAACCTTACTGATCCATCCTCGGCAGGGCTCATTTGGGTAACGCTAGCAGCTGTCTGCCGGGGCTCATCGTTTTGGTGTTAGGCTGTGCTGTGCCATTTGGCCTGGAATCTACAAAATAATGTGCAGGGACGAGACTGAATTGGGGCGCAGATTTCCGGGTTTTTAGGGGACAAAGCCCCTTGGATGGAAGGCTTGCTTTATAATCGCCCGCTTTTGGTTTACTCGTTTCGCGCTATCCTGCCAGGTGTGTTCCATGCATTTTATTGTCAAAGTTTTTCCCGAAATCATCATTAAAAGCCCGCCAGTCAGAAAAAGGTTCATCAAGCAACTGCGCGATAACTTGCGCGTGCTCTTGAATAATCTCGGTGTCAGTATCGATGTGCAACGCGATTGGGAAAAAATTGAAATCCGCTGTCCGGAAGCCGATGAATTGATCACGGCGCAGGTTTCCGAGGTACTTGCCCATACCCCCGGTATTGCCAATTTTGCCCTGATCCAGGATTACCCCCTGGCAGATCTGGAATCCATTTTTCGTCACACCCTGCGCCATTGGGGAGATGCCCTGGCAGGCAAGCGCTTTTGTGTGCGGGTGAAGCGCGCCGGTAAACACGAATTTACGTCTGTGCAGGTCGAGCAATATGTGGGGGGTGGTTTGCTGGAGCATACCCGGGCTGCCGGTGTGGACCTGCATCACCCCGAGGTTACTGTGCCCCTGGAGATTAAGGGAGAGCGCCTGTGGGTCATTACCCGCAAAACCCAGGGCTTGGGCGGTTTCCCCCTGGGGGCACAGGACCCGGTACTGTCGCTGATCTCCGGTGGTTTCGACTCTACAGTGTCTACTTATTTATGCATTAAACGCGGGTTGCGTGCGCACTATTGTTTTTTCAACCTCGGTGGACGTGCGCACGAAATCGGGGTGAAAGAGGTCGCTTACTATTTGTGGAATAAATATGGCGCTTCACACCGGGTGAAGTTTGTCACTGTTCCCTTTGAAGAGGTTGTCCGGGAAATCCTGGAAAAAGTTGACAATGCCTATATGGGCGTGACACTCAAGCGCATGATGTTGCGCGCAGCGGAGAAAGTGGCTGAGTCACTCGAAATTCCTGCCCTGGTTACCGGCGAGAGTGTCGCCCAGGTATCGAGCCAGACGCTGATTAACCTGAATGCCATTGATCGCGCGATTGATATGCTGGTACTGCGCCCGCTGGCGACCATGGACAAGGGCGATATCATCGATATTTCGCGCAAAATCGGTACGGAGAGTTTTGCCGCCAGCATGCCGGAGTATTGTGGTGTGATTTCGGTTAATCCCACTACCAAGGCGCGCATGCACAAGGTGGAGCGGGAAGAGGCCAAATTTGATATGGCGATATTGGAGCGCGCCATCGCCGAGCGTCGCGCGCAGAATATTGATGAAATTGTCGAAGAGCTGGATCAGGATCTGGCGGTGCCGGTTGTGGATGTTGTGCAACCGGGGCAGGCGCTGATCGATATCCGCCACCCGGATGAGGAAGAGGCGAATCCCCTGCGTGTGTCCGGAGTAGACATTCTTAAGATTCCGTTCTATCGCCTCAACAACCAGTTCGCGCAACTCGACACAGGAAAACAGTATTTCCTTTATTGCCAGAAAGGGGTCATGAGCCAGTTGCACGCTGCCAACCTCAAGGATGCAGGCCATACCAATGTCGGTGTTTATCGGCCCGAGCCCAGGAGCGCCTGTGCTATCTAGTGGGCGGGTAATCTTGCGTAAAGGAAATTGCCAGATAAGCACGGGTGGGTAAGGTAGGGGGCTGTCCCTTACTGATCACAAGGAGCTTTTCATGTCAGATTTCAATCGTCGCCAATTCCTGGCCACCAGTGCCCTTGCCGGGGCCAGCCTGGCGGTTTCATCGTCGCTGTCAGCGACACAGCCCCAGGCCCCAGTCATGCCCAAGTTATTGCACCATGTATTTTTCTGGTTGAAAAATCCTGAGTCTGCACAGGATCGCGCGCAATTAATTACCGGGATTAAAACCCTCGCCGCCATAGAGACGGTGCGCAGTTTCCATGTCGGCGTGCCTGCATCGACGGAAAAACGCGAGGTGGTGGATAACTCCTACCATGTCTCGGAATTGCTGGGGTTTGACGATGTGGCTGGCCAGGACGCCTATCAGGTTCACCCCATCCATCAAAAGTTTGTCGAGCAATATCAACACCTCTGGTCCAGGGTTGTGGTTTACGATGTGTTAGCTGTCGACTGATATCCGGATAGGAAATTAAAAAGCCCGCGATGGATATTCATCGCGGGCTTTTTTAATGCAGGTGTGTTTGATCAGAGTTCTATGTCGTAATCAATAATGACCGGCAAATGGCTGGAAAACTGCTGGGTTTTGTAGATGGTGGCGTATTCCACCTTGTGTCCCAGGCTGTTGGATACAACCTGGAAATCGGTGCGCCAGCCGTCGCCCTCGCCTTTGGCTCCACTCGGCCACCAGCTGTATTCGTCAGCGTCTTTGTTGACCTTGCGGAAGGCATCCACATAGCCGATCTGGTTAAACAGCTGGCTTAACCACTGGCGCTCGTGGGGCAGGAAACCGGAGTTGTGCTGGTTCTCTGTGCTGTTGCTGACATCTTTGGGGGTATGGGCCATCTGCCAGTTACCACAGAAGACGTACTCGCGGCGCTTGCGGGTGATTTTGTCCAGGTGAGCCTGGAAATCATCAAAGAACTTGATTTTGACTTCCTGGGATTCCAACTCCGAAGACGCACTGGGTGCGAGGAGTGAACCGATACTCAACTGCTCGAAATCCACCTGCAGGTAACGGCCTTCCATATCGACACCTGAAGCAAAACCCAAGCCGTAGATCAAGGCTTTGGGTTGCAGACGGGTATAGATAGCCACACCGTTATAGTGTTTGGTGCCTGAATCGAAGAAGTAGGCGTTGTAACCCTTGAGCTCAAACTCGGGTTTTTCCAGTTCGCGCTCCAGGGCGCGTAGATCCTGCAAACAGATAAAATCTGCATCCTGACTGGCGAGCCATGTGTACAGGCCGCGTTGCGCCGCCTGAAAAATACCATCGACGCTAAGACTGATAACTCTCATGTTAGCCCCTTGATTATGGACTGTGTATCATACCCGAGCTTTCTGTGATTGTGTTACCGTTACGGCTGGGTTTTTTGTGGTAGGCGTTACGAATTTTCACATCCTTACATTTGGTAGGGTCGATTTCTGCCAAATGGGCGCTTGGTACATAGCCAAACTGCCTAATTGTTATTCTCTGTTACAAACCTAGTTCATCCTCAGGAACTTTGCATGGAAAAGTACCAATCTGACTTCATTCAGCTGGCAATCAAGCACCAGGCGTTATGTTTTGGTGAATTCGTTCTCAAATCCGGGCGCACCAGCCCCTACTTTTTTAACGCGGGTCGTTTTCAAACCGGAAGTGCCCTGGCAGAACTGGGACGCCATTATGCGGCAGCCATCACCGCCGCCGGGGTGGATTTCGATGTAGTCTTCGGCCCGGCCTATAAAGGGATTCCCCTGGCAGCGGCAACCGCGATTGCATTGGCTGATGAATTCGGTCGCGATCTGCCCTATTGCTACAATCGCAAGGAAGCCAAGGACCACGGTGAAGGTGGCACCCTGGTTGGTGCACCACTTAAAGGGCGTATCCTGATTGTCGATGATGTCATTACCGCGGGTACTGCTGTACGTGAGGTCATGGGCATTATCCAGCAGGCAGGGGCACAACCTGCGGCAGTACTGATCGGTTTGAACCGCCAGGAAAAAGGACGGGGCGAGCTCTCCGCTATTCAGGAAGTGGAGCAGAATTTTGGTGTGCCCGTCATCAGTATTATCAACCTGAATCACATTATTCATTATTTGGAGCACCAACCTGGTCAAGCGGCGCTGGTGGACAGGATTAAAAGCTACCGCGCGACCTATGGTGTAGAACTGTAGATAGCGAGACGTTTTGCAACCTATGAAACCCTTTAACGTGATTGGCTTATGTGCCAGTGTTGTCCTGGCCGTTTTATTGTTATGCCCGCAGGTCATGGCACAGGCAAAAAAAGATACCGATTCGCGGCATATCTATCGCTACAAAAATGAACAGGGCATTGTGGTGATGGACAGCAAGCTGCCTCCACCGGAACTTGCGGCTAAGGGGTACGAGGTGATGTCCCGCAGCGGCAAGGTGATCAAGGTGGTTCCCCCTGTCCTGCAGGGCGAGGCGGCAGAGAAAGCCGGTCGCGAAAGAAAGGCAAAGGATGAACAGGCCAAGGCAGATCTGCAATTGCGTCGCAGTTATAGCAATGTGGCGGACATAGATGCAGCCAAGGAGCGCAACCTGCAAAGCCTGCGCGGTAATATTGGCATACTTGAAGCCAACCTCAGCGGTGTGCGCACCAGGTTGGCCCAGTCCCAGCAACAGGCCGCAGCGATAGAGCGCGGTGGTCGCGAGATTCCGGCAGACTTGCTGAAAACCATCCAGAATACCGAGCAGGAAGAGCGCGATATTCAGGCTCAGATTAAGCAGCGCGAGCAGGAGTTTAACCAGGTCTCAGCCAAATTCGATACAGACCGAACGCGTTTTATTGAAATTACGGAAGATGAAAAATCCCGGCATTAAGCCGGGATTTTTTTAGCCGTTACTATTTCTGTCCTGGTGACTTACTAACCTTCGGTAACCTCACCGGCGACCAATAATCCCTGGGCGATCAATTGCCATTGATCCTGCCAGCCTTCGGTGGGAGGGCGGCGGAAGCCCGAGCGCACAAACTCCACAATCTTGCCATCCGCCAGGGCAATCATCAGGTTGGCTGCCGCGGCGACGGGAAGTTGTGGGCGCAGTCCCTCGCGCAATTCGGCTTCGCGCAATATTTGTCGCAATTGGGTTTCCAGTCGCTCAAAAAATTGGGCGATGCGCAGGCGCAGGCGTTCGGTTTCGCCGGTCAGGGCATCCCCGGTCAGCAGGCGCGTCAGGCCCGGATTGCGCTCGGCAAATGTCAGCAACAATGCCAGCAGGGTTTCACAGCGTTTGAGTGCAGATTTTTCTTCCGCCAGGATTACGGTAATGCGCGTGAAAACAGTTTCCTCAATAAATTCAATCAGGCCTTCAAACATCTTGGATTTGCTGGGGAAATGGCGGTAGAGCGCCGCCTCGGAAACCCCCACCTCGCGCGCCAGGTTGGCGGTCGTGATGCGTTCGCCGGGGCTGGACTCAAGCATACGAGCCAGGCATTCAAGGATCTGCTGGCGACGTGGAATTTTGCCGGAACTGCTGGTCATAAGCGGTGCTCCACCGAAGGCGCTGTCCCTGGTGGGCAGCGTTTAGTGATCAGGCCTTGGGTTTATTCGTGATCAGGGTGCCCACACCGGCGTCGGTGAAGATCTCCAGCAGCACCGCGTGATCGACGCGGCCATCAATAATATGCGCACTGGTGACACCGCCTTTGACCGCATCCAGGGCACAGGCAATTTTGGGCAGCATGCCACCATAAATGGTGCCATCGGCAATCAGTGCATCGACTTGCTCAGTGGAAAGGCCGGTAAGCACATTGCCCTGCTTGTCTTGCAGGCCGGATACGTTGGTGAGCAGCATCAGTTTTTCCGCGCGCAGGAATTCAGCAATTTTACCTGCTACCAGGTCGGCGTTGATATTGTAGGAAGCGCCGTCTTCGCCGACCCCGATAGGGGCAATCACCGGAATAAAATCGCTGTTGATTAACATATCAATCACAGCGGTATTCACGCTTTGCACTTCACCGACATGGCCTATGTCGAGAATTTCCGGAGCCAGCATCTCGGGGGTTTTATGGGTAACGGTCAGCTTTTTGGCGCGGATCAGTTGGCCATCTTTGCCGGTGAGGCCTATGGCCTGGCCGCCATTGCGATTGATCAGGCTGACGATTTGTTTATTGACCGTGCCGCCCAGCACCATTTCAACCACATCCATGGTGGCGCTGTCGGTAACACGCATGCCGTTGATAAATTCGGATTTGATATTGAGTTTTTCCAGCAGGCTGCCAATTTGTGGTCCGCCGCCGTGAACCACTACCGGGTTCATACCGACCAGTTTCATTAATACGATATCGCGCGCAAAACTGTTTTGCAGCGCTTCGCCTTCCATCGCGTTGCCACCGAATTTGACAACGACGGTTTTACCCGTAAAGCGCTGGATGTAAGGCAGGGCTTCGGTAAGTACATTGGCGATATTCATTGCTGATTCACGGCTGAGAGACATGGTGAAATCCTATAGCGAGAGGTTAAAAAGGGAGCGCAAGGCTACTATCGACTTTAAGCAGCTCGCGTTTAAACAATTGTTGGATCTTGACCAGCATTTCCTGGCTTTCCGCCTCAAAGCGCAACGTCAGTGCCGGCGATGTATTGGAGGCGCGCACCAGGCCCCAGCCCTTGGGGAAATCCACGCGCAAACCATCGATGGTGGTAATGGCGCCATTCTGGAAATCGCCCTGTGCCTGCAATTTTTCGATAAGCGCGAACTTGTTGCGGTCACTGCTCGGGATTTTTAATTCCGGGGTAATGACCATGGGGGGGAAACTGGCAAAAATATCATCGATCTTCTGGTCGCGCAGGGTGATGATTTCCAGCAAACGTGCCATGGCGTAAAGGCCATCGTCAAAACCATACCAGCGATCCTTGATAAAAATATGGCCGGAATATTCCCCGCCAATGAGAGCTCCGGTTTCGACCATTTTGGCTTTCATCGGTGAGTGGCCGGTTTTCCACATGATCGGCCGGCCGCCGTAGCTGCTGATCACCTGGTTGAGCTGGCGTGAGCATTTCACATCGAAGAGCACATCGGCCCCCGGATGGCGCGCGAGTATATCGCGTGCAAACAGCATCAGCATCCGATCTGGCCAGATAATATCGCCCTTGGGGGTAACGACAACCAGTCGATCGCCATCGCCATCGAAAGCCACGCCCATATCGGCACCGGTTTCCTGCACCTTGGCAATTAATGCGCTGAGGTTTTTTTCTTCGGTGGGATCCGGGTTGTGATTGGGGAATTCGCCATCGAGATCGCAAAACAGGGGCGTCACATCACATCCCAATTCCTCGAACAATTGCGGTGCAACCAAACCGGTAACGGCATTGCCGGCGTCAATAACCAGCGAAACATTACCGGCCAGGGCGACATCCGAGAAAATGCGCTCGATATACGCGGGGATAATGTCGCGCGGGAACTCCTCGCCCAGTCCCTGATGTAATCGCTGGCCGATAATACGTGCGCGCAGGTCGAGTACCGCTTCGTCGGCCAGCGCCTCGTTGTTAATCACCACTTTAAAACCGTTATATTCCTTGGGATTGTGGCTGGCCGTTACCATGACACCACTGCGGGTGTCTTCAAACTGGAAGCTGGCGAAATACATCAATGGTGTGGGCACGACACCTATGTTGATAACGTTACAGCCAGATTTGAGGATACCCTTGATCAGCGCCTGGGTCAGGTTTGCGCTGTGGGTGCGCCCGTCGCGCGCAACAATCAGGCTTTGCTCACCCTGATCCAGCGCTTCGCTGCCAATGGCCTGGCCAATTTTCAGGGCCAGTTCCGGGGTGAGCTGGCTGCCGACCAAGCCACGGATATCGTAAGAGCGGAAAATATCCCGCGGAATGTCATCCTCACTCATTTGGGTGTTGGTGAGGCCGCTGGTTTTTTTACCGCGACTGCCGCCCAGGCCGAGTACATCCTCATCTTCATCGATGACGGCAATATCCAGGATGTCCTGCTTGTGGAATAAGGGATTGGCTACGCTTTCTTCGCTGGCGCTGCTGGCTGGTTTATGTGCGGGCACCAAATCACTGAGTGCCGGCTCTTGCGGCGCTTTGCCCAGTTCGAGGCGAACCAGGAATTTACTGGCGAGTAAGGCGAGCGCCAGGAGTGCAGCGGTGATCAACGCACTGATCATAATCCAGAGGCTGGGCAGCTCTGCAGACATAGCCACTAATTCGGAGGACGGCGTGAATTTGAGTTGTAACGCACTACCGGCAACTTGCACCTGGACACTGGGGCCGGCATTGCCTGTGCCCTGCTTCAGGACAATCAGCGGTGCGCTGCCCGCGAATTGTTGAATGAGTTGGATTTCGCCCAGTCGCTTGTCCCCTCCCTGAAAAAGATTGAGCAATTCGCTGGCATCAATAACGATAAAAAGGCTGCCCAGTGGATCGCTGCTGTTATCAACCGCGATGGGACGCGCCCAATTGATTTGCCATCGGTCGTTGATTTGTACCAGCTCGGGTTGGATTGTCTGGCGCGTTTCGGCGCGGCGAATCAGATCCATTTCCGCAAAGCGAATAGGATACTCCGCGTTGCGATCCAGCTCTGCACTGTGCAACTCAAACAGGCGCACGCTCAATGCCCCTGGTGTGGCGCGCAGCCATTGGCGGGTGAGTGTATCGCGCTGTTCCGGTGTGTTGCTGGGGTGTTCCGGGGTGAGGCTATCGATAAAGTCCTGGTTGGCGGCCAGGCGATCAACAGTTTGGGTCTGGGTGCGCAAATAACTTTCCAGCAGCATTTTGCGGTTGTCCGCTTCCATCTGCGTCAGCTGGTTTAGACGCTCCTGCTGCTTGGTAACCACCAATTGTCCATGCAGCCACCAGCTGATAACAGCACTTGCCAGCAGGGCGATAGCCCCCAGGCTCAAGAGGATTTTGCGCTGCAAAGCTGCTTTGCGTTTGCTGGCTTCCTGGGCGCGCAGCGCGGCCTTGGATTCACTTTTAATCTTTTCGGGTGAGTCGGGTTTGTTATCCACGCGCTGTCAGCCTGTCGAAGAAATTAGGAATGATGATGGGATGATGAAGCCAATTTTTCGGCCAGTATGGTTACCAATTCACGGGCAAGTTGGGTTTTACTGCGCTGGTCAATCACTTGCTCGCCGGCGGCATCCACCAGGGTTACGGCATTGTTATCGCTGTTAAAACCTATACCGGGTTGGGTAATGTCGTTGGCGATGACGAGATCCAGTTTTTTGCGCACCAGCTTGCGTCGGGCATATTCAACCAAGTGCTCGCTCTCTGCGGCAAAGCCAACCGTGAAAGGTCGCTGCGGCAAGCGGGCGACCGCTGCCACTATGTCCGGGTTTTTTACCAGGGTCAGGGTGATGCTCTCACCCTCGCCCTTTTTTATTTTTTGTTCAGCCACTTCCCGGGGGCGGTAATCTGCAACCGCGGCAGAGGCAATAAAAAGGTCACAGTCCGCTGCTTCGCGCAGGCTGGCTGCAAACATATCGACAGCGCTAACCACATCAATCCGGGTTACCCGCGCCGGGCAGGGCAACTGTGTGGGGCCACTGATGAGCAGTGTGTGGGCTCCTGCCTCTGCGGCGGCCTCTGCCAGGGCATAGCCCATCTTGCCTGAGCTGTGGTTGCTGATATAGCGCACCGGATCTATGGCCTCACGGGTTGGGCCGGCGGTAATCACGACTTTTTTCCCGGCCAGCAAGCCGGTCTGGAACAGGCCTGCGGCGGCTTCTACTAGCTGTGTCGGCTCCAGCATACGTCCCGGACCTATATCGCCGCAGGCTTGTGAACCATCGGTCGGGCCGAAGAGTTGAATACCTCGGTCGCGCAGGATGTTTACATTGGCCTGGGTGCTTTGGTTGCGCCACATGCCCTGGTTCATGGCGGGAGCCAGGGTCAGGGGGGCGGCGGTGGCCAGGCAGATACTGGTGAGCAGGTCATTGCCCATGCCCTGGGCCAGGCGCGCGATAAAGTCAGCCGTTGCCGGGGCGACCAGCACCAGGTCGGCCCAGCGCGCCAGCTGGATATGGCCCATGCCGGCCTCTGCTTCCGGGTCCAGCAATTGGGTGTGGACCGGATTGCCGGAGAGTGCTTGCAGGGTTAGTGGCGTAATAAATTCCTGGGCTGCCGGTGTCATGACAACCTGTACCTGCGCGCCGGCATCTTGCAGGCGGCGCACCAGCTCTGCGCTTTTATAAGCGGCTATGCCGCCGGTGACGCCGAGCAGGATATGTTTGTTGTACAGGGAGAGGATCGCCATAGGGGAATTCGGTATCCGGTAAATGACTATCAGGTAAACGACGGGCAAGTCAGTCAAGCGCTATCAAGCCTAGCGCTTTTTGGCGTTGCCTGCCGCGGTAAGTGATTAACTACTTACACGCAAGGCCTTTTCCGGGTTAGCTCCGGGGGGCTTGACGCCGGTTGGCTAAGATACCATCCTTGCGCTGCTTTTCGTAACCGGAAGGCGCTCTATCCATTATATGACCAGCAAGGAATTCGCTATGTCTATCTCAAAATGGCCGGCGTCCGAACGCCCGCGTGAAAAACTCCTCTCCATGGGCGCTCCTGCCCTCTCCGATGCTGAACTGCTCGCCATATTCCTGCGCATTGGCTGCGTTGGTAAATCTGCTGTCGATGTAGCGCGCGAACTCCTTCAACAATTCGGTGGTCTGCGGCCGCTATTGGAGGCCAGCCAGAAGGAGTTCTGTCGCGGGCGAGGGCTGGGAATGGTCAAATATGTCCAACTGCAAGCGGTGCTGGAAATGGCGCGGCGCCATATCCATGCCGACATGAAGGTCGGTGATCTGCTCTCCAGTCCCCACCTGGTGCGCGATTACCTGCGTGCGCAATTACGGCATCATGCGCGCGAAGTCTTTGCTGTCTTGTTCCTCGATAACCAGAACCGGCTCATCGCCTATGAAGAGCTGTTCCAGGGGACGATTGATGGCGCTAATGTTTATCCGCGCGAAGTGGTTAAACAGGCCCTGGCCCATAACGCGGCCGCAGTGATTTTTGCCCACAATCACCCTTCGGGCCTGGCAGAGCCGAGCCAGGCGGATATACGTATCACCCGGCGCCTGCAGGAAGCGCTGGGCCTGGTGGATATCCGTGTGCTGGATCATTTGGTCGTCGGTGATGGCGAGCTGGTGTCCCTGGCGGAGCGCGGGTGGCTGTAGCCACCTGCTGTTACCAGTAGCGAGGCAGGGGTTTTTTGATTTCGATGTAACCGGAGCATTGCACGATATATTCGCCAATCAACAACTGTTTCATGATGCGGCTCACCATCTCGCGCGATGATCCCACCATATTGGCAATATCCTGATGGGTAACCTTGGGATTATGGATGCGTTTGTTGTCGTCGCAGAGTTTTTCCAGGGCGCTGCTCACGCGCCCGTAGACATCCAGCAGCGCCAGGTCTTTTACGGCATCGGTTAGCCCGCGCACACGTCGCGTCAACTCCTTTAGTAAAACCATCGCAAAGTCCGGATATTTGCCCAGCAATTCATGCACGCTGGCACGCGATACCAGGATGATTTCACAATCGGTAATGGTGACCACGGAGGCGGAGCGTGGCTGGCTATCAATCAGGGACAGCTCGCCGAAGTATTCACCTTCATGCATGTAATTTAAATTGACCTGGCGCCCCTCATCATTATTCAGGAAGGCGCTGACTATGCCCTTGCGGATGATATACAAGTGGGTCGATTCATCTCCCTCGGTGACCAGGACAGTATTTTTGGGGAATCTGCGCAGGACGCTGGATTTTTCCAGTTCGGCAAGATATTGCGCAGGAACTTCTGTAAACAGGCTGACATTGGCGAGCATGATGATAGCTTCGGGATGGGGTTGATTGGCGTGGCGGCAATCATACCCTCTGACCGTCATTGCAGGTTATTTGTGGCGCAAAAATCTACTGAAAATTGTGAACAAAGTCACTTTGTGTGGGTTCTTGGCGTAATGGGTTGTTATTGACAATAAAACGCACAATAATCCCGGCCATATTCATGCCTGTTCCCACCGCAGGCAGGAACTTCAAATCGGGTTCACCTCTTTTTCAATCCGCACTCGCACACTGCACGGAGAGCCGACTTATCCATGGTCGCCGATCATACCCAGCACTGTGAACAGACATTGATGTTCACTGACATCGTAGGTTACTCGCGCCTGATGGGGTGTAATGAGTCACTCGCGGTGGACATGCTGGGGGATTATCGCCGGATTTTGTTGGCGCATATCCAGGCGCAGGGTGGAGTCCTGGTGGAGTTTGTTGGGGATGCCATCTTCGCCCGTTTTAACAGCGCCGCCGCCGCTGTTGCTGCCGCTATAGCTATCCAGCAAGAGCTGTTGGTGTTTAATGAGGCGCGCGATAAAAAACTCCCGCGCCTGCAAACCCGCATAGGTCTTCATAAAGGCGAAGTCATGCTCCGTGGTGGTGCAGTCTTTGGGGATAGTGTCAATATTGCTGCACGCCTTGAACCCCTGGCCGTTCCCGATGGTATTTGCATTTCACACAGTGTCTATGAGGACATCCGCCTGAGCCTCTCCTCACCCGCCAAGCGTCTGGGTACGCCATCGCTCAAAAATATTGAGCAGCGGGTGCGTGTTTATTTCATCAAGCCTGCGGGTATCGGCTGGCGTGATCACCTGCATTATTTCCTGCGCGGCCTCAACGAAAACATATTTGCCTATCGCTACCCATTAGTGGCCATGTTATTCGCACTCATTGCCGCAGGTATTTATTTTATTCCCCGCTGGCTGGTGCCGGGATACAGTGCCAACTATGTGGAAATTGCCGATTTCCAGAACCTGATGGATAAAAAAGGAGAAGCAGATTATTTTTCGGCAGGGATTACCGAAGCGGTGCGATCACAGCTGGCCGACCTGCGCGATGTCTATATCGTCGATGCCAAGGAGGGGATACATGCGCCCCTGCGCCTGGAGGGCAGCGTGCAACGCCTTGGCGATAATATTCGCATCTCCTATCGTTTATTACGCCGCAAGGGCAATGTGCAAATTGTGGGCGGCAAGCTGGATGGCACCTATCAGGATATTTTTATCTTGCAGGATCGCCTGGTGGGTGAGATCGCGCGGTTTTTGGCAGATGAGTTCAGCTTGCAAAATTTTCGCCCTGCACCGCTTAAGTTAACCAATGATGTAACAGCCTATGATTTTTACATGCAGGGCGTGGATTACCTCAATGCATCTATCACTCACGCCAGTATTGACGAGGCGGTCAAAAGGTTTAGTACGGCCCTGGTTCATGATAGTCATTTCCCTTTGGCAATGAGGGGGCTTTGTGAGTCCTACTGGCGCAAGTATGAGTTGGTGGGCGATTGGGTTTGGTTAGACTTTGCTGAAAAACATTGTATAGAGGCCCTGTCGCTGGATGACCAGCTGGTGGACGCCTATATGTCGTTGGCCGCGATATACCGGGATACTGGTCGTCACCAGCAGGCAATTGACTATTTGGAAAATGGATTGTCTATCAAAAAGGACAATATAAGTGTCATGCTGGTCTTGGCGAGTGTCTACAGTGACATGAACGACATCGGGAATGCGGAAAAAATCTATGTGTTATCCATCCAAAAGGACCCCAAAAACTGGAAAGCCTATGAGCATTACGCGTATTTTTTGACAGGGAGAGGTCGATATGATGAAGCGATTAAACTCTATGAGAAAATTATAGATTTTGTTCCGGATAACAGTTTTGCGCTGAACAACATTGCCATCAATTATTTTTACAAAATGGATTTTAAACGAGCCGCCGCTTTTTTTGAGAAAGCGTCCAACATTGACCCCAGTGGGTATTCCTATGCCAACACAGGCAATATGTATTATACGTTGGGTGCTTTTGATAAGGCTGCAGAGATGTATAGTGAGGCGCTGCAGCTAGAGCCGGATAATTACCAATATCTAGCATATTTGGGGGATGCCTATAAACATATTAGCGGTAAAAATAAGCAGGCATCGGAGTGCTTTGAGCGGGTCATTAAGTATGCTGCCGTTGATAGGCAAAATAATCCTAGGTCGGCAAGGAGCTATTATTATTTAGCCAGGGCCTATACCTATTTCGGCAACCTGGCCAAAGCCAATGAGTTGATGGACATAGCCGATGGTTTGGAACCCAATAGTACAGAGGCTAACTATACCCATCTGCGAATTGCTTTGACGGAACTGGATGATGAGCGTATAAAAATGTATGCAACGAAGTTGCTTGATGCAGAATACTCTTATGAGTTGCTTTTGGCAGACCCTGATTTATCTTTATTAAAAGAAGAAAAATTCAGGGATATTTTTTTTAACCATTAACTTGATGCAGGGAGTGGGATATGATTATTAGACAATTTCTTTCCATTATTCTTTTGGTATTTCTGACAGGGTGTGCAGTGATGAAAATTGATGTAGATAAAGAGCTTCAAACAGTTACAGCGCTTGAAGGTACTGATACTGTTGTGTTAGGGGTTTCCGTCGATAAAAAGGGAGCGCCCCGGGATGGGGTTAAAGAGTTGATTCTCTTGCCTGGCCAAAAAGTGGTTTACGCCGGCCCTAAAGATTTTACGGTGTTCTTTAAAGATAAAAAAACACCCGTCACGCAGGTAGAGATACGCTCTGAAGGTGGATTGGTTATTGTCGATATACCGAAAGATATTTTCGAGCGTAAGGATTTGCTTGAGGAGGGACGCAAAAATGGCTTCTTGCGTTTTGATTACGGTATTCGAGTTGGCGACCGGGAGCTTGATCCGCCAATGATTATCAAAAGGCCGGGTAATCCGTAATTCGCAGTTCCCATGTTTGATCATCGACCAGCGGCAAATGCCGCTGGTTTTTTATGTGGGGTGTGAATATTTCACAGGCCAGCCCCCAAATGCCACACAGCGATCGCTCGTCTGTATTGTTAAGGTTGCCTCCGTAAACTCTTCGCAAGGAATCGTGGGCGGGTTGGCGTCTCGCTGGCCAGGGAGTGGCCGGATTTACGCACGTGACTATATCCAGGTGCACGTGACTATGGCTCAAATGCAAAAGACTGTAGCTCACATGCAAAAGGAGGGCGGAGATGCTGGTGTGGCGATTATTATGGGGCATAGCCTGGTGCGTGATAGGTGTGCTGGCCATGGCAGCAGAGCCATCGGGCGCAGTGGATTGTGCCGCTTTAAACCCCTTGGTGGCTAACGCCGCTGTATCGGTAGATTGTGTATCTTCCGAACCCTGTGGCAAACGGCATTGCCTGACATCTGTACAGGGCCAGGCATCTGGCTTGCTAGTGGTCGAGGTTCCGCCTGAGTCTTCAGGTTTCTCTTCCATGTGGTGGCTGTTGATGTTGCTGATTGTATTGTGTGTATGTTCCTGCTTTAAAAAGTCTGCCAAGTAGGTGGATCGTCTTCTTGTTGTGATTGTATGGTTACCGGATTGTGCTGTGTGCAATCCGGTTTTTTTATGCAATTTCCCGTCACTGGTTACACATCCTTCTACATACGGATGTTGCTGTCGCTAGTTGTAGTTTTCCTCCAGCGTAAAGATGCGTCTCTGGTGGTTATCCAGCTCTTCCTGTCCGCGTTTAAATGCGGGAATACTCATCAATAACGCGTCAAAGCTGCCATCGGCGATGGCTATCCGCAAACCCTCTTCAATACGTTTTGCCAGGGCGGTATTGTCTTTGTTTACAAAGAAATAAAAGGGAGCCTGGTAGCGCAACATCAGCGTTTGTTCGATTTCTATGCCCAGGCCTTTATGTTGTTCGTAATCATCCCAGGCTTCAAACAACCCGCGTGGAAAGGCGTCAAAGCGATTGGCGGCGAGCATTTTGAACAGGGATTCGTAATAGATAGAAGTCACAATCCGAAATCCGTTGTTTTCCAGCAGGCGAGCGTCTGGCCAGTGGCCACCGATACCCATGCGCATGTCGCGCAACTGTGCCAGGGTTTCGACCTGGCTAAAGGCTGGCTGGTTGCCCTTGCGGATCAGCAGTACCCGATAGTTGCTCAGTTCGCGCAGCAGGGAGATGGGAATATAGTGAAAGTCCCGCTCGCGTTCGGCACTGGTACTGGTCCATACCAGGTCTATACCGTCCCGGCCTTTCAACTTGGACAGGATACGTGCCGAGGACAGCACCCGCGGGTAGTGCTGGGTAACAAATGGGCCATGGGTCGCTTCGGTCTTCTGCAGGGCCAAATTGAGTAAGGGGTAGAAATAGTGGGTGTCGGCCATAGTCGCTATATCCCGGGTGGGGACCACGACGCGCAATGGCTGGGGCTGGGATGACGCCTGGAGGCTTGCGCTGGCGCAGAGCAGCCAGGGCAAGATGAGCCAAGCGGCCAGGTGACGTAAATGCAGATGGTGATATATGTGGTTCATGGCTTGGGATAACTGCGTGGCCCCTCACGGGTACATTCCTGGTGCCTGTTTATTCTGATTAGCCTTAACAGCCTAGAGCATATTTGCCTTCCCTGCCCGAGCCAGGGCATGTTTTAGCGGGAAATATGGGGCAGTTAGCTGTTTTTTTGGACAAAAAAGCAGCTTCTCATTGCTATTGCAGGGCTGTTTTGGTATAAAACGCGGCTCTTTGCGGCAGGGTAGCTCTGGGCACATCATTGAGTGCTTCCAGAGTGAGTTATCCGGCGGTTGCATAGCCAACCCGACCCCCAGTTTTCCAGCCGCGTTCACACGAATAGGCTGCTCAACAAATGCTCCAGGCTGGTTGTTAGTCTGTTTCAGGGTTTTTATTAACGGCACTAAACCGGCTCCAGATCTGGCGCTGAATTTTTAACGAGGCACTGAAATGTCCAAGGTATGTCAAGTTACTGGTAAGCGTCCTATTACCGGTCACAATGTTTCCCACGCAAAAAACCACACCAAGCGTCGTTTTTTGCCAAACCTGCAAACTCACCGTTTTTGGGTAGAGGCCGAGAAGCGTTTTGTTACTCTGCGTCTGACTCCAAAGGGTATGCGTATCATCGACAAGCTGGGTATCGAAGCTGTTCTGGCTGACATCCGTGCCCGCGGCGAAAAAGTTTAATTTAGGAGCACATCGTCATGCGCGAGAAAATTCGTCTGAACTCTTCTGCTGGTACTGGTCACTTTTACACCACTGACAAGAACAAGCGCACCATGCCCGAGAAGATGGAAATCAAAAAGTACGATCCCGTTGTGCGCAAGCACGTGGTCTACAAAGAAGGCAAAATCAAGTAATCGCTTGTTGTGCTTTCTCAAAAACCGGCCTTGGGCCGGTTTTTTTGTGCCTGGAAAAAGGGTCTCCTGCGTTAAGTCAAAACACTGGCCTATGGGCTGGGCTATTCTCTGCCCATCTATTGGATTTGAGGATGGGGAGTGTTTATGGGGTTCCTGGTGCAAATACTGCTGTTATTGGGGATTGCGGTGACTGTCGTTGTTACCTTTCAACGATTGCATATCCCGTCCAGCCTGGGGTATTTGCTGGTGGGGCTCATCCTGGGGCCTTACACCGTCGGTCCAGTGCTTGATGTGGCAGAGATCAAATCATTGGCCGAGTTTGGCATTGTGTTTCTGCTGTTTACCATAGGCCTGAACTTCTCACTTCCCCAACTGCACGCATTGCGCCACCAGGTATTAGGATTAGGTACCGGGCAAGTGGTACTGACGACACTGGTTGTCGGCCTGGTGGCCTGGCTGTCGGGGTTCCACCCGGCCGTAGCCTTTGTGATCGGCGCTGTCTTTGCCCAATCCTCCACCACGATTATTGGCAAGCAACTGGCCGAGCAGGGGGAGGAGAACAGCCGCCATGGGCGCCTGGGATTGGCGATGTCGGTATTTCAGGATGTGACGGCCGTGCCCTTTGTCGTTGTTATTCCGGTGCTGGGGGCGGCGGCTGGTGCCGACGTGCTGGCCAACACCCTTGGCTGGGCGATGGCCAAGGCGGTGCTGGCTTTTGTGCTGGTGTTTATCGCCGGGCGCTGGCTCCTGCGCCCGCTATTCCATCTGGTTGCAGCCCAGCGCTCCGCCGAGGTCTTTACCCTGACAGTATTATTGGTGGCGCTGTTGGCGGCCTGGACAACCAACAGCCTGGGATTGTCCATGGCCTTTGGTGCCTTCCTCGCCGGGATGATGCTGGGAGAGACTGAGTTCCGTCACCAGGTTGAGTCCACCATTCGCCCCTTCCGCGATGTGCTGCTGGGGCTCTTCTTTGTCGGGATTGGCATGTTGATCGATCCGGCCGCCCTGCCTGCCATCTGGCATTGGGCGTTGCTGGGCATGTTGGTGTTGGTGCTGAGTAAAACCCTGCTGGTGATGTTGCTGGTTAAACGTAGCGGCATCGACAAGCTCACCGCCTGGCGCACGGGATTGCTGCTGGCGGTTGGTGGCGAGTTTGGCTTTGCGCTGCTGGCGATAGCGCTCAGCTCTGGTGTGATTGATAAGGATTTGAGTCAAATAGTGCTGACATCGGTGCTCTTTGCCATGATCGCAGGCCCTTTCCTGATCCGTTATAACTATGTACTGGCAACCCTGTTTGGCGGCGCGCGCCCGGCAGCGACCAGTGAACCACAGGTGGCCGAAGTGAATGCTGAGGTAACGGCGCATTTGCAAGGTCACGTTATTGTTTGTGGTTATGGCCGTATCGGGCAGAGTGTTGGTCGGTTCCTGGAAGAAGAAAAAATCCCCTATATTGCCCTGGATCTGGACCCGGTGCGGGTGCGCGAGGCCCACACGGCTGGACAGCCTGTTTATTACGGTGATGCCGCCCAACGCGACATCCTCGATGCACTGGGGTTGGAGCGGGCCCGGCTGGTGGTGATTAGCCATGACGATGTCAGTGCGGCCCTGAAAATGTTGGCTTACTTGCGCAGTGTCAGGCCTGGGTTACCGGTGATGGTGCGGACGCGCGATGAAAGCCAGGTAGAGGAATTACAGGCAGCCGGTGCGCTGGAGGTGGTTCCCGAAACACTGGAGGCCGGGTTGATGATCGCGTCCCAGGCACTGCTGTTATTGGATGTGCCCTTGTCGCGGGTTGCGCGACGAATCCAGGCGCAACGCGCCGGGCGCTATCCGCTAATGCGCGAGTTTTTCCGCGGTGATACCCTGACAGAAACGCCGGAGGAGTGGGATGTGCAGCGTTTGCGCTCCATCGTTGTACCGCCCGCCAGCCCGGTTATCGGGCATCGCCTGGGCGAGCTTAAATTAACGGGCGTGACAGTGACGGCATTGGTTCGCAAGGGCGAGCGATACCCAGCGCCTGCGGTAGACATTTACCTGCAAGAGGATGATGTGCTGGTTGTTTTCGGCTCTCTGGAGCAGTTGCAGGCGGCTGAAAAGCTGGAGCTGCAATAGCAGCTGTATAAACGGCGCGCGCTATTTGCATTGTTAAGTTCTCCTTAAGTATCTTTTTTTACTGTACCTCCCGAAAGTTTGCCTCATAACCGATGCACCAGCGTCACTAGCCCGCTGGGCAAAGATGGATCAGGCGTGTCATCAGGAAACGCAAACTCTGCTGGAAATTGCCATCGCCTATTTGAAATAGTGATGTATTTACACCCGACATCTGCGTGGGAATTACATGCAAATTTTGTTAGTGGAAGACGATAACCTGCTCGCCGAAGGCATGATGAATGCCCTCAAGCGAGCCGGTTTCGCAGTTAACTTATCCAGAACGGGCAAAGCTGCTTGTACTTATTTGCAAGCGGAACCGCCCGATATTTTGCTGCTGGATCTCGGCTTGCCCGATATGGATGGTCTGGATGTACTGAAGTTTATCCGCGATAAAAAATTGCAGGTGCAGGTGTTAATCCTGACCGCGCGTGACAGCACCAATGCCAAGGTGCTGGGGTTGGATGCCGGTGCGGACGATTATCTCACCAAACCCTTTGCCCTCGACGAATTACTGGCGCGTCTGCGAGTACTGGAACGGCGGCTGGGTACTGCCAATACGGCCATGATTCATGTTGGACCCTTGAGTTTAAATACAACACAGCACCTGGTGCTATTGAATGGCGACGCACTGGTACTCTCGCGGCGCGAATATATGTTGCTCAAGGCCTTGGTCGAAAATCTGGGTATTATCCAAACTCGCGAAAGCCTGGAAGCCAAGCTCTATAGCTGGAATGATGAAGTCGCCAGTAATGCGATTGAAGTTCATATCCACAACTTGCGCAAAAAATTACCCTTGAACTTTATCCGCACAATTCGCGGTGTTGGCTATGTGGTTTCGCGCCAATGAAATCCATTCGCCTGTTTTTGGTACTGCTGGTACTGGCAATCGTTACCCTGGCCAATTTTGTCGCGGCGGTGCGCGGTTATCTCAACAGTATGGATGAGGCTCAACACCTGTTTGATGAGCGTATGTACCAACAGGTGGACTTGCTTAACTATACGTTGCCTCCCCGCGCGTCTGTAACAGGCGATGCGGTTATGGTTTTTCCCTCCACCATTAATACCCGTGGCGCCTCGCTGGAGTTTCAATGGGTCGATGCTGATGGCCGTATGCTGGCGCGTTCGTCTGGCATGCCGGAAACACAGGTCATGCCTTTGGAGGCAGGGCATAAGTTTGCCAACTTTCACCACTATCGCTGGCATGTCCTGGTGGCGCGCAGTGCAGACCAACAAACCTGGTACTTGATTGCCGAACGCGATGACCAGCGCTACCGTATGGCCGAGGCCATTATCTTGCAGGCGGTATATCCTATGCTCATCGCACTGCCGATAGTTGCGCTTATTATCTGGTGGGTGATCAGCATAGGCCTAAAGCCAGTACGCAACCTGGCGCAACAGTTACACGAGCGCAAGGCGCTGGATTTACGTCCCCTGCTGTTAACAAACATGCCACAGGAACTCCGGCCTCTCACGCAATCGGCTAATGAGTTATTGTGTCGACTGGAGGCGTCATTTGCGCGTGAAAAACGTTTTTCGGCAGATGCCGCCCATGAACTGCGTACTCCCATTGCCATACTGCGTATTCACTGCGAAAACCTGATGCAGGAGTTACAGCCTGCTCCTGAGTCACTGCGCAATTTGCAGGCCGGCATCGAGCGTATGAGTTACCTGGTTGAGCAAATCTTGCTGTTGAACCGCACCACGCCTGATCATTTCATGGGTTCTTTTGCGCCGGTTAATTTAACGGGCCAGGCCAGGCAAGTCGTCGCAAACTTCAGCCATGCGCTGGAAGAAAAATACATGGATATTGAATTGGATGGCGATGAGTGCTGGCTCATGGGAGATGCCGGTGCATTGGAGTCCCTGCTCAATAATTTACTGTCCAATGCGCTTAAATATACTCCGGCGGGAGGTCAGATCCTGATGGCGACCTGGCGGCGTGGGCAGCAACTGGTGCTTGAGGTTATGGACAATGGTCCGGGCATCGCAGAGGACCAGTATGACCGGGTGTTTGATCGCTTTTACCGCGTGCATGGTGACCGCCATGATGCCGCCATTCCCGGCTGTGGTTTGGGATTATCGATTGTGCGCCAGGTGGTTGAACTCCATGGGGGCCGTGTGCAATTAACCCGTGCGCGCAATCAGGCGGGATTGCTGGTGATAGTGACCTTGCCTGCACTGCTTGTTCCACCTGCTGGAAAAGTTGCCCCTAATCTTTTATCGCCGTTACCCCGGCAAGGAGATAAACAGGATGAATAAAATCGTTCGGTGGTATTGGTTACTTGGCCTTTGCTGCACACCTGTGTGGGCGGGTGTGCCTGAATTTACGCTCGAAATCCGCGACCATTTGTTTTATCCCTCGATGCTGGTTGTTCCTGCCAATACCAAAGTCAGATTGTTAGTGGTCAACCACGACTCCACCCCGGAAGAGTTTGAAAGTTACGAGTTAAATCGTGAAAAAGTCATTATGGGCGGCGCGCGCGCCGTAATTTTTATTGGCCCGCTGGCACCGGGCGATTATCCTTTTTTTGGCGAGTTCAATCCCAAAACAGCCCGGGGCGTGATCCGCGCGGAGGAATAACATGCTTGATGCTGTGTTGCTGGTTTTGCGCGAGGTATTGGAAGCCGCGCTCATTATCAGCCTGTTGCTGGCGTTGAGTCGCCAGTTGGGGTTGCGTGGAGCACCCTGGGTTCTGGTGGCCCTGGCCGGTGGCTTTTTTACCTCCTGGGTACTGGCGCATTTTGCCTATACGATTGCAGATGCCGTTGATGGTATGGGACAGGAATTATTGAATTCGCTCTTGTTCGTGTTGGTAATTGTGTGTTTTATCTTGGTGATCCGTATTATTGCTCCCCTGGTTTTTCATTCTGGCATTGAATTACCGCCGGCATTTCCCGGATTGCGCCAATACGGTGTATTAATGATTTGCTTCATCGTGATTGTGGTGAGCGCTATGGCGCGTGAGTGTTCGGAGATCTGGATTTACCTGAGCAGTTTTACCCGTGCGGAATTGCGCAATGCTGCCTTGAGTGGCGGTGCCATCGGGGTTGGTATCGGCGTTAGCGTGGGCGTGATTGTGTACTTTGCTCTGGTGCTCACCGCCCGGCATTATTTTATGCGGTTATTTTCGCTGGCAGTCACTTTGTTAATTGGCGGTTTGTCGATGCAGATAGCTAAGGAGTTAATGCAAGTCGGATTATTGGATTCAACAGCGCCGCTATGGGATAGCTCGGGCATTGTCAGCGAGCACTCCTGGTTGGGTGAGTTACTGTATGCGCTGGTCGGTTATGATGCTCGCCCTAATAGGATTCAGGTTATTTTTTATTTAATGGCTGTTGTGCCGGTTGTTATTTTGTTGACTATCGCTTGCTATCGAGCATGGAGGACAACAGGTTCGTCATTATCGGCTGTGACTAAATCGCGTTAATGTATGCTTTGCAGCCGGTACCCACAAAAAAACCGCCGTTAAGGCGGTTTTTTTGTGGGGAACTAACACTCAGGCTTGGGCGCGACGGCGAATCAACCCCAGGCTGGCCAGACCAAGTAGCATCAACAGTGCCGGTGCCGGTTCGCTCAGGCTGGCAATCGTCTTAAATGCATGGTTATCGCTTTCAAACGCAAAGCCGTTACTGAACAGGGTCACCTTGTCAAAAACACTGCTGCCGAAATCAAAATTGATATAGCGGTTGGAGCTGAGGCTGATTTGGTTGCCATCAGCAAATTGCCCAACGATATCACTGCCTGAATAGCTGGCTACCAGGGTGTCGTTGAGATAAAAGCTGATGAAGTTGTAGGCGTCGATAGAGCCCCAGTAAAGGCCAAAGTAATTCGCCAGGGTGCCCAGGCTGAATTCAGCGGTTTTGGTCGTTGCCGATGGGTTAGGCACGCTCAGGTAGGGGGAGTCGACACCGGCGGGACTGGCGTAATAACCGCTCAGGCTTCCGCTGGCGATAACAAAATCACCGCTGCACAGGGCATAACCACAGCCATCGTTGAAATCAATAATGGTCGCGTCGGCAACCGAAGTGTTAAGCTCGCCCGCCGCGGACAGGCTTACAACAGGCGCGGCCTGGCTGGTCAGGCTTACCAATAAACCCAGCATTGTTGCAATCAGGGTAAAGCGTTTCATTCATGGCTCCCGGAGGATCAGGGTTGGAAAATTTCCCGGCCGAAGCCTCCCGCTACCTCTGGGAAGAGCTGCCGTTAGATACACTGCGCGCTTAGCGTTTACTTTTTGACGCAGTCTTAAACAGGGCAAAAGTGGTGCCAAAACCTACATTTTTGTGACAAGCGACAATTCAAAAATGAGGTTTGCGTCACAAAACAAAGTCTAACAGGCATTTTGATGATTTCAGTGCCAAATTAAGGTTATTTAGTGCCGTTCGTCGTCATCCGAGGGGAAAAGAGAGGGGCAGATGCCGGAATTACCTGAAGTCGAAACTACCCTGCGTGGCGTTTCGCCCCACATACTTGGTCGTAAAGTGACGGATTTGGTCATTCGCCAACCGCGCCTGCGCTGGCCGATTCCCCTTGAGCTGAGCGAACAGCTGCCCGGGCAGCAGCTCAAGGCTGCCAGTCGCCGGGGTAAGTACCTGCTGCTGTCGTTTAATACCGGCACGGCGCTGATTCACCTAGGGATGTCAGGTAGTTTGCGTATCGTCAAACCGGAAGAGCCGCCCCTGTTTCACGACCATTTTGATATGCATTTTGGCAATCGGATATTGCGTTACTGTGATCCACGTCGCTTTGGCTGCCTGCTATGGGAGGCGGGGGATATCCACCAGCATGCCCTGCTGCGCGATCTGGGGCCGGAACCACTGGGAGATGATTTCACACCCGCTTACCTCTACGAGCGCAGCCGTAAGCGCACCCAGGCGATCAAGCAGTTCATTATGGACAGCAAAATTGTGGTGGGGGTGGGAAATATCTACGCCAATGAATCCCTGTTTATGGCCGGCATCAAACCGATTCGCAAAGCGGGGGCGCTCAGCCGCCACATGTGCGAGGACCTGGTGCGCGATATTCGCTTTGTCTTGCAGCGCTCCATTACCCAAGGCGGCACAACCCTGCGTGATTTTGTCGGGGGTGATGGCAAGCCGGGGTATTTCCAGCAGCAGTTACTGGTCTATGGTCGCGGTGGCGAGGCCTGCAAAACCTGCCAGAAGCCGCTCAAGGAAATTCGCATGAATGACCGCACAACTGTGTACTGCGTCACCTGCCAGCAATAGGCTTACCTGTATTCCAGCCCGTTTTACCTATACTGGATGTGCACTTTTGGTCAAAGGTGCTCTCTTTAAGAGAATGGTAGTGAAAAGGTGCCATGTTTTGTGGCGCCAAACACACATCAACACAGGAGTAATAACCATGACTGTAACGGGATTGCTAATTTTTCTGGTGGTGGGAGCGGTTGCTGGCTGGTTGGCGGGCACCCTGATAAAAGGCGGTGGTTTTGGCCTGGTTGGTAATATTGTGGTGGGGATTATCGGCGCCTTTATCGGCGGTGTCATTTTCAGCCTGGTTGGCCTGGCCGCTATTGGTATCCTAGGGCAAATTATCAGTGCGACCCTGGGGGCTGTGGTGCTGTTGGCGCTTATTCGGATCATCAAACAAGCTTGATCCCGATGGGCACACCGGTGCTTTGCTCACCGGTGTGCCGAGGCAATGGCTTTCAGGTGCGATCAAATCTCTGCCTTAATGCCGCCTCCACGGGAGGCGCAACAAATTTACTGACATCGCCACCGAGCATGGCGATTTCGCGCACAATGGACGATGAAATAAATGACAGGTGCTCGGCGGGTGTGAGGAAGATACTTTCCATGTCCGGTGCCAGGGCGCGATTCATATTGGCAAGCTGAAACTCGTATTCAAAATCCGATACCGCACGCAGGCCGCGCAATACCGCTTGGGCATTCTGTTGCTTGACGAAGTCCACCAGCAAAATATCAAAACCCACCACCGTGACATTGGGCAGATGGCTCAGGGTTTCTTGCGCCAGCTGTACACGTTGGTCGAGGCTGAATAAAGGATTTTTACGGGTACTGGCCGCCACTGCCACGATAACGTTGTCAAACAGGCGGCAGGCGCGTTCTACCAGGTCGATATGGCCATTGGTGATAGGGTCAAAGGTGCCGGGGTAAAGGACGGTACGCATGGGAGTCTCACTGGCCAATGCATGGGGAACAGGGCGGGCATAGTACAAAATTCACCGGGAGCTGACCAGCAAGCTGCAAAGAGCAAAACAATCTATAAGTACCCGTTCAACGCTCGATCCTGCTGGCTAAAATACAACCTGCGCTGCTCATTGTGCGGCACGTCCAGCGGTTTTTCTGTTGCATGGAAGCCAATAGGCCGGGTTTTGTTGAGTAACACTGTCAATCGAATGTGAGCGGAGGGGGGGACGCTATGACGGATGATATCCAGGCAACTCGCCTTGGGGACATACTGCTAGAGAAAGGACTCATTGATCTCGAACAGTTGCGCGAGGCCATAGTGGAGCAGCGGCGCCGTCGCCAGGAGGTTGACCCCGACGACACAACAGCGATGGACGCCACCTCCCTGGGGGAAATGTTGATCGAACTGGGCCATATCTCCCGCCAGCAGCTCAAGCGCGGCCTCAATTGGCAGATGTATGCGCGCAAAATGACGCTGGTCATGAGCCTGTGCGCACCGCTGATGACCTGGATGGGCAATGCCTATGCGGGCACCAGCAACAATCATTATGTGCCTGATAATACCCTCACCGCTGCCGCTTCTTGCTTTAAGGTAACAGGGCGGGTGATCCTCAAATGGGATGTGCCGCGCTATCGGGAAGATGGCAGCTATCTGGATATTACTGAGCTAGGTGGCTATGAGCTGCGCTATAAGCGCACGGAAGACAACCATTTCACCTATGTCAGCATCAATGACCCCTGGAAAAATTATTACCAGTTCCGCTATTTGCAAGGTGACTATGTCATCCAGGTGGCTGCTTTTGATCACAATGGTTTATACAGCCAATTTGTACCTCTGCCGCCAACCAAAGCCTTGGCTTGATTAGGGCGTTGACTCCGGTTGTCCGGTCTGTCGGTAGTAGAGCCTATAGCTAACCTGCCCCGCTTGCTTATCGCGATGCAAGCGCCAGTTGGGGGGAGTGGCAATCAGCTGGTTGCGCGGCATTTCTATATAAAGGCTGGCGTCCTCTGCCAGCCAGTGTCCCTGTTCCAACGCATCTATTACACCAGCCCAGAGGTTCAGTGCAAAAGGTGGGTCGATAAACACCAGGTTAAACGGCTCGCCGCTATTACCCTGGCGCAGGTAGTGCAGGCTGTCGGTCTGCACCAAGTGGCCTGCGCTGGCTTTTAACAATTGCAGGTTATTGCGCAAAGACTGCGCTGCCAGGTGATCTCGCTCCAGCAGCAGGCTGTAGCTTGCTCCGCGTGAAAGCGCCTCCAGCCCCAGGGCGCCGGAGCCGGCAAACACATCCAGGCAGCGGGCACCTGCCAGCTCCGGTGCCAGCCAGTTAAACAGGGTTTCGCGGATGCGATCCCCGGTGGGGCGCAAACCATCCACAGCGGGAAAACTCAACTTACGTCCGCGCCACTGGCCGCCAATAATGCGCAACTGGCTGGTAATGGGTGCGGGTTTACTGGGGGCAATGGGCGATCTGGGCAAAACAGGGCTTCCGTCTTTAGCGATGATTTGTGCATTTTACGCGCCGATACTGCTGGCAAGCTGCACAGAAGTGATAGCATAGCGCCTTTGCCCGGTCAGTCCCAACCGGTACCGGTTCATGCGGCGCTGTGCGCCCTTCCCCTCAGGAAATTGGCAACAAGATCATCACCATGTTTTTTGACCTGTTTAAGAAGTCCCCCAAACCCGAAAATCCCACCCCTGCCGCACCGGAAGAGCAGGCGTCGGCAGCTGGCGATAGTGTTGTGTCCAGCGAGTCCACGCCAGTCCCCGAACCGGCAGCAACGACTCCCGATGCGGAGCCCAAACTGGGATTCTTTGCGCGGATCAAACGCGGCCTCAGCCGTACCTCCAGCCATTTTGCGGAAGGGTTGGGCAAGCTGTTCCTCGGTCGTAAAACCATTGATGAAGAACTGTTTGAAGAGTTGGAAACCCAGTTGTTGATCGCTGATGTGGGTATGGAGGCAACCAGTGAAATCATCGATAACCTCACCAGTCGAGTGGCGCGCAAGCAACTGGCGGATAGCGATGCCCTGTTTGCCGCCCTGCGTGAGCAGTTGGCAGAATTACTGCGCCCGGTTGAGCAGCCGCTAGTTATTCCTGCCGCCAATAAGCCCTATGTGATTTTGGTGGTAGGGGTTAATGGTGTCGGTAAGACCACAACCATCGGTAAACTGGCCAAACGCCTGCAAAACGACGGCAGGAAAGTCATGCTCGCGGCGGGCGATACCTTCCGCGCGGCGGCGGTCGAGCAGTTGCAAGTCTGGGGGCAGCGCAACAATGTGCCTGTAATTGCCCAGCACTCAGGTGCGGATTCGGCATCGGTCATTTTTGATGCCCTGAGCGCGGCCCAGTCCCGCGGCATTGATGTGGTGATTGCCGATACCGCCGGTCGCCTGCACAACAAAAATCATTTGATGGACGAACTGGCCAAGGTTAAACGGGTCATGGCCAAGTTGGATGTGAGTGCGCCCCATGAGGTACTGCTGGTATTGGATGCCGGTACTGGCCAGAATGCCCTCAACCAGGCGGAACAATTCCGCGATGCAGCCGGGGTGACGGGTATTGCCCTTACCAAGCTGGACGGTACTGCCAAGGGTGGGGTGATTTTTGCGTTGAGTAAAAAATTTGGTTTGCCGGTGCGCTTTATCGGGGTGGGTGAAGGTATTGATGACCTCCAGCCCTTTGCTGCCGAGCCATTTATCAATGCGCTGTTTAACGTTGCCGATAACTAAACAAGGTTTGTCGTGATCCGATTTGACTCTGTCACCAAGCGCTACGATACCGGCTATGAAGCCCTGTCGCGTGTCGACTTTGAGGTGCTGCCAGGAGAAATGCTATTCCTTACCGGGCATTCGGGGGCAGGCAAAAGTACCCTGATGAAACTGATCCTGCTGATGGAGCATCCAAGCATGGGGCAGGTCTATGTCGACGACCAACCGCTGTCGCGCATGTCGAATAGCCAATTACCCTATTTCCGCCGCAATATCGGCGTGGTCTTCCAAAATCACCAGCTGCTGTTTGATCGCAGTGTGTATGACAATGTCGCCCTGCCCCTGCAGGTGGCAGGCTACCCCCACCATGAGATAGGCAAGCGAGTGCGCGCCGCGCTCGACAAGGTCGATTTGCTCGACAAGGAACGCAGTAACCCCATGGCCTTGTCAGGTGGTGAGCAGCAGCGTGTCGGTATCGCCCGAGCTGTGGTTAACAAACCCAAACTGCTGTTGGCCGACGAGCCTACCGGTAATCTGGACCCCGAGCTTTCCAATGAAATCATGACCCTGTTTCGCCAGTTCCACGAAGTGGGCACGACGGTGATGATCGCCACTCACGACCTGGAATTGCTCAAGCGTATGAATAAGCGTGTGCTCGGGTTGGTACAGGGTAAGTTAGTACATGACGGGGTGCTCTGGTGAAACGACGTCCACCCTCCCAGGATCGCCGTGCGTCCGGCGCCCGCCCGCTGACAGCCGCTGAACGTCGTCGCCGCGAAAACCTGCGCGCAGAGCCGCCGCGGGAATCCGTGCGGGCAGAGCGTGAGCCTCGCGCCCCAGGGCGTCCGCAAGGCGCGCGCCAAAGCCAGACCTCCTGGCGCGATAGACTGGAAGCCTGGAGTGCCCATCACAGCACCTCCGCCATCGAAAGCCTGGTGCGCCTGCTGGCAACACCACTGCAAAGCCTGATGACCTGGCTGGTGCTGGCCATCGCCCTGGCACTGCCGGCGGCGCTCTTTGTGGTGTTCAGTAACCTGCAGAACATCGGTTATGCCTGGGAGGACTCCAGCCAGATTTCAGTGTATCTGAAGCCGGGAGTGGATGACCCCCAGGCACAGGCTTTGCGCTTGCGCTGGTCGCAGCGTATCGAAGTGGCTGATGTCACCTACATCAATCCGGGCCAGGCGCTGGAAGAGTTCAAAGCAGGCTCTGGTCTGGGTAGCCTGCTCGATCAACTCAAAGAAAACCCCCTGCCGGGTGTATTGCTGGTTAAACCCAAGCCGGATCAGGACCCAACCCAACTGGAGTCGCTGCAACAAGCCCTGGCCGCCGAGCCCATGGTGACGGAGGTGCAGTTGGATCTGCTGTGGTTGAAGCGGCTGCACCAGTTCATCGGTATTGCTGAGCGCTTTGTGGTGGCCCTGGCGATTTTACTGGCCCTGGGGGTGTTATTGGTGATTGGTAACACCATCCGCATGGCCATAGAGGCGCGCCGCGATGAAATCCTGGTCATGAAACTGATCGGTGCCACCGATGCCTATGTGCGGCGCCCCTTCCTTTATACCGGCCTTTGGTATGGCGTCGGTGGCGGGATTATCGCATCGATTATTCTGGCGATAGGTTTTGGCTGGCTGGCGGCGCCGGTCGCGCAATTGGCTGATCTGTATCAAAGCCAGTTCCGCTTACAGGGGTTGGATTTATTCGAAAGCCTGCAACTGGTATTGATTGCGGGCTTGACGGGATTGCTCGGCGCCTGGATTGCGGTAGCGCGGCATTTGTACCAAATCCAGCCGCGCTAGTTCGCACTCCGGGTCGAAACCGGCGCCGGAACTTTTTGTGGTCTAGCCGAACTAAAAGTCAGGTGCTACACTCGGGGCACTCGTAACTGGAGGTATTTCATGAGCACAAGCACAAGTCTGCAACCCATTGGCGTCCTTGCCCCTGGTGCAAACCTGAATGCCTATGTTCAAGCCGTGAGCAGCTTCGCCATCCTCTCCGTGGAAGAGGAGCAACAGCTGGCTCGCGATCTGCACGACAATGGCAATCTGGACGCTGCCCGCAAGCTGGTTATGGCCCACCTGCGTTTTGTGGTGCACATCGCCCGCTCCTATAACGGCTATGGTCTGCCTTTGGGCGATCTGATTCAGGAAGGTAACGTCGGTTTGATGAAAGCCGTCAAGCGCTTCGACCCGGATAAGGGGGTGCGCCTGGTGTCTTTCGCCGTCCATTGGATCAAGGCTGAAATCCACGAATTTATCCTGCGCAACTGGCGTATCGTCAAAATCGCGACCACCAAGGCCCAGCGTAAACTGTTTTTCAACCTGCGCGGTGCTAAAAAGCGCCTGGCGTGGTTAAGCAACGACGAAGCGGAAGCAGTCGCCCTGGATCTGGGCGTAGATGTCAAACAGGTGCGTGAAATGGAGGGGCGCCTCGCATCCTATGATGCCGGTTTTGATGCCAGCGATGATGACGAGGACGATAACTATGTCGCTCCTGCCAACTATCTGGAAGACAACCGCTATGATCCGGCGGCCCGTCTTGAAGAGGCCAACTGGGAAGAAGCCAGCGTCAATGGTCTGGAAATGGCGATGGAAAAGCTCGACGATCGCAGTCGTGTAATTCTCCAGCGTCGTTGGCTCAATGATGACAAGGCAACCTTGCATGATTTGGCGGCTGAGTATGGTGTTTCTGCCGAGCGCATTCGCCAATTGGAAAAAAATGCCATGAACAAGGTCAAGGCGATGATGCTGGAAGCCTGATGGCTATCGGTTCTATTTCTCGAAAGGCCGCGTCGTTACGCGGCCTTTTTATTTCCTGGCTAGTTTCTGCAGAGGCATATCTATGGCCCGTGTTTTCCTGGTAATCGGCGCCCTGAGTGGGTTGTTATCCGTTGTGCTTGGCGCATTTGCTGCCCATGGCTTAAAGCAGCAGTTATCGGACAGTGCATTACAAGCCTTTCAGATAGGTGTCCAATACCAGATGTACCATGCATTGGCGCTGATACTGGCGGCACTGCTGTTAATGCTGCAACCTGCCTGGACAGGCTTAAAAGCCAGCGGACTTGCCTTTATACTGGGCGCCCTTTTATTTAGCGGTAGTCTATACGCCCTTGCTCTGGGTGGTCCGCGCTGGCTCGGGCCGGTAACTCCCTTGGGCGGCTTAAGCTTTATGTTGGGATGGCTGTTATTTGCTGTTGCTGTCTGGCGAGGTAAGCACCAGGCCGGCTGACGCTCACCCTGTGTTCCATTGTTGAAGTTTTTTTATGTCCGATATTCCCCAGATTTTGCCGGTTGATGATGCAGATCAGCAGGGCTTTTTGATTAAACCCGAATTTAAACCCAAGTCTATCCGCAGTTTTGTGATTCGTGCCGGACGCATTACGGAAGGCCAGAAAAAGGCATTTGATGAATGTTGGCCGCGCATAGGATTAAGCCTTTTTGCCGGTGCGATTAATCCCTCCCTGGTCTTTTCCCGCGAAGCACCGCTTGTCCTGGAAATCGGTTTTGGCATGGGCGATTCGCTGCTGGCAATGGCACGCAATGAATCGGATAAAAATTTTATTGGTATTGAGGTGCATCCACCGGGTGTCGGTCGGTTGATGAATTTGGCGATTCAGGCGGAGTTAAGTAACTTGCGGGTATACATGGCAGATGCTATGGATGTATTGGAAGATTGCATCCCCAATGAAAGTATTGACCGGTTGCAGTTGTATTTTCCTGATCCATGGCACAAAAAAAAGCATCACAAACGGCGTATTTTACAAGCGGAATTTGTGCAGAAACTGCGGCCAAAATTAAAAACCGGCGGTATTTTCCACATGGCAACCGATTGGCAACCTTATGCAGAACATATGTTAGATGTTATGGATTCTGCACCAGGCTTTCGCAATACTCAGCAAACAAGTGGCTATGCCCCTCGGCCTGATTATCGCCCTGTTACCAAGTTTGAAAAACGGGGCGAGCGATTAGGGCATGGAGTGTGGGATCTGTTGTTTCAAAAGATCAACTAGTTTGCTAAGGTGCTTTTTTACCAATAATGATGAAATGGATTTCAAGATAAACCTGATCTTAACAACACACAGGTCAATTAAATATCTGCTGCAGTCGTTGAATTTTGTTACTTGCACAGGTGGTTAATGGACCAAGCTAATTTCAACGGAGAACGAAATGGCCAGTAGCAAAGTAAAAATGTTAACCCTTTCCGCATTTATCGCCGCTGTGGTATCAACTGGCGTGAGTGCACAGGATCACACCGGTGAAATCACTGTACAAGGCGGTCGTATTTTCTTCGACGATCCGCTGGAAGATGCAGACACCTGGGGTGTAAGTTTTGGTTTCCCCGTCAATGAAAACTGGACGCTGGAAGCCGTATGGAGCCGCTACGACACTGAAACCCAAAATGGTGGTTTCGACCTGGACGGTACCCAATATCGCCTGGATGGTATTTACAACATCATCACTGAAAGCCAGTGGAAACCTTACCTGGCTCTGGGTGTCGGTGACCTCAAGCGCGAGCTGAATGTTGCTGGTGGTGGCTCTGCGCGTGAAACCCTGGTGAACCTGGGTGCCGGTGTAAAGCGTAGCCTTGGTGGCAACTGGCAGTTCCGTACCGATGTGCGCGCCTTTAACAGCCTGGACAATGAGTATACTGATCTCGCTGTCAACCTTGGCTTGACCTACCTGTTCGGCAAAAAATCTGCCCCGGTGGTTGCTGCTGCACCTGCACCAGCTCCCGTTGTGGAAGATAAAGACAGTGATGGTGACGGGGTACTGGACTCCAAAGACAAGTGTCCCAACACTGTTAGCGGTTTGAAAGTAGACGCTGATGGCTGCCCGGTTGTGCTGGAAAAAACCCTGGTTATCAATCTGGAAATCCTGTTCGACACTGCCAAGTCAGAGGTGAAGCCCCAGTACTTGCCACAAGTGAAAAAGCTGGCTGATGCCTTGACCCAATATGAAAACACCGTAGTTACTGTTGAGGGTCACACTGACAGCCAAGGTTCTGCTGCATTCAACAAGCGCCTGTCACAACAACGTGCTGATGCGGTTAAAGCTGCTTTGGTTGAGAAGTTTGGCATTGCTGCTGATCGCGTAACTGCAGTTGGTTATGGCCTGGAGCGTCCTATTGCTAACAACGCCACAGCCGAAGGCCGTGCGCAGAACCGTCGCGTTGTAGGTGAAGTGAGCGTTAAGTATTCAGAGACCCTGAAAAACTAATTGCTGTTTTAAGCGACAAAACCCGGCGTAATGCCGGGTTTTTTATTGGACTCAAATAAAAACGGCACTGCGAGCAGTGCCGTGAGTGACCGATTTTTTTGCCGATTTTTAGGCGAATAATTTCAAAAGCCGAGGTTGTGCAGCAGTTCCGCGTAACCTTGACGATAGTCAGGATAGCGGAATTTAAAACCCGAGTTCAACAGGCGTTGATTGTTAATGCGTTTGTTGCTCCGCTCATGGCTGGTATTTACAGAAAACGGATCGCGGATTTCCATTTGCCCGGCAAGCCAGTGAACAACATCTGCCATGGGAGCTGGTGCCATATCGCTGGCCAGGTAAAGTGTTGCTATCGGGTGATGACGTGAATACTCAACCAGGTGAGATATAGCCCCGGCAACATCCTCGGCATGGATGCGATTGGTAAAGTGCTGGCTGGGGCTCGCCTGTTGCTGGCGAACCTGTTCTATTAAGCGATACCTGCCTGGACCATAAATACCACTGGGACGGACAATACAGTGGGGGAAGCCGCTTTGGCTGATGAGTTGCTCTGCCTCCAGCAATCGTCGACCACTGAAATGGGTTGGTTCCGTGGGGGAACTTTCATCGACCCAACTGCCATCCTGCTGGGTGTAAACCCCGGTGCTGGAAACAAACACCAGTAGTCGGGGTTGTTGCCGGGTGCGTTCAAGCGCGACCAGCAATTGCCGGCAGGTGTGGACATAGGCCAGGGCATAGCCCGCATCACTGCGCTCGTCCGGGGTCATGCTAATCACAATCACGTCCGGGTGTTGCGCCAGGATGTGATCTATAGCGCCAGCGCGGGTGACATCCGCAATCTGATACTGGAGGTGGGGTAAATCAGCTTGGGGTGAGCGGCGCACACCAACGATGCGATAGCCTCGCGGCGCCAGTTGTTGTGCCAGGCGTTGACCTATGTCACCACAACCGAGAATAAGCAGTTTTTGTGGATCATTTTGTGTAATTGCCATTTGATAAATGTCTTTAATCTGATAGTTTTAGACTATTCAAGTTGGAACCGGAGAGCGGGGGATATCATGACACTGACCGAATTGCGCTACATAGTCACTCTGGCCCAAGAGCAGCATTTTGGCCGTGCTGCCGACCGCTGTTATGTCAGCCAGCCCACCCTGAGTATTGCGGTAAAAAAGTTGGAGGATGAATTAGGCGTGGCGCTGTTCGAGCGTACCAAATCCCGTGTTCAGCCTACGCCACTGGGTGAGCAGATTGTCGCCCAGGCCAACCTGGTACTGGAGCAAACCGCTGCGATCAAAGACCTGGCTGACGCCGGCAAAGACCAACTTTCCAGTCCCTTGTCGGTGGGGGCTATTTTTACAATTGGCCCCTATCTGCTGCCGCAGTTTATTCCCCATTTGCAACAGCTGGCGAACAAAATGCCTCTGTATGTAGAAGAGGGGTATACCCACAATTTGCGTAAAAAGCTACGCAATGGTGAGCTGGATGTGATCATTGTGGCGCTGCCGTTTGTGGAGCCGGATGTTGTTACCCAGGCGCTTTACGATGAGCCTTTTGTGGTTTTGCTTCCTAAAAACCATCCGCTGGCAGAAAAAGACGCTGTAGAACCCAACGACCTTAATACTGAGCAGCTGCTGTTATTGGGTGAGGGGCATTGCTTCCGTGACCAGGTGTTAACCACTTGTCCCAATTTGCAACACCACGGTGAGGAGGCCTCCAATAACGTACGCACAGCGGCGGAAGGCAGCTCCCTCGAAACGTTGCGCCACATGGTGGCTTCTGGCCTGGGGATTACGATTCTCCCCTTATCGGCGGCGGAGAGTTCACTTTACAGCTCTGACCTGTTAGTGACCCGCCCCTTTACCGAACCATCACCCAGTCGCACGGTGGCATTAGCCTGGCGCGCCAGTTTCCCGCGCCATAAAGCCATTGATGCCTTGCGCAAAGCGATTCAGATGTGCCGGAACCAGCCCCAGGCCTAGCAATGAATGCGGGGCCTATGACTCAAACCCTGGACCAGATTCCTGTCAACGCCCTCAAGGGTGTTGGCGCTACCCTGGCGGAAAAGCTGGCGAAAATAGGGCTTTTCAGTTTGCAAGATCTCCTGCTGCATTTACCGTTGCGCTACCTGGATCGCACGCGCATCACCCCGATAGGTGCACTGCAGCCCAACTTGAATGCGGTCATAGAGGCAGAGGTGCGAGCCTGTGACATAGTCTTGGGCAAACGCCGCAGCCTGGTTTGCCGGGTACAGGATGGCACCGGGACCCTCACCCTGCGCTTTTACCATTTCAATAATGCCCAGAAGCAGCGCCTTGTGGCAGGTGCCCGACTGCGTGTTTTTGGTGAGACCCGCCGGGGAGCGGCAGGGTTAGAGATGTACCACCCGGAGTACGATTTCCTGGCCGGGGCATCGCCCCTGCCGTTGGAACAGACCTTAACGCCTATCTATCCGGCAACGGAAGGACTTACCCAGCCGCGCTTGCGCAGCCTGGCACAACAGGCATTAACCTGGCTCGACAAGCACCCCTTGCGCGAACTTTTACCGGAAACAGTACGTCGCCGTCTCAATCAATGTACCCTGGCTGATGCCCTGCGCTATTTGCACCAGCCGCCTGTGGGTGCGAATGTGCAGCAGCTATTAGAGGGGGAGCATCCCTACCAACAGCGACTGGCATTTGAAGAGTTGCTGGCTCATCACCTGAGCTTGCTGTTGTTACGCCGCGAGACCCAGGCTGATGGGGCGCCTCGTTTGCGACTGACACCGGCACTGGAGCATGGGTTTCTCAAGCAACTGGGTTTTCAGCTAACCCGGGCCCAGCAGCGGGTGGTTGCCGAGATTGCAGAAGACCTGGCCAAACCCCTGCCCATGTTGCGCCTGGTGCAAGGCGATGTCGGGTCGGGAAAAACGGTAGTGGCCGCCCTGGCCGCCCTGGCGGCTGTTGCCAGTGGTAAACAGGCTGCAGTGATGGCACCGACAGAAATCCTTGCCGAGCAGCACCGCCTCAATTTTGGCAAATGGTTGGAACCGCTGGGGATTCAGGTGGGATGGCTAACCGGCCGACTCAAGTCAGGCGAGCGCCGTTATCAATTGGAAATGATTGCGGCAGGGACTGCACAGGTGGTGGTGGGTACCCATGCCTTGTTCCAGGATGCCGTCGCCTTTGCTGATCTGGGTTTGGTTATTATCGATGAACAGCACCGGTTTGGTGTCCACCAGCGCCTGTCCCTATCGGAAAAAGGCCAGGTTGATGGAGCGCTTGCCGGTGTTGTGCGCCCGCATCAATTGATCATGACGGCAACACCTATTCCCCGTACCCTGGCAATGAGTGCTTACGCCGACCTGGATTGTTCGGTAATCGATGAGCTGCCGCCGGGTCGTACTCCCGTTACTACGGTAGTGATTAGTGATAACCGGCGCGAAGAAGTGATTGAACGAGTGCGCCTCGCCTGTGAGCAGGGGCGTCAGGCCTATTGGGTGTGCACCCTGATTGAGGAATCCGAGGCCCTTGAAGCCCAGGCGGCCCAGGCGACGGCAGACAGTTTGGCCCAGTCGCTGCCACAGCTGCGTATCGGCCTGGTTCATGGTCGTTTGAAGCTGGCAGAGAAAGAATCGGTGATGGCGGGTTTCAAAGCGGGCGAACTGGATTTGCTGGTTGCCACCACGGTTATCGAAGTGGGGGTAGATGTCGCCAATGCCAGCTTGATGATTATTGAAAACCCCGAGCGCCTGGGGCTTGCCCAGCTGCACCAACTGCGCGGGCGTGTGGGCCGGGGTTCAGCGGCCAGCCACTGCGTATTATTGTATGGTTCGCCCCTGTCCAATAACAGCCGTGAACGCCTGCGGGTGATGCGCGAGAGCAGCGATGGTTTTTATATCGCTGAACAGGATTTGTTGTTGCGCGGCCCGGGTGAGGTGCTGGGCACTCGCCAGACCGGTGACATGCAATTCAAAATTGCCGATTTGCAGCGCGACAGCCATTTATTGCCCGATGTCAAAAATGCCGCCTTACTATTGATGAGTGAGCACCCTCAGGTATCGCAATTGATCGTCCAGCGTTGGCTGGGCCAGAATCAACGTTATTTGCAGGTTTGAGACGCCAAAGAGAGTAAAGATTTGCTGTTTTTGCAGGTTTGCTCGCACAATGCTACTTATGCGGCTCAGCGCAATTTTGAATTTGAACTAAGCTAGAAGAGCTAAAAGGGAAGCGCTATTCGTGGTTGGCGCATATCCCAACAATCAACCAGACCCAAAACCAGAGAAGGAGTAGGCCGTGCCAGTTCCTACCAGTGTTCAATCTTTGCTCAGTAAGCAGAATGCGCACTATCAAGTATCTGCCATACCTGTGGATGAGAACGAGCGCTCCCATTGGCATGACCAACACTTGCGAAATATGAGTGCAGCCAAATCCGTAATTTTGCAGGACACCAATGGTCGGGTGCAGGTGATCCATTCCGCTGATAGTTTGCTCGACCTTAAAGCGGTAAATCGCCAGCTGGGGCGCGACCTTCACGCTGCCAGCCCCGAGGAAGTGCACAAGTTTTGTGTGTCCCACAATGTTCATTCCGTACCGGCCCTGCCCAAGGTGGCCGGCCTGCTGACGTTGGTCGACCGCAGTTTGGTCGAGCGCAACGAGCTCTGGGTCGATTGTGGTGATGAGGCCCAATTGCTGCGCTTTAGCCGGGATGATTTCAGGAATATCCTCGAAGACGCCCAGATCTGCGATATTGCCGTGCCGTTACTGCCATTGGAGCAGGATGACAGCAACAGCAGCGATAGCGAACAGATATTGGGCGCTGTACGCAACTTCACCCAACTGCGGGTAAAGCAGCGCCTGGAAGAGACTCTGGAATTACCGCCGCTGTCTGATACGGCCCAGCGTATTATCAAATTGCGCGTGAATCCCAATGCCGATATCAGCGATCTCGCCCAGATTGTGGAGACAGATCCAAGCCTGGCAGCCCAGGTGGTGAGTTGGGCGGCGTCTCCCTATTACTCGGCACCGGGGAAAATCAAATCCATCCACGATGCCATTGTGCGTGTACTGGGTTTTGATATGGTGCTTAACCTGGCGCTGGGTTTGTCGCTGGGTAAAACCCTGACCCTCCCTAAAGAAGGGCCTCATGGGGTTATGCCCTACTGGCAGCAGGCGGTTTATATGGCAGCGACCATTGAGGGACTGGTAACTGCCATTCCACGCGATCATCGACCCAGTTTCGGGATGGCTTACCTCTGTGGCCTGTTGCATAACTTTGGCTACCTGATCCTGTCGGAAGTTTTCCCTCCCTACTACCACAGCTATTGCCAGTTTGCCGATGCCAACCCCCACGTTGGGCACAATGCGATTGAGCGTCACCTGCTCGGCATTACCCGCGAGCAACTGGCCAGTGCCCTGATGTCATTGTGGTCAATGCCCGAAGAAGTTGTTGTAGGCTTGCGCTACCAGAACAATCCCCACTATCAGGGGGAGCATAGCCAATATGCCAAGCTGATTTTCGTTGCCCAGCGACTGCTGCGCTACCATGGTATAGGTCGAGGGCCCAAGCTGCCCGTGCCCCAGCAAGTGTATGACGACCTGCATCTCGATCCGGAAAAGGCGAACAACACTGTCGCCAACATCATAGAGTCCAGCGAAGATTTAAAGCATATCGCCTGTGAGCTAACCCCTCACGGGCACTAACTCCGACCCGCGTTACCCCATACCAAGCCCCTTTCCGGGGTTTGGTGCTTTATGGCCCCTGGTTTTTATCGACTGATTGCCCTTAAGGAATGTATATGAACCCATCCCTCGCTTCTGAAGCTGCTGCCATTCTTGTTGAGCGTCGCCGCAATGGCATTGCCGATGATCGCCTCCCGGAATCCTGCCGTCCCTATACCCTGGTCGATGCCCTGGATATCCAGCAGGCGGTGAGCAATTATTGGTGTGAGCTGATGGATGACAGTATCGGGGGATGGAAATGCTTGCAGCCACCGCAGGACAAAATCGTTGTCGGCCCTATTTATACACGCACCATAGACTCTGTTGCTCCCGTGCTCTTATGGCCCAAGGGCGACAAGGCGCGGATTGAACCGGAGTTGGCCTTCTTTTTCGGTGTCGATCTGCCTTCGCGGCCTGAGCCCTATACACCGGCGGATGTGGATGCAGCCATAGTGCATACCCACATGGCGCTGGAGCTGATCCACTGCCGTTATCACCAGCCAGAGGCTTGCGCGTTCCCCGAAATGTTGGCCGATGGCTTGGTTAACCAGGGATTGTTTATTGGGCCGGAAGTAGATAATGCCTTGGCGGCCGTTGCCGGTGAGTTTTCGATACGGGTTGATGCCAATGGCGAGCAGAATGAATATGCGGGTAAACACCCAAATGGCAATCCTCGCGCTCCCCTGTACTGGCTGGTGGAGTTCTTGCGCAAGCAAGGGCAAGGCATAGTTGCCGGGCAGGCGGTGATCACCGGCTCCTATGCTGGTGTGCTGGAGGTGCCTCTGGATACCGACATCCGCATCCACTATGCCGGCCTGGGCGAAATGTCCGTGAGTTTTTTACCCCGTCAGTCTTACTAAGGTCAGCGCAGGAGGTTTTATGGCGGATAACACCAACTCAGCACCTGTATTCAGTTGCGCGATGCCCGTTCGTTGGGGCGATATGGATGCCTATGGCCATGTCAATAACACCCTGTATTTTCGTTATTTCGAGGAGGCCCGTTTCCAGTGGATGCTCAAGGAGGGTATGCCCTTAAAAAGCGATACCCATCCTGTGGTGGTAACTATCGGGTGCACTTTCCTGCGGCCTTTATTTTACCCGGAAGACTTGCGTATCGATCTGCACATCGCTGAGCCGGGGCGCTCCAGTTTTATGATTTACTACAAGGTCTATACCGCTGCCCAACCGGGTGCGGCAGCGGCAGAAGGCTATTCCAAGGTAGTTTGGGTCAGTAGCGAGAACGGTAAGTCTGTGCCCTTGCCCGATGCGGTACGTCGCTGGTTTGACCAATGATGCCTGTCTGGCTTGAAGCGGGTACCTGGGGGCTGATTGCAGCCTGTGGCTTGCTCATTGGTGCGCTGCTGGGATGGTTCCTGCATTTCTCAGCGCGTGCAGTGGCCCATGTGATGGCATTTGGCAGCGGTATCCTGATCGCTGCATTAAGCCTGGACCTGGTTGGTCATGCCCTGGATGACAGCGGGGTAGCAATACTCGATGGACTCCGGGTGGCGGGCGCCTTTATGGCTGGGGCGATTATTTACTCGCTGATTAACCATCGCCTTAACACCCCGGTTGCCAGGCATCGCAAGCGCTCTGTTCACCAGGCGCCCGCCCAATCCAATAATGGTATGGCGATAGCCGTGGGCACCCTGCTGGATGCCATCCCCGAATCTATTGCCATTGGCCTGATGGTTGCCAGTGGCGGGACCCTGAGTCTCGCAACCCTGCTGGCAATTTTTATCTCCAATGTGCCAGAGGCGCTATCGAGCACATCGGGTATGCGTCGCGCCGGGCGTTCCGGTGGATTTATGTTGGGGTTGTGGGCCAGCATGATCCTGCTATCCGGCGTCTTCGCCATCCTGGGAGTGCTGCTCTTTGGTGATGCGTCACCTATGGTTCGGGCACTGGTGAGTTGTGTCGCGGCGGGCGGTATTTTTGCTATGGTGGTAGAGACCATGATTCCCGAAGCCTTTTCCGAAACCCATGAGCTATCGGGCCTAGTGGCTGCCTTGGGATTTGTGAGTGCCGTACTGCTTCAACTGATCAGCGGCTAATGGAAGTCATAAATAAAAACCATGGATGAAGAGGAACACCGGAGACTGGATGTCTCCGGTGAAAGCAAAACGGGTTGGTGTAACGCTTACTGCCAGTTGTTATGTGTATTGTTGTTAGCATCATGCTTGCCGTCCCTGTGTTTTCCGGGCTCGCTCCTTGAGCCAGGCTACTTCCTCTGCCAGCCAAATCCCTGGTTCTCCTGTTGTCCACGGCATTTTTCCCTAATGCAATTGCATCCCTGGCTAGCCATCCCTGATCGGTCCCTGGTGTAGGTCGATCCCTGAAAAACCTCAAGCTGTCTGCAGATGTTGCAGTTCTTGCCATTCAATCTTGTCGCTGTAGTGCAGCAGGCGCATAGTGCCCTGGTGATCTTCTACTAAGGCCGTGCAGCTCTCGATCCAGTCGCCGCAGTTGGCGTAGCGCAGGCCGTGTTCCTCGCGCAGGGCCGGGTAGTGGATATGGCCGCAGACAACACCGTCAAATCCGCGGCGGCGCGCTTCATCCAAGGCTTCGCGCTCATAGGTTTCTATGGCAGCTTTGGCCCCTTTGATATTACTTTTAATCAAACCCGCCAGCGAAAAGTAAGGCCGGCCCATCCATTTGCGTATCCGGTTTGACCAGCGATTAATAAACAGCAGCAGTTCGTAGCCGTGATCGCCAATAACCCGTGCCAGCCAGGAATGATTGATATACGCATCCATCGCATCCCCGTGCATCACCAGCAGGCGCTTGCCATCGGCGGTGCGGTGTTCGCATTCCTCGGCGATTTCAATGGGGCCAAATAGCTCTCCGTCAAAGCGACGCATGGGATCGTCGTGATTACCCGGTACATAGATCACCCGAATACCTTTGGCGGCCATCTCATAGAATTTGAGCATCACCTGATAATGCTTGGCCGGCCAGCAAAAACGGCGCTTCATAGCCCACAGATCGACTATATCCCCCACCAGATAAAGGGTTTCACAGTGCACGTTATTGAGGAAATCCAGCAGGTAATCCACCTTGCTATCGCGAAAACCCAGATGGATATCCGACAACCAAAGCGTCTTGGCGCGGATCAGGTGCCCGGTAGGGCGTGGAGACGCTTTGGGTGGGGTTGGGACAAAACCGGGTTCAGTCAGTGGTGGGCTGGCGATGGTGGCCGGTTGAGATGGAGTCATAGTGCAATCCCGTAAGTATTTTGCACAAGTTTTGCGCAGCACTATGACGGAAAGGCAACAATTCCATGAAGATTCAGTGACAGGACACCCCTGTTGCCAGGGGTGTTATTAATGATTTACCACCGCTTTCTTATCCTGAACCAGCCAATCCAGGACAGCCTGGCGGCTTTCCAGCATGTCACGGTAGGTTTGCAATACGATGGGATTCGGATTGGGTTGTTGTTCGAGATGCTGCAGGCGACTGATCAGGAAGCGAATATCGCTTTGTACCTTAGAAGCAATATCCTTACTGTCGAACGCTTGTTCACCAATATTCAGGGTAGTCATGGGCAAAATCCTTGCAATGACTGGCATGGCCAGAGGGTTGTGAGGTTAACGGTTGTCTGTGATCTGGTGCACAGTATACCTATCTATAAAGTGGCGAACAGTCGTCTTTAACAACAAAAACTGTGAGCTTTAGCTTACACACACCTCAATCTCCCTGCCTCTTTAGCAGCGTCAGGCTGAACAACAATGTCGCGCTGAGTACGATGGACGGGCCGGCGGGACTATCCCACCAATAGGAGGCACTCAATCCAAGGCATACTGCCAGGGCGCCCAGCAGGCTGGCGATGATAGCCATCTGCTCCGGGGTATGGCTCAAACGGCGGCTTGCGGCGGCGGGGATGATCAGCAGGGCTGTAATCAATAGAACACCCACGACTTTCATGGCGATGGCAATGACCAGGGCCATGAGCAACATAAGCAGGGTGCGCACCGCATCGACAGGAATACCTTCGATGCGCGCCAGGTCTTCGTGAACCGTGATGGACAGCAATGGTCGCCAGAACCCGACCAGGGTAGCCACGACCACCAGGCTGACGAGCCACACCCCCAGGGTCTCACCCGGCGTTACCGCCAGGATGTCCCCAAACAAATAGGCCATCAGGTCGACACGACTCTCACTGAACAGGCTGACACAGACTAACCCCAGGGCCAGGGTTGAGTGGGAGAGGATACCCAGCAGGGTATCGGTTGCCAGGTAGCGCTGTTGTTGCAATCCCACCAGGATCAGCGCCAATACCAGGCAGCCGAGTGCCACCGCCAGGTTCAGGTTAATTTCCAGTAATAATCCCAGGGTAATACCGAGCAGTGCCGAATGGGCAAGGGTATCGCCGAAGTAGGCCATGCGCCGCCAGACAGCAAAGGAACCCAGTGGGCCGGCTACCAGGGCGACAGCCAATCCCGCAAGCAGGGCGAGGTAGAGAAAATCAGGCATATCAATGTTCGCAATGGGGGCCGTGGACATGGGGGCGAATCACCTTGCCATGCACATCGTGCTGGTGATCGTGATGGTGGGTGTAGATCGCAATCTGCTGCTGGTCGCGTTCTGGCAGGTCGCCAAACAGGGCAAGGTAGGCAGGGTCACTGGTTACCTGTTCGGGGTGCCCATGGCAGCATACATGTTGGTTGAGGCAAACCACCGTGTCCGAGTTAGCCATCACCAGATGCAGGTCATGGGACACTAGCAGCACTCCGCAACCGCGGCGATTGCGTATTTCATGGATCAGGCGATAGAGCGCGGTTTGGCCGCTCACATCAACCCCCTGAACCGGCTCATCCAATACCAGCAATTGCGGATCGCGCAGCAGTGCGCGCGCCAATAAAACCCGCTGGGTTTCGCCACCGGAGAGGGACTGCATCGGTAAACCGGTGAGCTTGTCGATGCCGGTCATCTGTGCAACCTCGGTCAAATCCAGGCGCGGTTTACCACCCAGGGCAAGGAAACGGCTGACAGTCAGGGGAAGGCTGGTTTCCAGATGGATTTTTTGTGGCATATAACCGATACGCAGTCCGGCTGTTTGCCGGATGTGTCCTGTATCCGGACGGGTCAGGCCCAGCAGGCAGCGCACAAGGCTGGTTTTGCCGGCACCGTTAGGGCCAATCAACGTCAGGATCTTGCCCGCTTTAAGGGTAATATCTACCTGTTGCAGTATCTGCCGTCCGCGGCGGCTCAAGCTGATTCCCTCGGCATTGATCAACAGGCTCATTGTGGTGCAGCCCGCTGTTCTTTGCTGCATTGCCCACAGATGCCCATCACCTCCAATGATTGTGTTTGTACCGAAAAACCGGCTGCTTCTGCGCTGGCTTCAATGGTTGCGCTTAGGTTGGGATTATCCAGCTCGGCAGCATTGCCGCACACACGGCAAATCAGGAAATAACTTTGGTGATGATGGCGTGGGCTGGGGCAGCCGATAAAGGCATTCAGCGCATTAATTCGATGGATCAGCCCCTGTTCCAGCAGGAAGTCCAGGGCCCGATAGACCGTCGGAGGAGCCACCCGGCGGGTTGAGGCGGCCGCGAGCATTTCCATCAGGCTATAAGCGCCAAGGGGTTTGTGGCTTTGCCAGATCAACTCCAAAACCTGCAAGCGTAAGTCCGTCAGGCGGACGCCGCGGCTGGCACAGAGGTCGCGGGCATCCGCCAGTGCATCGCTAATACAATGGCCGTGGTCATGGTGGCTACAGGCCAAGGGGGGATTGGTCATCATTGGTGGCTATAGGAATCCGGGAAATGAAAGGTTATGTTACTCTATAACCTTTCATTTTATAACCGGCCCATGATTGCAATGCTTGTTTCTGCTTTTTTGAAATACCGATTTTCCCCCGCCTGGTTACTGGCGCTATTGCTGGCAGCTCCCGTTACTATGGCGAAACCTCGCCTATTGGTCAGCATCAAGCCTTTGGCACTGATTGCACAGGAAGTGGTGGGAGACAAGGTCACTATAGATACCCTATTACCTATTACGGCATCTCCCCACGATTATCCGCTTAAAGTGTCTGATCATAAACGTATCCGGGAGGCAGACCTGGTGCTCTGGGTTGGGCCGGCACTGGAAAGTTTTCTTGCCAAGCCCTTGCGCCACTTGCCGGAAGCGCGTCAGTTGAGCAGTTACCTGCTCAAAGGTATTGATTGGCCCGATATGGATGATCACTCTAAACACAATCACAGTCATGATCACCACCATGATGATGCCCATGATCCCCACCTTTGGTTAAACCCATTAAATGCAGCGGTCATTGCCTGGGCATTGGCTGAACGCCTCGCTACGCTAGAGCCGGGGCATGCAGCCTTCTTTCGCCAGCGGGCAACGGCTTTTGCTGAATCTATGGGCGCTCTGGATCGTGAGTTACGTTCGGCTATGGCGCCATTAGGTAACGTGGGATTTGCGGTTTATCACGAAGGGTATAGTCACTTTGTCCATCATTACGGTTTGCGGCAGTTGGCTTATGTGACCTTCGTTCCCGAGCAGCGTCCGGGTGCCCGGCATCTAGCGGAGCTGCGTCGCGTAATGGCGGAAGGTGGTGAATGTATTTTTAGTGAGCCCTATCAACGGAGTGAGCATATTGATGCGCTGGCGCAGCAACTAAAACTGCGCCAGGGGCAACTGGATGCCATTGGGAGTGAAAAAATAACGACTTATCCGGAGTTGATCCGACGTATGGGACAGGATTTCTCAGCCTGCCTTGCGCACCGCTGAAATAACGCTGATGTGCTGGGGTTTGCGCAATTTAACATTGCGTGCCGTAAGCATATCGATCTGGCGTTTGTTCAGCTCCATGACAAAAGCATCGAAGCACTCGCGTACGTTTTTATCGGTGGATTGTCCGGTTTCGTTTAATAGCGCCACCATCCCTTCAGGTGTTGCCATGCGGTGGCGCACTCCTGTCACATGGAAATAACTGCTGGCTAACTGCTGCATACGAAAAATGGCGGTCTGGGAAAAAATCAGTGTTTCCATGAGCGGCTCCGAAAATTAACTGCCAACAAAAGGGTCATCAGGATTGCTATCCATCGTCCGGTCTTGGTTTTCCTTGTTAAAAGCCAGTCTAGGTGAGGCGCGATAGCACGCCAGTCATTTAGGCGTCAGCTATTAGTGAAATGTCAAAATTGTGATTTGGGCAAAAAAAGATCCCCGCAGTCATATTTCGAAAAGAAATAAGTGAATCTGCGGGGGCAATACACGAGGAGAAAAACGGAATAAAAGAGTATAAAAGGTATCTAGGATGTATAAAAAATAACCCCGCCGGCAATGAGCCGGGCGAGGCTAAGGGTTGGATTAGATGCCCAGATCTTTAGCCAGTTTGGCTTCCAGTTGTTGCTCGAGTTTGGCGTTGATCTTGGCATTGATGGTATCTGCCCTTTCTTCAAGATCTTCGCTCAAGCGCAATTGCACGTCTTCTTCAGTTTCTACCCAGACGGTTTTGGCCTTGATATCGGCAACTGCGAGGGTCAAATTCGTGTTTTCTGCTACATCAGTAGCCTTGGCGCCAGCAGTGGCAACCAGTAATGTCAGTAAAAGAGCTGCGTTTTTCATCGTGTGTGTCCTCCGACGTATTTAAAAGTCCAGTTGCCTTGTGAGCAACTTTTCTGTGCTTGGTGTGGTTATATAAAGATCACAGCGTGCTTCGGGTAAAACTCGGTGTGTTACTTTATGTTACTCATGGTAACAGATTTTTAAGGAATGAATAGTGCCTGGTTACAATTTTTATCTATATGAACTGTATAAATGTGAATAAATACCGATATTTAGCGTTAACAATGGAAGTTAAGTCTTATTTTGTCGCCTGGTAACAAATAGTTGGTTGTGGGTAACACTTTGAGGGAGAGCCGGAGCAATTGTGTGAGACCACTCCGGAGGGAAATCGGGTTTGGTGTATCCTTCGGCCTTTGTTTGGGCCTTTGGGCCAGTTAATTACCGGATTTACGCCATGACACAACAGACGCTCCTTTCCGTTTCCTCTCCCCTGGTTTTGGTCGATGGTTCTTCTTATCTCTATCGTGCATACCATGCCCTTCCTCCCCTGACGAACTCCAAAGGCCAGCCGACAGGTGCCGTAAAGGGTGTGGTCAATATGTTGCGGCGCTTGCGTAAGGATTACCCGCAAAGCCCTATTGCGGTGGTATTTGATGCAAAGGGGAAAACGTTTCGCGATGAACTCTTTGCCGAATACAAGGCCAATCGTCCACCAATGCCCGAGGATTTGCGTCCCCAGGTGCAGCCGATTCACGACATAGTACAAGCCATGGGGTTGCCGTTGTTGGTGATTGAAGGGGTTGAGGCTGATGATGTAATTGGCACCCTTGCCCGTCAGGCAACAGAGCAAAAGCGTGACGTGATCATTTCCACGGGTGATAAGGATATGGCGCAATTGGTGAACGAGCATGTGACGCTGGTGAATACCATGACGGATTCTGTGCTGGATATTCCCGGTGTGCATGCCAAATACGGTTTTGGCCCCGAATTGATGATTGATTATCTCGCCCTCATGGGTGACAAGGTCGATAACATCCCCGGTGTTCCGGGCGTTGGCGAAAAAACCGCACAAGGATTGATACAGGGAATTGGCAGCCTCGATGCGATTTATACCGATTTGGAAAAAGTGCGCAGCTTGTCTTTCCGCGGCGCGAAAACCATGCCGGAAAAACTGATCGAACATCGCGATATGGCCTATCTTTCCTACCAGCTGGCCACGATCAAGACGGATGTGGAATTACCCATGGGGCCGGAAGCATTGCACAACCAGGCCGCCGACAATGCAAAATTGCGTGTGCTGTTTGAGGAGATGGAATTCAAAAGCTGGATTGCGGAGTTGTCAAATACAGAATCTGCTATTGAAATTGATTCGCAGGTAGATGTGCCGACGAAAACCGCGATTGAAAAACATTACGATATTATTTTTACAGAATCGGAATTTGCAACCTGGCTGGCGCGTTTGCAAGCCGCGACAGAGTTTTCATTTGATACAGAAACGACCAGTCTTGATGTTATGGAAGCGCGTATTGTCGGTGTCAGTGTGGCAACAGAACCGGGTGTTGCTGCTTATATCCCCTGTGGTCATGATTATATGGGTGCGCCGGAGCAACTGTCCCTGGAATGGGTGTTGAACCAACTCAAGCCGCTGCTTGAAGATGAACATAAAATCAAAATTGGCCAAAATATTAAATACGATCGCAGTGTATTGCTGAATTACGGTATCACCTTGCGCGGTATTAAATATGACACCATGCTGGAATCCTACGTGTGGAATTCAGTGGCTAGCCGCCACAACATGGATGATCTCGCTCAGACCTATCTCGATTATAAAACCGTTACGTTTGAAGAGTTGGCAGGCAAAGGCGTCAAGCAACTCACATTTAATCAATTAAAAATTGAAGATGCAGGACACTATGCAGCAGAGGATGCCGATATCACGCTGCGCCTGCATCAGTTCTTTTGGCCACAACTGCAACAGCAATCGGGTTTATGCAAGGTGTTTCGTGAAATTGAAATGCCTTTAGTTCCGGTGCTATCACACATTGAGCGCAATGGTGCTTTAGTCGATGCAAAATTGCTTGGTCAGCACAGTATTGAATTGGGCGAGCGCATGGTACAGCTTGAGCGTAAAGCCTATGAACTGGCCGGGCAGGAATTTAACCTGAGCTCACCCAAACAATTGGGGGTGATTTTATTTGAGCAATTGCAATTGCCGGTTATCAAGAAAACACCGACAGGGACACCGTCGACGGCAGAAGAAGTGCTGCAAGAATTAGCACTGGATTATCCGCTGCCTAAAGTGATTATGGAGTATCGCGCAATGGCGAAACTCAAATCGACTTATACGGATAAACTGCCGTTGATGATTAATCCTGCCACCGGCCGTATCCATACCAATTATCACCAGGCGGTAGCGGCGACCGGTCGTCTGTCATCGCAAGATCCTAATCTGCAAAATATTCCCATAAAAACCGATGAAGGGCGTCGTATTCGCCAGGCCTTTATTGCGCCTGCCGGATATAAATTGGTTGCTGCAGATTATTCACAAATTGAATTGCGCATCATGGCGCATTTATCGAGTGATTCTGGTTTGTTGAGCGCCTTTGAAAAAGGGCTGGATGTGCACCGGGCTACTGCCGCAGAAGTCTTTGGAGTAGCGCTGGATTCAGTAACCCCTGAAATGCGTCGTAGTGCCAAAGCGATTAACTTTGGTTTGATTTACGGCATGTCTGCATTTGGTTTGGCCAAACAACTGCATGTTGGACGCAACGAAGCGCAACAGTACATCGACCGTTATTTCGAGCGCTATCCCGGTGTGCAGCGCTATATGAATAATATCCGTGCCCAAGCCCATGAGCAGGGGTATGTGGAGACCCTGTTCGGGCGCCGGCTCTATCTGCCGGATATCAATGCCAAAAACAAAAACTTTCAGTTGGCTGCGGAGCGCACGGCGATTAACGCACCCATGCAGGGCACGGCCGCTGACATTATCAAAACGGCCATGATTGCCGTGGATAACTGGTTGGTAGAGGCCGGGCTGGATGCAAAACTCATTATGCAGGTGCATGACGAGCTGGTGTTGGAAGTCGCGGAATCCTGCCTGGATGAGGTTTGCACAGGTGTGGTTGCCAGGATGTCTGCCGCGGCCAGGCTAAATGTCCCCCTGATTGTTGATGCCGGTGTGGGGAATAACTGGGATGAGGCACACTAAGTGATTGATTTTTACGCTAATTAACAATTAACCAAGAAATGTGCAAATTTTTTTAATAGTGGCTGGAACTAATTTTATAAGGAGTGGGTCATAGCCAGTGTGTGTTTTACGATCATGAGCTAACTCCTCCCCTAATGGCTGTTAGGCCAGCTAAGCGAAGTAGATCAGCGTAGCCAACCCCGACCTTGTCGGGGTTTTTTTTGCCCTAAAACTGACCCTGTTGGCGGTAATTGTGCAAAAACTGTTGCATTTACAAAGATTTACGATTTATCCCGAACTTTCCTTTCCAGTGCTTAGTCCTAGGGTTACTTGTTTCATGAGTTCCCCGTAGTTCTGCTTTGCCCATCTGGCACTACCCCAAGAGTGCCAGTTCTTTGATCCGGTGATTATCCAATCATCGGATTTTTTTTATCCCTCGCTTTCGCCGGTATTGGGCTCCTCGCAAGCTCCGTCACTGGGGATTAACCAGGATTGCAGCACGGATTTGAGTTCGTCGACTCCACTGTTGCTGAGTGCTGAAAAAGGTTGCAGGCTCAATTTATTATCGTGTAATCCCAGGTTCTTCAGTTCCTTGTGTACTTTGAACAGGGTGTTGTTGACCTGGCTGCGGCTGAGTTTATCTGCCTTGGTCAGCAGGATATGGACAGGCATTTGACCTTGCATCGCCCAGTGCAAAATGGCGCTGTCAAATTCTTGCAGGGGGTGGCGGATATCCATCAGGAGCACCAACCCCTGCAATGTTTTACGCCGCTCCAGGTATTCCGAGAGATCGCGCTGCCATTGCTCCTTTAGTTCACGGGAGACCTTGGCATAGCCGTAACCGGGCAAATCAACCAGGCGATAAGCTTCGTCACCTAGCGTAAAGAAATTGATCAGTTGTGTGCGGCCGGGTGTTTTACTCGTGCGCGCCAGCCGATGATTGTTAGTCAATGCATTGATTGCACTGGATTTCCCAGCGTTTGAGCGCCCGGCAAATGCCACTTCTCGACCCGTTTCGGGAGGGCATTGGCGGATACTGGGAGCGCTGGTTAAAAAACGAGCTTTGCCGAAGGCGATGGGGGTGGACATAAAAACCCTTCAAAATGGTGTGTTATTCGTGCGTTGGTATATAATGCCGCCCGCCTTTACAGCCGCGGTTTGCGCACCGAGGGGCGGGATTGTACCCGCTGACAAAGGCCTACAACAATTCACGATCTATCGTTCAAATCGGGTTAGCCAATGAAACATATCCTCAGTAACGCGTTATTTTCCGTGGGGTTGGTCCTTATTGCGCCGGGCGTAATGGCTAACGGCGATGCGACCGCCGGTGCTGAAAAGGCGGCTGTATGCGGCGCTTGCCACGGTGCCGATGGCAACAGCCTGGCTCCCAACTTTCCAAAGCTGGCCGGCCTGGGTGAAAAATATCTGTTAAAACAATTGAAAGATATCCGTGACTGGGACCGCGAGCAGGATGCTGAGAAAAAGCCCCAAACCGGTCGAGCAGTGTTGGAAATGACCGGCTTGCTCTCCGCCCTGAGTGACCAGGATCTGGCTGATATAGCGGCGCATTTTGCCAGCCAGACGACCCAACTGTCCGGCTCACAAAAACTGGAAGTACAGGTTAATTCTGGTATTAAGGTGGATGCCCTTGAGTTGGGTGAGCGTATCTATCGCGCGGGTAACAAGGCTACAGGGGTTCCCGCCTGTACAGGTTGCCATGCTCCCGATGGTAAGGGTAATGCCGCGGCCAGTTATCCACGGTTGAGTGGCCAATACCCGGATTACATTGAAAAGCAACTGCGTGCTTTCCGCGCCGGTGATCGCACCAATGACGGCGATCAAATGATCATGCGCAGTGTTGCCGATAGGCTCAGCGATGCCGAGATCAAGGCGCTGGCCAACTATATTGCCGGCTTGCATTAATCTCTTGGGTTCTCTACTGCTCAATAAAAAAGGCGACTCAAGTCGCCTTTTTTATTGAGCGGGGATTATCAGGGCTGGACAGCCGTTGTCGCTGGCTGGAGAATTCGCCCCTGCCAAGGAACTTGAGTGCGACTTGTTTGCCAAAGCGCACAGGTTGTTCCATCCACTAAAAACAATGATGAGAAGAGGATTGCGTTATGCGTATCTTGGTTGCCCTGCTGGCTATGGTGTTTTCCCTGTTTGCCTGCGCAGAAGATAAGGGAGCTGAATATATTGAAGGCCAACATTACAAGCTGCTGGAGATTCCTGTGCGCACCTCTGACCCCGGCAAAATCGAAGTCGCTGAGGTGTTTTCTTATCATTGTGGTCACTGTTTCAGCTTTGAGCCCATGCTCCATGCCTGGGAGAAGAAATTGGCGCCGGATACCTACCTGGTACAAACCCACGCTATGTGGAATGCGCAAATGGAGCCCTTGATTCGCGGATATTACACTTCTGTAGCGCTCAAGATTAAAGACCAAACTCATATGCCTGTTTTCAATGCAATCCATCTGGAGCGCAAAAATTTCACCAGTGCTGAAGACTGGGCTAATTTCTTTGCTAACTACGGTATCAGCAAGGAAAAAACCCTGAGCACTTACAACTCCTTCGGGGTTACCAGTATGATCAAACAAGCCGAAGCCCGTGCGCGTGGTTACAAGGTGACAGGCACCCCTGAAATGGTTGTTGATGGTAAATACCACATCAGCTCTCGCCTTGCAGGTGGTCATACCGAGATGCTGAAAGTGGCAGACTTTTTGGTTGCCAAGGTGCGCAAAGAGCGCGGCTTGCAAGCGCCAACTCCTTGAGCCTGAACTGGCTCATGGTAAAACCCGCCAGACCCGGCGGGTTTTTTTATGGCAGTTTGTTTTTACAGCGGGGTAGGGCAATGGCCAGCAGCTATACTCAAACCATTTGATCGCTCCTTACTGATTTCACATCCTATCTTTTCGAGAGGCTTTTCCGGCACGATGGCAAATACCCCTGAGGATAAACAGCAATGGCGTGAGAAATACCTGGATGCCCTGGATACCCAGGAGCTGCTTGAGCAGCGGCATCAAGCCCAGGTGGAACTGTTGCGGCGTGTGCTGGTGAGGGTCAGTTTGGCAGCTGAAGGGCAGGATGAAGCCCTCGATCAATTGATGGTGCAGCTGCGCGAGCGCTTGCGCAAAGATAAGGCCGCCGATATCGGCGATCTGCTGGGGCGATTGGAAGCATCTGCCATTGCACTGGAGCAACAGCGCGACCATATCAGCCTGAGTGTGCGTGAATCCCTGGCCCAGGTGTTAAAGCCCTGGCAGGGGGCTGCGCTGAGCCGATCATTGAAACGGGATATCAGCGATTACCTGGCACAACTGCCCAAGCGCAGCAAAAAGATCCGGTTATACCCCGCGCTCTTGCAGCAGCTTGCCGATTTGCAACAGCAGGCCTTTTCCCAGATTGAGCAGCCCAAAACGGGCTTACTGCAGCGTCTAATTGGTGCGAAAAATACCGCGTCGGCTGATGATGCGGCCGGGGTGTTGCTCCCGCTAGAAAATAGCCACTTACCTGAATCACCCATAACTGCGGCGCAGAGCGATGCCACCGAGTTGTGGTTCGGAAAATTGTTGGCACTTATCAATGAGTTCCTGGAAAGCCTGGAGCAGGACGATCAATGGCGCGAGCCTGTACAGCAGCTTCGTCAAGAGTTGTCAGCGTCTGACTCTATAGAGGCGGCACTGGGCTCCTTGCGCCAGGTGCGCAGCCTGGTGATGGAAGCTTACCTCTCTGCCAACCGGGCGTTTGCCGATTACCTGGATCGAGTCAATCGTGAGCTGGCCGAAATCTCAACCCTGCTGGGGGGCGCCGTGCAGTCATCCTACGCTGGACAAGAGGCCTCAGCCCAGTTGCAGGCGCAGGTGATACAGGAAATGACTAGCCTGGAGCAGCAGGCGGAAGAGGCGACGGACCTGGTTCAATTGAAGCAACGGGTTCAGTCCCAATTGGGGAGTATTCGCCAGGCGCTGGATCGCTTCCAACAGACGGAGCAAGCGCAGCAGCAGTTGGCGGTACAGCTCAATAGCCTGGGTGAAAAGATCAAAATCATGGAAGCGGAAGCAGAGCAGAATCGCACAACCCTGGAGCAACAGCGCTTCAAGGCCCTGCACGATGCGCTCACAGAACTGCCTAACCGTGAGGCCTATAACGAGCGAGCCAGGGCGGAGGTCCAGCGCTGGGAGCGCTATGGTCGTCCCCTGGCAATCGCGATTATAGATATTGACCATTTCAAAAAGATTAATGACAACTATGGTCACCAGGCCGGTGATCGGGTCATTAAAGTCATTGGGCGATCTATTGCCAAGCGTTTGCGTGAAGTGGATTTTTTCTGCCGCTACGGCGGTGAAGAATTTGTGGCGCTAATGCCGGAAACATCAGGCGATAACGCCTTGATAGTATTGGAAAAAATACGCGATGCTATCGCCCGTGCCGCCTTCAATTACAAGGAGCAACCTTTGCAGATTACGATCTCGGCAGGACTGACAGAGTTTAAGCCGGGAGATACCCTGGACTCTGCCTTTGAACGTGCGGATCAGGCCCTGTATGCAGCCAAAAGCAACGGACGCAATGCTACGCAACAGGTTTAGTCGTCGCTGCTGCACATAGGTTACCCGGTGCGCCGCTGGGTTCTGGTATTCCTGATCATTCCCTGATTATTTATCTCACTCAATGGGTGAATAAAAAGACATCCATTCCATTTTTTTGCATCAAAAATGTAACCGATTACTCATTGTTGATTTTTTTTTTAATAAAAAAATATAGTAAAAACAATGAATTGTAATTTTATGGATAAAAATAAGGCTTGTCTTATGTTTGCAATGGTTAAAAAATACTGATAGTTTGTAATCGATTACATTTGTGGGCACAACAATAACAAATATCAGCATGACTCTGGCAAGAGCTTTTTGGCTGAGCGGTATGCTCCCTGTAACTATGTGGGTTTCTTGGAGAACAATAACTCGCCGAACGGGTTTGAAAGGAAAGAATACAAAGCCCTGGATGGGGTATTGAGGGAAATCGCAAGTCAATGAATGGTTGTCTTCGGGTAGCAGTTCTCGCCTACCTCTGTCGTTATTTCACATGCTTGCGCTGGTTTTAATAAATCTAATATCAACTGGCAGGTATTTTATGAAACACCTTATCTCTCCCCGTATTCTGACGGGGCTTTTTGTTATTGGCTTGGGTGGGCAGGCAGTTGCAGATTGCAATGCCCCGGCCTGGTCATCCACTACCCAGTATAAGGGTGGTGAAGCTGTGGTTTACCAAGGCGGTGCATTCAAAGCGCGTTGGTGGGCCAATGTAGGCGTAGCACCGGACACCAGTAACCCCTGGGATGTGTGGCAGTTTATCCAGCCTTGTAGCTCAGGCGGGAACAGTTCCAGTGTGCAGGCAAGCGCCAGTGTTTCCTCGTCAGGGATTATTGTGGGGGCACAGTGCAATTGGTATGGCAATTCCTATCCTGTATGTCAGCAGGCGGCATCAGGCTGGGGTTGGGAAAACCAGCAGAGTTGTATTGCGTATGCCGACTGCGCAAGCCTGCCTGCTCCTTATGGTGTAATGGGTGGCAATAGTTCTTCCGTGTTATCCGGCAGCAGTGTGTCCTCATCAAGCCGTTTGTCTTCATCAAGCAGCATACCCTTATCAAGTAGCTTGCCATCGAGCAGTTCAAGTGTGAGTAGTATTGCCAGCAGTTCGCTTAGTTCTTCGTCCTCTTCAATGGCAGTACCGGAAGGCAATAGCTGGACCTACACTGCAGCCAGCGCCAGTATCACTGCCCCTGCGCAATTGGTTGGTAATGTTGGTGAGTTACAGGGAGCTGGGAGTGCGGTGATCTGGAATGTGGACGTACCGGTAACCGGTGAGTACCGCATTAACCTCACCTGGAGTTCACCATACAGCAGTAAGGTCAACACCCTGGTGATGGATGGTACAGCGCTGAGTTACGCCTTTGCTGAAGCGACGGTGCCAGTTACTTATGTACAGACCAAAACCCTGTCCGCGGGCAACCACAGCTTTGGCGTGCGCGTGGGGAGCAGTGACTGGGGTTACATGAATGTACACAGCCTGAAATTGGAACTGCTGGGCGGCCTGACCATCCGCTCGCCAGCCAACTTTGCGCAATTACCTTCGGGTAGCAATATCCAGGTGGTTTACGAGAAGCAGGGTAGTGGACGTTTAACCTATAGCGTCAACGATGGCGCCACCCAACTGTATGGGGGCGAAAGTCCATTGACTATTCCCACTCAGGGCGATGGTGTTTACCGTCTGAAGTTTGGCTTGGAGGGGACAGTACTCAGCAGCAATTTGCGCGTGACGGTGGGCTCTGCCAATGTGCCTGAATTTGTCGAAGCGTCAGGCACCCAGTTTGTGTTGGGTAATAAGCCTTTCTACTTCAATGGCTCCAACCAGTATTACCTGATGTACAAACCGGAACCCATGGCCAATGATTTCTTTGCGCGGGCGAAAGCCCTGGATATGAAAGTAGTGCGCACCTGGATGTTCTGCAATAGCTCATCCACTCACGACGGTGTTTGCATTAACAAGAAATCCGGTAGCAGCTTTATTCTGGTTAAGCCGGAGTCTGAGCGCACTGCGGACGAAAAAGCCCTGATCACACGCAGCTTTGAACTCTTCGATAATTATGTTGCCCAGGCTGAAGCCAATGATATGCGCTTGGTATTGTCACTGTCCGATTATTGGGATTATTTCGGCAAGATTGAAGACTACGGTCCCTACGGCAGTGCTAGTGGCCGTGCCTTATTCAAAACGTTCATCACCAACTTACTGAATCATGTTAATCCGTTAACGGGCAAGGCCTATAAGGACGACCCCACGATTATGATGTGGGAGCTGGCAAATGAGCCGCGCTATACCACCGGTAATTTTGCTGACTTTAAAGTTTGGGTTGCAGATATTGCGGCGCATATCAAATCCATCGCTCCCCACCAATTGGTTTCTATTGGTTCTGAGTCTTCTTTTGGCATTGCACTGGATGATACCTATGCCTCTTTGGTTGAATTGAATCGCGATCCTAATATTGATGCAATCAGTGCACACCTCTATCCAACCTCCTGGCGGATGACTGATGAACAGGTATTGAGCAATATCCAGAAACTGGCTGACCTTGCGCGTGAGGTCGGTAAACCAGCTTACATCGGTGAACTGGGGTGGCCGGCACATGCACAACGCACCACAGGTTCAAATTTTATTGAGCTAAGCAGTTTCACTGACCAGGCTGCGGTAGATAGCTTTGTTTCCATTTCTCTGACACAGCGTGCCAATTATATGGAAAGTTGGTACGCCAAAGCCTATGCCAATAAAGATGCTATCGGTGGTTTCCTGATCTGGCAATTGTCTGGCAAAGAGTGGGGTAATGGTGGAACTCCGTTGCGCGGTTGCCAATGGTGTGCTGGCCCCTATGGCGAGCCTACCGGTGGCTGGTCCGGTAACCATGATGGTTATCAGTTCTACTGTGCATTGAATGAAGCTGAAATGTCCCTAACCCAGTTGGGTGCACTTGGCTCCAATAAAGAGGGTGACAAAATTCATATGGATTTGCATAAACTTAGTTGCGATGTGATGAAGGCGTATTCCGGAAAATACCGGTCGCTGATGCAATAAGTATTTCTCTTCTTCTCTCCGGGTAGCATCCCTCCCTCTTCCCCCGGCTCGGGTAACCGTCCGGGGGTTTTTTAGTGTTGGTTATATCTATGTATTTGGTGTTATGTCGTGACTAGGATGTGATACCAAGTGATTGCTGAATTAGCCCAAAACAAAGCTGCTGGTTAGGCGTTCTTGTTGTTGTGCCATCTGCTGTAATGAACTGCTCGATGCTTCCAACTCAATAGCTTCGCGCTGTACGCTGTCAGCGATGTCTGACATGTTTACTACCCCTTTGGCTAATTCGGTAGCAACACTGCTCTGTTCACTCACTGCCTGGGCAATTGCGGCAGTCATATCTTTAATGCGGTCGAGGCCATTTGCGATACCGGCCAGGGCTTCACTTGCCCGGTCAGATTGCTCGACACAGGAGGTGGCAACAGTTTTATTGCGGAGCATGATATCGGTGGCTTGTACGGCACTGGATTGGAGGTTGGCAATCATCTCGGTAATTTCAGCCGTGGATGCCTGGGTTTGGGTGGCCAATGTGCGAACCTCGTCAGCCACTACGGCAAATCCTCGCCCCTGTTCACCTGCGCGGGCTGCTTCAATGGCAGCATTGAGCGCGAGCAAATTTGTCTGTGCTGCTATACCGTTAATAACGGAGATAATTGAGCCTATACCATCGGAGTTTTTACGGAGACTGTCAATCACATCGGCTGCATAATTCAATTCATTATTGAGGTTACCAATCAATTCCTTGTTGCGGTTGACCACTTGCTGACCGGATTTAGTAGAAGAGTAAATATCGAATACTACATTGTTGGTGTCTTGTGCATTAGTGGCTACATCGCGCGCTGTTTGTTCCATTTCAGTGACTGCAGAAGCCAGGGTCTCTGCCTGGGTCTTCTGATAATCAATTTGCCGGCGTGAGTTGGAACTGATGCGACTGGCACTATCTGCCATCACTAACAGCTGGCTGGTTTGCTCTTTGAGATCACGAATAATCCGGGTTAGGTTACCGGCCAATTTGTCCAGTGAAATGGATATTTCACCAAATTCACCTACGTTGGATTTTTCGTGGGAATCGCGTAAATCGTTTTGCGCCAGGGCCTCAAGTCGACGCACCAGCTGCTTGATGGGCGTGCGCACCCCGGATACCACCTTGGCAGCTACGGCGATACCTACGAGCAGCGAAATAAAAAATACTAACCAGATAGTGGTTCCACCGCTGGCCAGTGCTGCCTTGGTGTGGACACTGGATGTATCGGATAGCGATTTCAAATGATCATTGAGTGCTGCCAGCTTACCCATGCTGGTATCTAATTGTTGTACCAACTGTTGCAACAGTTGGCGGCTTTCCGCCTCTGAGATAAGGAGTGCCTGTTGTTGCAGGAGCACACCATCCCCATGATTGATATGTTTTTCCAAAATAGAGACCACGGGTCGTAATGGTTCGGCGACAGCAGAGAAACGCGTCTGTATAACCGTGTATTTACGCTCAATATTTTTCCAAAAATAGCGCAGTTCCCGTGCGCTATCCCCCAGCGTATCTGCTTCGTGTATAGAGGGTATTCTGGATAAAAGGGCTGAGGCTTCGTTAGCGTCCTGTTCTATAGAGGTCAATAACCATTGCACGGGTATATCGGCATCGGCCATGTTGAAGCGAATATCTTTCATTTCCGCCCCGAAGTATTGCCAGCGGTCTTCAAATTGCTTCAATGCCTGAAATTCGCTGGCACGGTTTTGCAGCAGGCGCTCATAAGCTTTCAGATGTGCTTCCGCTTGGGCGAAAGTAGCGGTAGTGGTTTGGTTGAGTTGATCCAATAACGTGGCAATATCAGGAAAGTCTTCAGCATAGTTTTCTGCGTCTTTATATTCGCGTTGGTACCCTGTGCGAAAATCGGCAAATTTTTTCTGTAAAGCGGGAAGGTTGCGCAGTTCCTGTTCGGCGGCATGTTGGCTTACGGCTTGGGCTGCCCCCTGTAAATTTTGTGTTAGCAATGCGCTGGATTGCAGCAGCGGTGTTACCACCCCGGAGGACAAGTCAATATTGCCTGATAAATGTGTCTGACTGTTGATACTGAAGGCGGTCACCATCAATTGCAGTACCAGTAATATGACAAAGCCGAAAATTACTTGTGCGATTATGGATAAGTTTTTCATGGTATTAATCTCTCCAGACGGCGCTTAGAAGTTTTCTTTGGCTTGACGCCAACGCTTGTTCCAATAAGCCATGCTGCCTTCAAAATCCGGGCTGAGCAGGATATTGCGAATGTAACCACCACTCATAAAATCCATGCCGGCTTTATTAGCCAAACGGATAAAATCGTTACTTTCGGGGGCCGCCTGGATGATCTCCGGTTGATAGGACATGTATTGAGTCAGTTGTGCCATAGGGGAGCGACGCGACTTGTCGGTGGGAATAAAACCGGCGATATCGGCAAAATTGGACTTGGTAATGATAAATTCAATCCAGGCTTTGGCCGTGTCGGGATGTTTGCTATAGCGACTCACTGCCATGCCCCAGTCAAAATTCAAAATAGCCCTGGGTTTGCCACTGTTGTCGAAGGGGAAGGGAATAAAACCTATATCCTCGCTACGCATACCGGATTCCATTAACTGTGGAATCACCCAATTGCCGAGGAAAAGCATAGCTGTTTTGTTAGCGATGAAATCGTGTTTGGATAACTCCCAATTATTAAGGATAAAATCCTCTTCGCTATAGCCCTTGGTAAATAAATCATGGGCAATTTTTAGGGATTGATAATAGGGCTTTCCTGCCCTAAATGGTTGGGCGTCATTAACCATATTGGCAAAGTAGTTGCCGTCACCGGCGGCCCCCATGACTGCCTTATCCCATTGTTGCAATGGCCAGGCTGCACCCAAATTCAAGGCGATAGGTACTTTTCCGGTTGCTTTGAGTGTGGCTGCTATGGTGAAAAGTTCGTCCAGGGTGGCAGGTGGCTTGTCAAGGCCGGCTGCTTTAAATACCCGTTTGTTGTAGACCAGGCCTTCGGCAATGACGCCTTGGGTATAGGCATAGTGTTTGCCTTGGTATTCCCAGTTATCGGCAAAATAAATCTTGTCTTGTAATTGCAACCCATTGAGCGGCAGAAAATATTTGGGATAAGTCTGCTTGGGCATATCACGTGGTACCAGCATGACATCACCGTAATTGCGTGCCTCGAAGCGCTTTGGCATGGCAACCTCATAATCGGTAATACCTTGCACCTGTACCCTTGCTTGAGGATATTGAATTTGAAATTCTTTAACCCAGCGGGCATAGCTGCCATTTGTTACTAAGTCAACGCGGTTGGAAAAGAAAGTGATTTCACCATTGACAGCTGCCAAGCTGGGAGCAGATAGCATGGGAAGCAAGAAAATACTACACAGTAGCCATCGCCGAATCAGTATGAAATACGTCATGTTAGTCACCATGGAAAAGGGGTTTATTGTTTTCAGGAAATGGTTATTGGTGAGTTGGGTGGCTCAATAGTTATCCGGATTCAGCGGTAATGGCGGTGTTGGTAAGGGAAGCGTTTTTTGCAATAAATTGGTGGTGTTCCGGTAATTCCCGGACAACTCGCTGAATCGCGTTACGCATTTGCTGTAACTCCTGAATAATCAGGGTTTTGTTGGTATGCAGTATTTTGGGATGTTGGTATTGTGGTAATAGCTGGAATCCGGAAAACATAGCCAGCCATGAGCTTATTTGGAAAAAGTCCAGGTCATTAAAACGGATGTTGCCGGTTGCTCGAAACTCTTCAATGCGGTTGCTCAAGCTGTCTGGCAGGGGTGCGGCTCGACAAGCATCCCAAAAATCCATACCGATACGCTGGTTAAGGTGATAATGGAGAATAATAAAATCACGTAGCTTTTCATTGTGTTCAGCCAGGATTTTATTGACCTTTGTCGACAGTGCAATGTTGTCAGCAGTCGTGGGGAAATAGGTAAATAGTGTCGCAAGCGCAGTTTGGACCATATAAATGCTGGTGGACTCCAGTGGTTCCAGAAAACCACTGGACAGTCCCAATGCAAACACATTTTTATTCCAGCATTTGTTGCGCATACCGGTGGTAAAGCGAATAACCCTTGGGTCTGCCGTGGGTTTGGCGTGCATATGCTGCGTTAACTCCGCGAGTGCCTGATCGTCACTGATATAATGACTGGAGTAAACGTAACCATTGCCATGGCGATGCTGTAATGGAATGCGCCACTGCCACCCTGCCGTACAGGCTAACGCCCTGGTATAAGGAGGGATGTAGCCTTGATGGGCACAGGGTAAGGCCAGGGCCCTATCACAGGGGAGCCAATGCGACCAATCCTGATAACCCGTATGCAGGTTTTCTTCAATGAGCAGCGCGCGAAACCCGCTGCAATCGATAAAGAAATCGCCCTCAATTTCCTTGCCGTTGTTGAGTATCAGTGTACTGATATTACCCGTATCCGCATTTTTTAATACATGGGTAACCCTGGCTTCTATATGTTTTACACCCAATGTCTGAGCGAAGCGGGAGAGGTAGTTGGCGAATGATCCTGCGTCAAAATGATAGGCATAATTAAAGCGTGCAATGTCCAACGCCTCATCTTTAGGCAGAGCAAATTTGTTAGCGCGGGCCATTTGTGCAGGGAGGGAATAGTCATCGATAGGGCCGGCTTGTCCTTGCGCACGTAAATAAGCCCAGTAATGATGAAAGGGTATATGGGCAATTTTTGCCCCAAACATTGCAAAGGGATGGAAAAAAGCGGTGTCCTGTTGCCACCAGCCGTTAAAATCTATACCCAATTTACATGTTGCCTGGGTGTTTTGAATAAACTCCCGCTCGTCAATTCCCAAATCCGCAAGGAACATTTTCATTGAGGGCACAGTGGCTTCGCCTACACCAATAGTGCCTATTTCAGTTGATTCGACCAGGGTGATTGTCATGGCACACCCGGTAAAACGTTTGGCAAAAAATGCAGCGGCCATCCAACCAGCCGTACCGCCACCGACAATAACCAGGGACTTAATAGCGTGCATGGTGTTTTCTTGTGTGATATTGGACGTTGTTCATGAACACTGGAAAAAAGGGCGGAAATCCGCCCTTTACGTTTTGGCATCCTTGCCGTGTGGTATTAAAACCTGGCATTAATTCCCAATGTGATACGGCGCTCATAGGCTTGGTATCCACTGCGGAAGTTAGACCAGTGAATGTAGCTGTAGGACCCTTCTTCCGTCAGGTTTTGTACATTCAGGTTAATATCAATTGCATCAGTGACATGGTAGGTACCGTTGAGGTCGATATAGAGTGTCTCATCTTCCCAGCGATCCAATCCGCCCAGGATTTTCTCTTCGTTGTCCGTGACAAGTGGATCAGTGGTCCAACTGGCTAGTTGGCCATCGTAGCGTTTGCTCAGGTAGTTAGCGGCGATACGGAATTCAAATTGATCATCGTTGTACCAAAGCACCAGGTTTGACTGGTTTTTCGCGGTAGCATTAAACGGAACTTCTTTGCCATCGGCGGCAAATTTCCATCCCTCTTTGGTGCTGGGTGAGTAGGTGTAGTTGAATGTCAATCCGGTATTTGCCAATGGCCCAGGCAAGAAGTCGAAACTTTGCTGATAGGAAAACTCTACGCCTTCTATCGTTGCGTTTTTACCATTAACCAGCTCCTGGATTGTGGCACCGTTGCGCACTACACCATCGGAATCAGGCAGGGCTGCATGGGTGCTTTTGGTATCGACAAAGCCACCGATATCCATATAGAACAGGGTCAGTCCCAGCAAGGCATTATTGGCGGGGTAATATTCGCCCGCCAGGTTATAGACCTTGGCACTCCAGGGGTTCAGGTAGGGATTGCCGCCGCGTTTAACTTCCTGGATGGCCTGGTATGTTTCGCCTGTATTCGAGTCCGTTTGAAAGCTGCTGTAGGTGGTGCTGGATGCCTCACCAAAGTTGTTAAGCGACTGTAATGATGTGCGTTCGTCGTAAGAAGCTTTCAGCTTAAAGCTGTCACCAAACAACAAATTGGCATTAATGCTGGGAAGGAAATGCGAGTGATTGACCGTCAGGTATTCATCGCCCTTGTCTTCATAGAGGGTATGGTTGGGGTCAGCGCCGGCAAAGACATCGGGCACCAGGGTGCCGTCGGTGATATTGCGTTCTACCGTGATGCTGGTAGAGACATGGCGCACACCGGCATTACCATTCAGGATAATGTTGTCAGTCAGGTTGCTTTCAAAGTTTGCGCTGACATAAAACGATTCACGCGACTCGGTAACACTGTAAGAGGCATCGGGGCGTTGTTTGCGCACGTGGTTGGTATCGTAAAGGCCATCCATAAAATCTTTGTGGTTACCAATACGGCTCACATCGACCATGGGAATATTCAGGTTGTAGCCATTGACCAATGCGCCCATGTCACTGACGGTGTGCAGGTATTTGGCGACATAGGCTTCATCCAGGTTGACGCCTCGTACCGGTTCAATGTTGAGATTGTCCACTGTGTCGTAAACACCGGGACTGACCTCGACTAAATAATTGGCAAATTGACCACCGGACGTCACGTTGGGGACGTAGCCGGCTTCGTGGTATTTCACCAGCATGTTGTAGGGGGTCATGCTGGTAGGCTCGTAGGCAATCAACCCGGTGTCCATAAAGTAGTGGTAGGTGTTTCTCGACATATCGCGGTCGGCGCGGCGAAGACCAAAGTCGATAGAAGTAACGCCCTCATCAGCGAGTTTGTAATTGCCATCAAAGCGCAAGACATCCAGATTGGATGTGTGGCGTTCACCCTCCAGCCAGGCGGAGTGGAAATACCAGGATTCCTTTTGTGCCAGACGATTAGCGAAGGTTTGATCAAACATGACATTGACGGAATCCTTGCCGGTCATAAAGGTGACTGGATAGAAGTCGGCGATCCAGCCGGGATTAACGACACGGGTATCGCCATTGACGTTGTACACCAGGCCATCGTCACCACCGGGAGATGCGGCACTTTGTGCCAGATCCAGGTTGCTCTGCTCGCGGTTAGCGCGTGAGGAAACCAGGCGCAGGCTGCCAGTGAACGCACCGCCATTATCAAATTTCAATTCAACACTGTTGTTAAAGGCAGAGGTATCCACATAGTCGGAATCTACACCGGCACGGATACCGCCGGACATATTGGCAGTAAACCCAGTGGCGTAAGTATTGGTATAGAGACCGGTATTTCCTGTGGATCTAACCCCGTGCAATTGGGTGATCCTGGAGCGGTCGTAATTGATCCCTTCTGCACTGATATTAAGAATATTGCCTGAGGCCTTTTCGTCCATGGTGTTGTAGAACATGTCTATGTTCAGTTCCAGGGAATCACTCAGTTGGGTGTTGAGGTTGTAGGTCAGACCTATGCGCTCGCGTTCGGTGATTCGGTTGTATAGCTGTGGGCCATTCCAGGCCATCATCATCAGTGAGTCGGTATTTTTCTGGCCATCGCCATCCAGGTCGCAATCGCAACCCCAGGTTTCGGCTGTGCGGTCTTCACCTGCACGGGTATAGACTGCATTGTCTGACAGGGTTTGATCTGCATAGGAAAAACCGAGTGACATGGCGGTCTGGTCGTTCCAGTTAAAGCCGAGCAGACCACTGATTTCGGGGTCGGTTTCTTCGGTAATGCTGCCGTAACTGCCTTGGGCGCGAACGGATGCACTGAAGCCTTCACTGAGTGTTAATGAGCGACGGGTAAGCAGGTCGATACTCCCGCCGATACCCCCCTCCAATTGTTTGGCACTGGATGATTTGGAGACATTAGCACCACTGATCAGCGCTGCGGGAACGTCGGTATAGTTGGCTTGGCTATTGAGAATATTTTCGGCGGTCAGGAATAGCTCGCCATTCAGTGTCGATAATACTTCGCGTGAGCCACGGATACTGACAAGGCCGCCCTGGCCGGCAGAGCGGGCGATCTGGATACCGGTAATACGTTGCAGTGAATCGGAAATCGTCGAGTCAGGCAGCTTGCCAATATCCTCGGAGGAAATAGAGTCGACGACTTCAGCGGCATTGCGTTTTATATCGATCGCTTTTTCCTGGGCACTGCGAACCCCGGTCACGACAACTTCTTCAACGTGATCACTTTGGGCTTGGGCGCCAGTGGCGATGATGGCACTGATGAGGCCGGGCAGTAGTTTGTGTGAAAAACGGTTGGGGTGTTTCATGGACTTGTCTCCTTTGTGATTTTTATGGGGAACCTGGCCGACCTTTACATGAGGTTGGTAATACCATGCTATTTGTAACCGTTTACATTTTCAAACTAATTAAGCGATGTTTTTTATAAAATTTTAATATCTGCTGAGTGAGTAAATTTTTTAATAGTTCTGTTTCTATAGAAATAATTTTTAAAAAACCATAAAAAACAATTGGTTATTTTTAATTCTTTTTCATGGAATTTAACAATATTTTTGATTTTTCGTTACTTATTGTTTTTATGAAAATATGTAATCGTATACATTTTTGGTGTTACTAAGGGTGACAAAAGAAACATTCAGGGAATACTTGGGGTTGGAAAAACAGGATGATGTTGAGCTGTGAAGAGGATGTGGAGCGCGTTTGGTGTCGCTATTTTTAGTTGGAATGTGTTATGTTATAACATATTAATTTACGCATTGGACTCAAGTTATGAAATTGCTACCCGTCACCGTTTTATCCGGCTTTCTGGGGGCTGGTAAAACGACCCTGTTAAATCACATCCTCAACAACCGCGATAAGCGCCGGGTGGCGGTGATTGTGAATGATATGAGTGAGGTGAATATTGATGCCGCCCTGGTGAATAACCAGGTCACCCTCAATCGCGCTGAAGAAAAACTGGTGGAGATGAGCAACGGCTGTATCTGCTGCACCCTGCGCGAGGATTTATTAATTGAAGTAAGCCGCTTGGCACGCGAAGGACGGTTTGATTACCTGGTGATTGAATCCACCGGTATTTCCGAGCCCTTGCCTATCGCAGAGACCTTCACTTTCGAGGATGAACAGGGGGAGAGCCTGGCACAACTGGCGCGACTTGACACTATGGTGACTGTGGTGGATGGCGTGAACTTCCTTAACGACTATCTGAGTGCTTTTCCACTGCAGGATACCGGTGAAAGCCTGGGGGAGGAGGATGAGCGCACAGTGGCGGATTTACTTGTGGAGCAGGTGGAGTTTTGCGATGTGCTGTTAATTAGCAAAACCGATTTACTCAGTGATGTGCAGGTAAATGAGCTGATAACCATCCTGCACAAGCTCAATCCGGTAGCTGAGATTGTGCCCATGGTGCGCGGCCGGGTTCCCCTGGAGAAATTACTCAATACCGGCAAGTTTGCTATTGAGCGCGCCCGCCAGGCACCTGGCTGGCTCAAGGAGTTGCGCGGGGAGCATATTCCCGAGACGGAGGAGTACGGTATTGGCAGCTTTGTATATCGGGCGCGCCGTCCTTTCCATCCGCAAAAGTTGCACGATTTCTTCAGTGGTGCTTTTGACCAATCAGTACGGGGTACTTCAGGTCGGCTACTGCGCTCCAAAGGGTTTTTCTGGCTGGCGTCACGCCCCCAATGGGCGGGCCAATGGAGCCAGGCTGGCGGTGTCGCCCAACAGGGGGCAGCGGGTATGTTTTGGCGAGCGGTACCGCGCGAGCAGTGGCCGGAAGATGAGGAGCAGCTTGAGTACATCATGGCGAAGTGGCAGGAACCCTTCGGCGATATGCGCCAGGAATTGGTCTTTATCGGCCAGGGGCTGGATCAGGCGATGATCACAGGCCAGCTGGATGCCTGCTTACTGGATGATGATGAGTTGATGCTGGGGCAGGATTATTGGAAAACCCTGCCGGATCCCTTCCCTCAATGGTTTGCTGATGAATAAGCCGATAGTTGTCGATGAATAGGCGGGTGGTCAGGGGCTGTGTAGAATGCCGGCGTCTTTTTGTGCGATGAGGGTTCCATGTCCAGCCGCCTGATCCCAACCAATATCATTACCGGTTTTCTCGGGGTGGGTAAAACCACCGCCATTACCCATTTGCTGAATATCAAACCGACCCACGAAGTTTGGTCGGTATTGGTCAATGAGTTTGGCGAGATAGGTATTGATGGCGCGCTCTTGCAGGGTACTAACGCCCATGTGCGTGAAGTGCCGGGTGGTTGTATTTGCTGTGTGGCGGGCCTGCCGATGAAAATGGCGCTCAATATGCTCATTGCGCGCACCAAGCCGGATCGCATTATTGTGGAGCCTACAGGGCTGGGGCACCCGGAAGAAATCATCAACACCCTGACCGGTGAATACTACGATACCCTGCTCGACCTGCGCGCCACCCTGACCTTGGTTGATCCACGCAAATTGAGCGATAGCCGCTATACCGGCAATGCCAGTTTCAATGACCAGATTGCAGTTGCGGATGTGTTGGTCGCCAATAAAACCGACCTGTGCGCGCCGGATGATCGCGCCAATTTTGATGGCCTGGCGACCAGTTTCCAGCCGCCCAAAGCAGCGGCTTTTGCTGTTAGCCAGGGGCAGCTGGAATTGGCCTGGCTGGACTACCCGCGCCAGCAACATCGCCTGCAACACCCCCAACACCACGCCGGGCAAAAAGCGGCTGCCAATCGCCTGAGTCCACAGCGCGAGCTTTACAACACAGCAATTCAATTACCGGAGGGTGAGGATTTTGTGCGCCGCGAAAACCAGGGCGGTGGTTTCCATGCCTGTGGCTGGATGTTCCGTCCGGATATTTGCTTTGATTTTAATGGCCTGTTCGGATGGATGAGCGGTTTACCGGCTGTGCGCGCCAAGGCCGTGATGAACACCAGTGAGGGGATCTATATGTTCAATGCCGAGCAGGGCGTCCTGAGTGTTAAACCCTTAGCCGAGGTGGCGGCGCAGGACCTGGGGGATAGCCGCCTGGAAATGATCAGCGAGTCCCCCATAGACGCCCAGCCGCTGGAGGCAGAACTGCTAGCGTTTCGCCTTGTGTAAGGCGTGGGGTCAATCGCTACTGGGGGATTCCTCGGCGTTTTCCTCGGTATATTCGGTGAGTGCCACATTGATCATGCTGTAGGACGAGACGCCCAGCTCGTGCTCCTTGGTCGCGATCTTCATGGTACCTTGCACCCAGAACGGGGTGTAGAGATCGGGCAGGGTAAAGCCCTTGGGGTAGCTCACGTAAATGATCTGGTTTGGCGGGGGCGGTGGTACATGGATGCAAGCGCCGAAGTAGGGGACCAGGAAAAATTCGGTTACGTGTTGTTTGTCGTTGTAGCTGAGCGGTACCACATAACCGGGTAGGCGCACCGGGCGGTTATCAAACTCGGCGCGCACACTGGTGGAAACCAGGGCATCTTTCCAGGTGCGCTCGCCGCCCTTGCCCGGCTGGCCGCTGGCGGCTTCTTCAATGGCGCTGGCCATCTGTTGGCTCAGTTGCTCGGTGAGCTTTTCGCTGGGGCGTAAACCGGGAGATGCACCGATGCTGTCCTCCGCAAAGGCATCATCGCTCAGGGATTCGTGATCTACCTCGGGGATAGATTCGAGCAAACGCAGGTCTTCTTCGGGGATCAAATCCACCCAATCGATGGTTTTGAATAAAAACATGGCTTGCCCAGGCGTCCATCCGAAGGCGAGCAGTAACAGGAGGCCGAGCTTGAGAATGCCTGAGCGCATGGCGATACAACCTTGTGGAAAACATGAATGATCAACCGGGCTAATCGGCCCTACTACTTAATCGGGGAGCCACGTGTGACGGCCTGCGAGTCTAAAACCCTGTTGCATGACACACCAGCCATTTTTATCCGCAACCTGCAGTTTCATTGGCAGCCCGGTGCCGGGCCACTGCTGAGTATCCCGGCATTTACCCTGGCGGCGGGTGAGCGGCTATTTGTCTATGGGCCATCGGGCTCCGGTAAATCCAGCCTGCTCAACCTGCTCGCTGGTGTTGCTGTAGCGCAGCAGGGCGAATTACAGGTGTTTGGACAACCTTTGACCGCTTTGTCTGCCAGCGCGCGCGATCAGTTCCGCGCGCGTGAGCTGGGGATCATTTTCCAGCAGTTCAACCTGCTGCCTTACTTAAGCGCGTTGGATAACCTGCGTTTGCGCCTCCACTTTTTGCCACGGACGCAACGCGCTGCTGCCGAGGCGCGCCTGCAACCCTTATTGGCTGCCTTGGGCATAGGCCAGATGCAGCATCGGCCCGCCACCCAATTGAGTGTGGGGCAACAGCAGCGGGTTGCCGTGGCGCGCGCACTTTTGGGAGAGCCGCGTTTGATCCTCGCGGACGAGCCCAGTTCAGCGCTGGACTCGGACAGCCGCGATAGCTTTATGCGCCTGCTGCTCGACCAGTGCAGCGCGACAGGCGCGAGCCTGGTCTTTGTCAGTCACGATCGCAGTCTGGCGGGATATTTTGATCGGCAGTTGGATATAAGTGAGTTCAATCCAGCGCCGGTACAACCAGGATTGGCGGAGGTGGCGCCATGATGCTGCGCCTTGCATTCGCCAGTTTATGGAATCGTCGCTGGACGCTGTTGTTGACGGTGATATCGCTCGTCGTGAGCGTGGCCCTGGTATTGGGGATTGAACATATTCGCCAATCCAGCAAAACCGGTTTTAACCAAACCCTGGTAGGGACAGACCTGGTTGTTGGTGCGCGCGGCAGCTCTATCAATCTGCTGCTCTACTCGGTGTTTCGCATCGGTAATGCCACAGCCAATGTCAGTTGGGATAGCTATCAACAGTTGTTACGCCATTCACAGGTGGATTGGATCGTGCCCATTGCCCTGGGCGACTCCCATCGCGGCTACCCGGTTGTAGGTACTGCCGACAGTTATATCCGGCATTACCGCTATGGCGCTGATCAACCGCTGCACTTGGCTCAGGGCGAGTGGTTTCAGCAGGCCAACCAGGTGGTATTGGGGGCGCAGGTGGCTAAGACCTTGGGCTATGGTTTGGGGGACAAGCTGGTGTTGGCCCACGGCAGTGGCAAGGTCAGCCTGCATAATCACGATGATCGTCCCTTTGTCGTAACCGGGGTACTGGCTCCAACGGGGACGCCGGTGGATAAAAGCCTGCATATCAGCCTGGCGGCTATCGCCGGACTGCATCGTGACTGGCAAGGCGGCGTACCGCCATCCAGGCGGGTTGCGATGACAGAAGCACATACTGATCACCACGACCACGACCACGACCACGACCACGACCACGACCACGACCATAAACCTCAGCTTGTGGCAGATGCTCACCCGGACTCTGTGACGGCGCTCTTGGTTGGCCTCAAGTCCCGCGCTGCCAGCTTTACTGTCCAGCGGCAGATCAACCAATACCCTGCCGAACCCCTCCAGGCGATTATCCCCGGGCTGGCCTTGGCTGAGTTCTGGCAAATGCTGGGGGTGGTAGAGTCCAGTTTGCAGCTGATTGCCGGTTTGGTGTTGGTGGCCAGCCTGCTGGGAATGACAACCAGTTTGCTGGCGGCGATGGGCGAACGCCGCCGCGAGCTGGCCATACTGCGTGCCCTTGGGGCTGGGCCACTGTACCTGTTTGCCTTACTGGAGCTGGAGGTGATGCTGCTGGCCTTATTGGGCTTGTTGGGTGGCGTATTGCTGTTGGCATTGGGACTGCAGCTGGTGCATCCCTGGATCTTGGATAGCTATGGTGTGTCGCTGGAGACCTTGCCGAACCTGGCCCAGCTGGGGAACTATGCGCTATGGGTGCTGGGTTTGGCATTGCTGTTGGGGCTAATCCCCGCCTGGAGCGCCGCGCGCCAGACCTTAAGCCAGGGATTGGTGGTCAGCCGTTGAGCTGTCAGGTCGTGCAGATAGGGGAAATTCGCGGTTCCTTGATGCAGTTCATCCCCCTCGGATAAAAGCTGCGTATATTGCGCAGGCGCCCGTATGATTTTGCCTGGGCTTGGGCCGCCAATCCGGCATTCATCGACTATGGTTAATAGGCTCAGGTGAAAGCCTGGCGAGTTACACCGGAAACCCGGACGTTGCAACAGGGTCAAAGAAGGCCAAATGCCTCGGCTGTTGTGTCCGTCCGGGCAAATATTTTTAGAGGATAAACCTATGCTGTTGCTGTCGTTGCTTGCCATCCTGGTGCTGGTCGGCGTGCTGGTGTATCGCCAGGTCGCGCTGATTGCAGCTTCCTCCATTGTGATTGTTGCCTGGCTGTTGCTGGGCGTCGTGGCGCCGGCACTCTATTCTGCCTGGTTGGTGGTGCCCCTGGTGGCAATCCTGCTGGTGCTGAATATCGGCCCGATCCGCCGTGTGGTTCTTTCCAAACCGGTTTTCAGCATCCTCAAGAAAACCATGCCGCCGATCAGTGCTACTGAGCGCGATGCCCTGGAGGCGGGAACTACCTGGTGGGAAAAGCAACTGTTTAGTGGCAAGCCCGATTGGAATGAGTTCGCCCAAATTAGCCTGCCTCAACTAACGGCAGATGAACAATCGTTCCTCGATAATGAAGTGAGTGAGCTCTGCTCCATGCTTGATGAGTGGGATATCCACAACAATCGCAAAGACCTGCCGCCTGAAGCCTGGCAGTACCTTAAGGAGAAAAAATTCTTTGGCCTGATTATCCCCAAGGAATACGGTGGCCGCGATTTTAGTCCCTATGCGCAAAGCCGTATTATGAGCAAGATCGCCAGCCGCTCCGGCACGGCAGCCGTGACTGCGATGGTGCCCAACTCCCTCGGGCCAGGTGAACTCCTGGTTAAGTACGGTACGGAAGAGCAGCGCCAGCGCTGGTTGCCCGGCCTGGCGAACGGTACCGAAATCCCCTGTTTTGGCCTTACCGGCCCCGAGGCCGGTTCCGACGCCGGCTCCATTCCCGATGTGGGTATTGTCTGCAAGGGAGAGCATGAGGGGCAGGAAGTGATTGGCCTGAAACTGACCTTCAACAAACGCTGGATTACCCTGGCGCCGGTAGCCACCGTGGTCGGCCTGGCGTTCAAGTTGCACGATCCTGAAGGATTGTTGGGTGATCCCAATAAGAAGGAGTACGGCATTACCTGTGCATTGATTCCCGCCAACCATCCCGGTGTGGATATCGGCAAGCGCCACAATCCCGGCTCGCCGTTTATGAACGGGCCTATTTTTGGCAATGATGTATTTATTCCCATCGATTGGATTATCGGCGGCGCCGCCATGGCCGGTAAGGGCTGGCGTATGCTGATTGAGTGTTTGGGGGCAGGGCGCGGTGTATCCCTGCCTGCCCTGTCTACGGCATCGGGTGAAATGAATTACCGTTTGGTGGGGGCTTACGCCCGTATTCGCCGCCAGTTCAACACCGAAGTGGGCAAGTTTGAAGGTGTGCAGGAAGCGACGGCCGAGATTGCTGCCTCGGGTTATACCCTGGAAGCCATGCGCCAGTTTGTGACCAAGGGGCTGGAAACCGGTGCACCATCGGTGATGACCGCGATGGCCAAGTACCATGCCACGGAAATGATGCGTCAGTCTGTTGAGCATTCGATGGACATTGTTGGCGGCCGCGCTATCCAGAACGGGCCGCGCAACTTCCTGATTGCCTCTTACATTTCCGTTCCTGTCGCCATCACCGTGGAAGGCGCCAACATCCTCACCCGCTCCCTGATGATCTTTGGCCAGGGCGCCATGCGTTGCCACCCCTTCCTGTTCGAGGAAATGCAGGCAATGGAGATGAGTGATGCAGGAGCAGCGTTGAAAAAGTTTGACCGATTGTTTATCTCCCATCTCGGCCATGTTGCCAATAACATGCTGCGTACCAAATTACTCGGCTTTCTCGGCGGTCGCTTCAGTAGTGTGCCGGCTAATGCCGACGACTTCAGCCGTCGCTGGTACCAGCGGATTAACCAACTGAGTGCCGCCCTGGCGAGCATGTCGGATATCGCCCTGGCGGTTCTGGGCGGTAATCTCAAGCGCCGCGAGCTGCTCTCGGCGCGCCTGGGTGATGTGCACAGCCAGTTATTTATCGCTTGTGCCATCCTCAAGTTCCATTCCGCGCACCCGCGTACCCGTGCCGAGGATGCCCATGCGGAATACGCCGTGAATCGCGCTATTTATCTCGCCCAGGAAGCACTTAAGGATTTTGCCAACAATTTCCCGGTGCGTTGGCTCGCCAGGACGATCAAGTTTTTAGCCATGCCCTGTGGTTATGTTGTGCGTAAACCGCATGACGATTTGATCCGCGAGTTGGGTGATCTGATCATGGAGGAAAACCCGGTACGGCAAATGCTCAGTCACTACCTCTATATCAGTCACGATCCGCTGGATGCGGCTGGTCGTGTGGAAAGCACCTATCAAACGCTGTTGTCCCTTGGCCCGGTGTGGCATGCCTTCCTCAAGGCGAGAAATACCGGCAAGTTGCAGGGTGCTACCCTTCAGGAGCAAGCGGAAGATGCGGCGGCTAAAAACATTATCCAGCCCCAGGATGTGGCAAGGGTTGTTGACTATGATGCGCGTCGGTTTGATTGTTTGCAGACAGATGCCTTCGATAAGCTTTGACTGTTCCTTGAGCGTCTTAAATAGAATGAAACAAAACCCCGCTTATGCGGGGTTTTGTTTTTCCTGCGCGCGGAAAAATTGATGCCGGTTATACCATGATGCAGCGATTGCGACCCTCCGCCTTGGCCCGATAAAGCGCTTCATCAACACGTTTAAAGGTAGCTGCAAAATCCTCTCCGATGAGCCTTTCTCCGACACCGACACTCAGGGTTACCCGCACAGTATTCCCGGATTCAAAATAGGTGGTTGCGATGACCTGGCGAATTTTATCGGCCAGCGCCATGGCAAATTCCTTTGATGTGTTGGGTTGGATCACAATAAACTCCTCTCCACCCCAGCGCCCCAGAAAGTCCTCCGCGTGCAGGTTTTCCTGGATAATGTGCGCTATGCGCTGCAGGATTTTATCGCCAAGGTCATGGCCATAATTATCATTAATCTGCTTAAAGTGATCGATATCCATAACCATCAAGGCAAAATCAGCCGCTTCTGTTGTTTGCAGCTCTGAATGGTTCATTAAGGTTGTGACGATCTGGTCAATACCAAATCGGTTATAGGCCTGGGTTAGCGGGTCTACTGTCGAAAGACGGCGAAACTTATCGGTTTCCAGTTGCAGTTTTTGTTTATCGAGATGGAGGGAATTAATAACCTGGGTGTCGTGTTTAGTCTGGCGGTTTAGTTGGATTAATCGGCTGGTAGCATAGAGTGTGATTCCGGCCATCCAGCAACCCAATATGAGCAAATACCAGGTTTCTTTGGAGATCCATTCACCTGTGAATTCCAGATGGCGTAATTCCAGCTCATCGTCACCGGGGGTAAGACTATCAAAGAAGTCCAACCCCAGATTCATGACATTGCTTAATTCCAACTGCGCCTGGCTACGGGGGATCTGGTATTGATCAATCCACCAGTCAGATACGGTGAAATCGTGTATTGGGATACTGGTCATCCGATTGATTTCTTCGCTGCGCAGAATGACAGCGTGATATTTGGAACTGTTCGTATCTGTTTCGCGGGAATAGGCTGGAGCAAAATTGCGCAGGGAAACCCTGATTCGCCTGGGTGTCTTGCCATTATGTGCCACATGAATACGCATATGGGTATAGCCGGATAGGTCAATGCCCCTGGTTGGGCCGGTTGCAAACAATTGGTTCAGGCTACAGGAGTAATGGACATTGGTTATATTCCCGGGAAAGACGCAGCGCATCTTGCGCTCATGTTCACTGATCCAGCTGCCGGCCGGGGAGCCGTCTGCCAGTTCGGTTGAATACAGGTAATAAATACCCTGGGGTGATGGGGTGAGTAGTAATCGCTTGGTTGGCAAGAACTCCTGTGCAAAAATCGCCACCAGCGTAAAAACCATGGCCAATAATAATACCGAGTTGAATCGCCGGGCGTTCATGGAAAAGGAGTTGCTCCTGAGTGTCGCTGCAGAAAGGCATCGTTGCTTGTTGTATTTAGAGGATTTTACGACGCTGATAAACTATCCATGAATGATAGCTGTTATGGGTAAGAAAGCAGGTTTTTATCAGGTTTTTGGAGACTCCATCCTGATTTTTGTTGGGTTAATTCTATGTTATTCGGGCTTTGGGTCAGTGTTTTCCTGCTCAGCTTTATGCTGACAGGATGTTATCGAGGCTATGCCCTGCGCAAGTCACTGATGGATATCCCCAATGATCGCAGCTCCCATCAAGTACCAACCCCCCGCGGTGGTGGTATTGCGATTGTGGTGAGTTTATTGCTGGGCATGGGAGTGGCTATATCGATCACCCCTCTGGGAGTGATCCAATACAGTGCATTCTTGTTGCCGGGATTACTGCTGGCAGGTGTTAGCTATCTGGATGACCTGGGGCATGTAAAGGCGGGATGGCGCCTGCTGGTACAAATACTGTCAGCCACACTGGCGCTTTATTTAACCGGTGGCATGACCGCGTTGGGGGTATTTGGCGTTACCCTGGAGTCGCCCCCCTTATTATCGCTGTGGGCATTACTGGTGCTGGTTTGGATTATCAATCTCTATAACTTCATGGATGGCATCAATGGAATCGCCTCTTTGACTGCGATCAGTATCTCCCTGGGGATACTGGTACTGCTCTGGTTAATCGGGGCTCCGGTCGAACTTATGGTGCCTCCCTTCTTGCTCGCAGGAGCCAGTGCCGGTTTTTTGCTCTGGAATTTCCCCAGGGCCCGTATTTTTATGGGGGACATAGGGAGTTGCTTTATTGGCCTTGTATTAGGTGTCATCTTCCTGCAAGCGGGACAGTGGAATCCAGTGTTTTACTGGGCCGTATTGATCCTTTCCGGTGCTTTTATCGTTGATGCCAGTCTCACGCTCTTGCTCAGGGCATGGCGTCGGCAAAAACTCTATCAGGCGCATCGGGAACATGCCTATCAACACCTGTCCCGTCGCTGGCAATCACATACCAAAGTCACCTTGGGATATAACCTGTTGACGTTAGGTTACTTATTGCCGGTTGCAGGCTTGGTGGTACTGGGGCACCTGGATGGGTTTATGGGATTGCTGCTGGGCTACTGTCCGTTAGCTCTGGTGTTTTGGCGGTCAGGTGCTGGCAGGCATCAGCAGTGGCCGGCGCCGGAGAGGCCGTTATGAATGTGTTGGTTACTGGCGCCAATGGTTATCTGGGGCAGGCACTATGTCCATATCTGGTAGCTTCTGGATATCACCTGGTGACATTGACCCGGCAACCTTATGGTTTGCAGGGGACCGTTAATATCCCTGTTCCGGATTATCTGGTATCACTGCCCGAGCAGGCATTTGTAGGGCAGGAAGTCGTTATCCACCTGGCCGCTCGTGCACATCAACCCGGCTCTGCCAGCAAACGTATTGATGAGGAATATCGCCGCATTAATGTTGATACTACCTTGGCGATTGCCCATGCAGCCCTGCGTGCGGGTGCCAGGCGTTTTATTTTCCTCAGCAGTATCAAGGTAAATGGCGAGGTCACCACTGGACTGCCATTTCGTAGTAGTGACCCCCCTAAACCCGGCGATGCCTATGGGCGATCAAAATGGCAAGCTGAGCAGGCATTAACGGCCTTGTTTGATAAGACGGGTACCGAATTGGTGATTGTTCGCCCACCGCTGATATGGGGTGGGGCTCCCAAGGGTAACCTGGCGACCCTGGTTCGGCTGATTGATTTGAAAATTCCCTTGCCCTTCAAGTCATTACGTAATCGCAGGGATTTGGTTTCACTGGGAAACCTCTGCAGCCTTATTCGGTGTTGCCTGGATCATCCGGCCGCAGCCGGGCAAACCCTGTTGGTGAGTGATGCCCGGCCACGCAGCACAGCAGAGATTATCTGGTTGATTTCCAGTCAGGCAAAATTCAGCCCCCGTCTGGTAGCGTTCCCTACCAGCTTGCTCAGGTTACTACGTCATGTACCGGTTATTGGCACGAAGCTTGATAAGTTAATCAGTAATCTGGAGGTTGACATAGGGCAAACGCAAACATTACTGGGATGGCAACCAGAAATGGACTGATATAACTTGCAATAATAAATAATATAGAAAATATGGGAGGCAGTTATGAATACGTGTCCGGTACAAATAATACCCACAAATTGTTACAGGGTTCTGCTACTCAACCGGCGTTGTGGTTGATACCATGACGCCTCTGGAATCTATGAATGGGCCGAAGGAATTGATGAAAAACAACTCTCTACTCTACCGTTTCCTAAGTGCGCCCAGGCCTGTCAAACGAGCCATATCGGTTTGTTATGACACTATTGCGATAGTGTCTTCGTTCTATCTGGCATATGCCCTGCGTATGGGGCGCACAGAAATACACTTTGATCGTCCAATACTGCTTTGCCTGCTGTTTACGCTGGTTGTGTCTTTATACACCTTCATGCGTATGGGGCTATATCGTGCGATCCTGCGTTATATGACCCAGCAGGCGATGTTTACCATCGTCATCGGCATCCTTATTTCAAGTTTGGCAATGGCACTGAGTGGCTTTTTCCTGCACGCTTTCTTGCCGCGTTCCGTCCCTATTATTTATGTATTCACTACACTGATCCTTATTGGGTTACCGCGCCTTGCGTTCCGTAATATTGTTCAGGCGTTAACACCCAAAGGCGATGTTAAAGTCATTATTTATGGCGCGGGTGAAACAGGAAGTAACCTGGCTGCCCAATTGCAACAGGGCTCGGAGTTTCATCCGGTTGCGTTTGTGGATGACAATAAAATACTCCAGGGAAGCGTGTTGCGCGGTTTGACGGTTTATCATCCGCATAAATTATCTGCGCTTATTGAAGAGCACCAGGTTAGTCGCATCTTGTTGGCGTTAGGCAATATAGAAAGGCAAGAGCGTATTCGTATTATTCGTTACCTTGAGCCGCTGTTGGTGCAAGTACAAACCATTCCTCCTATTACCGATATAGTGCGTGGTGTTGCACATATCAGTGAGCTGCGCAATATCCAAATTGAAGATCTTCTGGGGCGTGACCCGGTAGCACCTGATCCCATCCTGATGGGTAAAAATACAACCGATAAAGTTGTTATGGTGACAGGAGCTGGAGGTTCTATTGGCTCGGAGCTTTGCCGCCAGCTAATTAAGCTGAGTCCGTCAAAAATTATTTTGTTCGAGCAAAACGAGTTTAATTTATATCGTATCGAAAAAGAGTTGGCAGAGAAGGTAATTGCCGATCAGCTTCCCATAGAAATTGTACCCTTGTTGGGCTCCGTACAAAATGTATCACTGTTAAATATGGTGATGTCCCAATTTGCGGTACATATTGTCTACCACGCAGCTGCTTATAAACATGTGCCGATTGTTGAACATAACCTTATTGAAGGTGTTAAAAACAACCTGTTTGGTACACGTAATGTTGCAGAAGCTGCATTGCGGCATCGGGTAAAACACTTTGTACTGATCTCTACCGATAAAGCCGTTCGTCCTACCAATATTATGGGAGCAAGCAAACGCCTTGCCGAGTTGGTGCTGCAGGATTTAGCAACGCGCACAAGTTCGACTACGTTCAGTATGGTGAGATTTGGCAATGTCCTTGACTCTTCTGGCTCGGTAGTGCCGCGTTTTCGTGAGCAAATCCGTCGAGGGGGGCCCATTACCGTCACCCACAAAGATATAGTGCGCTATTTCATGACGATTAGTGAAGCCGCACAATTGGTGATTCAAGCTGGTTCCATGGCGCAAGGTGGCGATGTGTTTGTGTTAGATATGGGTGAGCCGGTCAAGATACACGACTTGGCCCGCGAAATGGCGCTCTTATCGGGTTACAGTGTGAGAGATGAAAATAATCCTAATGGCGATATCGAAATCATTTTTACCGGATTGCGCCCTGGTGAAAAATTATATGAAGAACTGCTGTGTGGTAGTAACTGTGAAGGTACTACACACCCACGTATTCTTCGTGCCCAAGAGAAAAAAATATCCCCGCAGTCTTTAGCAGAGCTACTCGATAAGGCCCAGCTGTATTGTGAACAATACCGTCATCAGGAATTGTTTACCTTGATAGTTGATTCGGATGTTGAATTTGAGCCCCTCTATGAAATGAGTGACTTAATTCACAAGTCTAAAAAAGAGACAGCCAAGCTTTTGGTAATGCCTGGTTTGGTAGATAAAAAGATATTGGCGGAATAGAGCTTGAGCTCTCAGTTGTCTGTGTGTTTGTTAAGTGTGTCCTGTGTTACCTTTAATGGCGATATAGAGGTTTTGCGCTTAACGCTATCATCTTTAGCTTCTTCCTGTGCTGTTGCTCGTGATCAAGGCCTGTTTAGGTCAATAAGCCTTTATCTGATTGATAATGGGCCAGATGGTCACAATTTTTACATTCTATCCACATTGCGAGATGAATTTCTGTCGGAATTTGATTCCATCATTGTAGAAACTGGTCATGGTAATCTTGGATATGGGAAAGGGCATAATTTGGCAATTATGGAGGCCAGGAGCGATTACCATCTCATTCTCAATCCGGATGTGATACTGGATCAAGACAATATTAGTGTTGCCTTACGTTATTTGGGGTCTAATCCTCAGGTTGGTCTCTTAGCTCCGGATGCCTTTGGCTTACATGGCGAGCGACAGTACATTGCTAAACGTCAACCAACAGCAGTTTTGTTAGCTGCCAGGGCATTAAATAGCAAGTGGCTGAATCAAGCATTGAGAGCTCGCCTGGACCGCTACGAATATCGTGATCTGTTGCCGGCGTCACAACCACTACAAATTGAACTGGCCAGTGGTTGCTATATGTTTTGCAGGACGGTAGCGCTTCAGTCAATATCTGGATTTAGTCCAAAGTTCTTTATGTATTTTGAGGATTTTGACCTATCCATGCGAATTCAGGATAACTTCCTGATCGTTCATCATCCACAGGTAAAAATTATACATGCTGGTGGTGGTGCATCGCGCAAAGGCCTCTTGCACATTTATTATTTTTGTCAGTCATTTATAAAATTTATTATCTCTAGGCGATTTTAAGAATTATGTGGTTAAAAAACTTTATTACAACCAAAAAGCTACCGGCAATAGTTGATCTTTTAAATAAAGGGCACTCCTCCAGTAATGTGCTGTTGATGGTTATCTTATTTGTGGTATCAACAATATTCCTGTCATCATTGATTCCGCCATTTCAATCTCCCGATGAACAAGATCATTTGAAACGAGCCTATCTGCTTTCCCAAGGGCGCATAAGCATGATCACCCCAGAGGGACAGTCTACAGGTGGGTATATTGATGAATCGCTAAGTACTTACATGGGAATTTTTACTGTTCTTCCTGGTAAAGTAGATAGTAAATTAACTCGTGAAATGCTGGATGATGCCAAATCACTGCATTGGTCCAAAACAGAAGTATTTAATAGTTGTCCCGGTGTTAACTATTATTTCCCCGCAATATATCTACCGCAAACTATAGGCCTGTGGATTGGACAGTTGCTTGATTTAAGTATTCATCACTCTTACTATCTTGCGCGAACACTGGCATCAATCAGTATTCTAATATTGTTGTGGATGGCGTTTCGGACTCTTACCCCTAGCCCCCTTACTTTAGGGCTGCTACTTATGCCACTAATGTTGTTCCAAAGTGTGGCAACTAGCCAGGATGGTATTGCCGTGGCTATGTTAATTTTATGCGTGTCGATATTTGTGAAATTGATGGACATGTATGCTGTATGGAATAAAACACTTTATATCACTTTTGTGGTAACTCTTTTGGTTCTGGTGAATAGCCGGCTTAACCTAATGCCGATGTTGTTAATGCCTCTGGTGATTGCCTACCGGTATAGACAAAATTATTTATGGTGGTCTGCGATTGCAGTTGTTATCTTGGCCTTCATTTGGGTGTTTTATGCGTTGATGACAACCGTGGATAGCAGGGTGTCGATCGGCGCCAAGCCTTCTGAATTGCTGTTACATTATATAAAACACCCAATAGAGTACCTCTCCTTAGTCTTTGATAGTATAAGTAACTCTCATCTACAGCATTTCTATATCACTTCTTTTGTTGGTGTTTTAGGGTGGCTTGATGCTAGCGTTGGTGCCAGCGTAATCAGTTCTATATATTGGATTTTACTTATTCTTCTTTTTCTATCGTTGGCTTATACGCGTGCACATTTGGATTGGTTGCCTAGGGCAACCTTGCTGGTAGTATCCTTATCTTCATGTTTATTGGTATTTTTTCTGTTATTAATTACGTGGACGCCGCACCCTGCCGAGCTAATTAGTGGTGTACAGGGGCGTTATTTTTGGTCGTCTGCACTTCTATTTTCAGTGGCTACGACGAGAAGCATAAAATCTCTCCCTCAGATACTAAAAATATTTAGTGTGCTTTTTTTGTGCGTGCTTGCATTTATTAGTGTTACAGGAACAGTCGGTACTGTATTGGATCGATATTATCTTGCTAGCCAGTCGCAGCAAGGAAAGGTTATTAGTATTAATCCTAAAGATTATGCTGAAAAAAACGGGCAGCTTGTGAAAATCAAAGATAAAGATGAAGGAACTCCCAAGGGTGGTTTTGTAGATAACGCAGTTATTCAGGATCATCAAATAGTGATTACGGGTTGGGGATTCTTTTCAGGCGATAGTAAAATATTCTACAGTAACCTCCAGGTTTCCTATCCAATAACCTATATCACTATCCCCAGGGGGGATGTTCGTGCGGCATTGCGTAATCCGAAGCTTTCTTTATCTGGTTTTGAGCTGCGTATAACCATTGATGATCAGGATCCAGTGTCTATTATGCGTGAATTATGCATATACAGTGAGGATGCTGAATTGGGTGTACATCAACTTCAGGCCGGTAATGAAAGTATGTTGTACAAGTGTGAAAAGTAAATATGGTTAACAAAATGATGCATTGTGAATCGCCTGGTCATGCTGCCAAGGTTGCGGTGGTAATTCCCTGCTATAAAGTTAAGAACCACATTGGTGACGTTATAGAAGCTATTCCATCCTGTGTGGAGAAAATTTATGCAGTTGATGACTGTTGCCCGGATGGTTCTGGTTTATTTATCCAGAAAACTATAGATGATCATCGAGTAGTGGTTTTATTCAATGAAGTCAATCAGGGAGTTGGCGGTGCCGTAATGACCGGCTATCAGCAAGCTTTGGTTGATGAAATGACTGTAGTTGTTAAAGTCGATGGCGATGGGCAAATGGATCCCACCTTAATTCATGACTTTATTGGCCCTATTTTACGCGGCGAGGCAGACTATACCAAAGGGAATCGCTTCTATGACCTGGAGCAAATCCACCAAATGCCCAAAATAAGGTTATTTGGTAATGCGGTACTCTCATTGATGACAAAAATATCTTCAGGGTATTGGGATTTATTTGATCCAACAAATGGTTACACAGCAATTCATACAAGTGTTTTGAGACGGTTGCCACTGGCAAAAATCAGTAAACGTTATTTCTTTGAATCAGATATTTTATTTCGACTCAATACAATTCGCGCTCAAGTTATTGATATACCTATGGATGCAAAATATGGAGATGAAGAAAGTCAATTAAAGGTTGGTAAAATTGTTGGTGAGTTTTTAAAGAAAAATATTAAGAATACGATTAAACGAATTTTTTATAACTATTATCTGCGTGATATGTCTATTGCATCTATAGAACTGGTGCTAGGGATAATACTGTTGTTATTTGGGATATTTTATGGGGCATTTAATTGGTATCACTATGCCAGTATAAGCAGTTTAACGCCTACTGGCACAGTTATGTTGTCTGTATTGCCGATAGTGTTAGGGGTACAGTTTATGTTGTCTTTCCTTGCTTATGATATTGCCAATGTCCCGAAGCGCTGTTTGTCAAAAAAATCATCAATATAACCCTCCAGCAGGAGAGGGTAGCGCACAAGGGCATTTTATTGCTGAATAATAATGTTGTGTTTTTCACCATCACAGCGAACCATAATAAACGATTTATCTGCTTGCAGTAGGACTATCTGATAGCTTCCAGCTGTGAGCTCACCCTTGGTGATTGTCGCACTAAAGCCACTCTGTGTCAGTTTATTGTTGGAAAATACTTTCGCGACATCCTCTCGTACCATGCCAGATGTTGTTTTTATTGCAGTTAGCTTGTTAGTTTCTTCATTAGCTAAATATAAAACAATCGAATCTGATGTGGAGTTCGTGTTTTTATTAAAAGCCCATCCACTAATGACGATGTCATTGGTGTTGCTGATAATCTGGTTGTTTTGAGGAGTTTCGAAATTACAAACGCCTAAAGCCGGATAAGCGTTAAGTGTATTGATATCATTATTGTTGTCACAACCAACAAGCAATAAAACGCAAGAAAAAAGAGCAGTCAATTTTTTTAGAACAGTGGTTTTCATACGGAAATCTCAATTGGTTTATTGATCAGTTTTTAGTTTTCCCATATTTGAACGAAATGCATCATAAATCCCTTTTGACATATGTCTAATATATTCAAATCGATGTGGTGCATAAATTGAAATCGCTGCAAAAATTTTAATGCTGCGAATAATATCCATCACTCTCCAACGCCAACCCACCCAGGGTTGTAAAATCATCCACCATTGGTTGCGCATCTGGTAATAAAGTCTGAAGCTGGCATGTAATACTCTGGGTTTTCCAAAGGCCATAAAATGGGTATCACCCAGATCGTGTTGCATTTTTGCCGCTCCCACACCTAACAGCCTAAAGCCCTTACGCTTAGCCCGCCAGCACCATTCTGTATCAACATAATCTATAAATAATTGGTCCTCAAATAGACCAATTTGTTCAATAGCCTTACGTGATAGCAAGCAGCCGGAAGAAATCAGATGATCAACATCAACTTGTTGATTGTCGGCGCACTCCACTCGAGTTAGTCCCAGTCCCCTCAATGCTACAAAAGGTGATTTTTCCTGGCCTTTGATGTCTGTGTATTTTGGGCCAACGGCAGCAAGTTGATGATTATCATATTTGATAAAAGCGTTTTTCAGGTGCTTAACCATATCTGGAGCCGGACAACTATCCTGGTCGAATAACAGGACATGAGAGGCGTCTTGTTGTTGAGCCAGTGCAATGCCCTGATTATATGCATATGCAACTCCCTGATTTTGAGAGTTGGTAATAAACATTAAATTATGGATATTAGGCAGCTGTACTTCTGAAGATGAATTGTTATCAATAACGACAATAAAATCCACTTGAGGCTGTAATGCGTTAAGAAGCGTTTCGAGTACAGCCGGATTTGGATTAAATGTAACAACAACTGCCAATATTTTCACTGTTCGATTATCCTGCATCCTGGGTTTGAGGGCTAACTGATAGCTCCCACTTGCCTAGCCTGGGCGGTGAATGAAGTGAAAAATCTGGGAAGTTCAGATTTAAGTTGGGGTTATAAAAAGGATCATTAGCAAGTTCTTTTTTCCAGGTTGACATCATATACTCAACTTCTCTTACAAAACGCTCCCGTTTTTCCGGCGCTATATCAGCCCCTCGCGTCGCGGATTCATGGTGATAGAGAAGGGCGTAAGGAGTCCATATATTCCTATATCCTTTATTAGTGACACGTATGCAAAAATCAACGTCATTGAATGCAACGGCCAAGTTTTGCTCATCTAACCCATCCACTTCCTGATAGATGGCTTTACGAATTACCAAGCAGGCAGCAGTAACCGCAGAAAATTGTTGCGTAACACTTGCCCGAGCGAAATAGCCATGATGCGTGCCGCGAATAAATAAATGAGCATGATTGGCAACCCCTCCTATACCAAGAACCACACCACCGTGTTGAAGACGCTCATCAGGAAATAACAACTTTGCGCCTACAGCACCGACTCCAGGTCTCAATGCATGGACAACCATTTCATTGAGCCATTCTGGACGGATAACCTCAACGTCATTATTGATTAGCCCAATGATTTCGCCATCACTGTGTTTAACCGCCAGGTTATTAAGTTGGCTGTAATTGAATGGTCGATTGTCACGAATAACCTTAAATCTCGGGGTATTTTTTAATGTGTCGAAATAAGTCAGCGCTTCAGGATCATCAGAGCCATTATCAACAACAATAATCTCATAATTGGGATAAGTGGTTTTCTGTTGAATACTATCAATACATTGGCGAATTAATTGTAAGCCATTACGAGTAGGAATAATTAAACTAACCAGCGGGGGATTATCCGGTAGTTTATATTTAACACGATAACCATATCCCTCAAAACTAACCTGGGCTTTTGCGTTTATACGCAAAAGATGATCTTGAATAGCTTTTTCTCCAGCGATAGCTGCATAAGGTTTTGAATCTGTAGATTTGGCGGTGCTGTCGGCATGAACGCGCCAGTGATAAAGTACTTTAGGAATATGGATTATCTGTGTAGGTTCTACCAGTTCAATAGCCCGTAAAATCAAGTCATGATCTTGTGATCCTTCATAACCTTTGCGAAATCCATGTATTTTTTCAAATAGAGAACGGCGAATTAGGCCCAAGTGACTAAAGCAATTCTGCGACAAAAAAAGATCATAGTTCCAATCAGGTTTAAAGTAAGGGCTATGTCGATTCCCTTGCTCATCAATCTTGTCCTCATCAGAATAAATAAGTTGCGCATCCGGGTTGTTATTAATCGCTTGTAATATCCAGTAAAGTGCAAAAGGATGTAATAGATCATCGTGATCGAAAAGTGCGATCCAGTCGCCACTTGCTATTTCTGCAGCACTATTAGATGACTCAGAGATATGCCCATTCTTTTCACGAAAAACCACTTTAATACGAGAATCCTGTGATTGTTGTTGCGCGAGAAAGTCTCGTACCTCCCGGTGAGTTGATGCATCATCTGCAATGCAGAGTTCCCAATTTTGATAAGGTTGGGCTTTTAAGGAGTCAATAGCTTCTTTCAGCCATGGAATCGAAGAGTTATAAGTGGGTAGCACAAATGAAATGCAGGGTTGTAAAGCTAAGCCTTCCAGCCGCCTCTTTGCCGCTGAATAGTCCGCTGCATTTAACTCGCCTAACGCAATCCAGGAACTATAATCAACATTAATCTGATTGGGTCTGCTGCGATAGTATATTTCTGCCAGTACCCCCTTAAACCCTTGTATTCCATGGTGTTTTAAATTCCCAAGCAGGAATCTGGTGGCCGGTAATATTCCACCATAAAAGCGGGGGGCTGAACTTAAAGCAACTAGCAAAATCTCCAATTTTGATGGGGGTGTTGTCCTTGGTGGACGTGGTAGTCTTCCCTCCGCTTTACCGAAGACTTTATAGTGTTCTTCCGCAGAAATTCCACTATTTGCCACATCAGGGTATTGGGATAAATACCAATCAGCGTCAACTCGCCGTTTAAACATATATAGAATCCATAGCTAATGAACTAATTGATTACATTTACTTAAATTGTAATATGAATCTATTTCTACATATCCAGAGCTTGTATAGAGATCTTTCAGCTATAAGTTTTGATTCAGTAACTACGAACTGTGACGCGTCTTTATATTGCTTTAAGTGTCGAGTTTCTGGGTGATGTTTAAGTAGCATGTAGCCCCAGTACCATTGATTGTTAAGAACTCTGGGTACCAACAATTGAATGACTGGAAATGTATTTGTGGATAGCAAGCCTTTATCTGAGAATTTTTCCCTTCCTATAATGATTATCTCATTAATTGAAGCGTCTTCTGTTTTTATATCCGCAGCAAGTTGGTTTAAAATTAAATATTCCTGCTCTTGCTGGGCTTTAACAGCATTAGCATACGCGTAGTTTATTGTTAAAGACGTAATAAATAGAAAAGCAAAAACGGGCAGGGCAAGAATATTTCTTCCAACGTAATAAAGCGAATAAAAGAAAAAAAGCAAAACACCGGATGTACCGATAAATGTTCTGGCAGCGAATACAGGTTCTTTTAAAATACATAGTGTAATTAGTGATGCTATTACGACGAGAAAAGGGGCTAATGCTAAAAATAATGAATCTATCCATCTCTTCAAAGCAAGAAGTTTGATTGCTAAAAATAACGAAGATGTAAATCCGCCAATAAGAAGTACACCATAAAAATAACCATTGTGACCTATAATTGGTAATTTAATAATCTCATAAAACCTGTTTATATTGTCAATAAGTATGATCAAGCCTTCATAAGAAAAAGGTATTAGCTGACTGTGCAAACGATCATATTCGTTATTGTTTACCAAGTCTCCATAAATAAGTTTGTAAAGGCCGAAAGAAACCAACAAAACTACTGCACTTGAAATTAAATGCTTATATCTATCTAAGAAAGGTTTGTTCTCGGAAGATTTAAGCAAAACACTAAATTGAACAATTATGGAAATAGTTAAATATAATCCGAGAGATGCCTGGTAAAAACACATCATTGAAAATAATAAGATAATACTTATCAAGATCCTTAGTGGGCTGATTTTGGATAATATAATTGCACTAAGGATAGCCAAGCCAACGGAGAACCCCATCATCATTGACTCAAATCGGTAAGATAGATTTTCAAGATAAAAAGGGTTGATTAGTATGATCGCAAAAGCAGCAGCACCAATATAAGGCGAGTTTGGAAAAAGGTTAATATAAATATGCCATCCAGCATAGAGTATTGCAGATACACCTAGTAGTAGTGGAAGTGGGTGTATATCAACCGTGTTATTGCCAGTTAAGAATTGAAAAAAATACTGACTAAAAGGTCTGCCATTGCCTAACCATCCCCAGCCACCCGTGATAACTCTGCCTATATCATCAATGTAATAAACAGAGCTATTCAAAAATGAAAATAAGTAAATTGTTGTGATAAATAACGATGTAACAATAAACCTCATAACATGAATATCTATAGATTTTCCTATAGGTTTTTCGATATAAATTTCATTCATTATTTAAAAGCCTTATAGATGTTTTTTAAATGAAATTAAAAGATTCTTTTGTATAGACCTATGTCATCTACAGAAATGGCTTTACATGAGCCTGGATTATCCAAGTCTATGCGTATTCCTTTAATATTGTCTGACATTATCCACCATGCAAGTGCTGTAACAAGGCGCATAGGTGCACGCGTTGTTGAAACCAATAATTTGATGCTTTTATCTATACTTTCTGTGATGTTTTTGCTCTTCAGATCGCTGTTAATATAATAGTAATCGAGTATTGTTTTGTTAAATCCACCTGTTGCGGGCAGATGCCTGTATGCAAGAGCTGGTTGCTTGTGCTGTAAAATAAAATTAATGATTTTTTTGTTGAGGACTCTGAATTGTGGCGCTTCTTTTGATAGGTTGACTCCATTTAGTTTTTTATAAACGGAATTAAATATCCAACTTCCCAAATGATATATTGTACCAATTTTCTGTTTGGCAGTATTTCTGGCAAAAACAACATCTGTGCCATCAACGGCTTTGGCAAGCATGGTTTCTATAAAGTTAAAATCGTTGCTAAACGGGTCTATTATCGCGACATAGTCTCCAAGGGAGTTCTCCACCCCAACCCAGCTTGCAGTATCTATGTCAACTTCTTTCGTCAGGGCATAAATTTGTAGATTAGGTAGCCCCGAATCGCTGGTGATTCTTTTGAGTAGAGGTATTGTGTTATCGTTTGAGGCGTTGTCGATAATGATAATCTCGTAGTCACTTACCAGAGGTGCAAGTATTTGTGTGGCATTTTTCAGAATTGACTCAATAGAGTCTGATTGATTTTTTACCGTCAGTACGACAGATAGAAAAACTGGGAACTTCATAGTGACTTATCCGCTAGCTAAAAAATATGTAAATAGACAACTAACGAGTTATGGGGTGGCTTTTTCCAGGAATATTTTGTATTCATCGCATGTTAAAAATAATAAGGCTGTTCCAAAACTCGCTTTTTAAAAATCGGTACAGAAGCATGAATCTTTCCACCATAAGGGTTTCCCGCTAGAAAGGTTCGATCCAGTAGATGGTAAATATCTGCTTCGTGAGCCCATCGCCTTCTGATCTCTGGCCACTGATCTTTATCAATTTGGTGCAATTTCGACAGGCAACTTTTCTGTGTATGTATTCGCTCTAATAAATCATCAAGAAGCTTTTCCTGATGATAAGGGGCAAGCAGATCAGCTGCAAAACCTTGTACTTCCGAAAAGGCTCTGGAAAAGCCACCGAGAAGCTCTTGCACAATTGTCTCAGGGCTGAGGTGCCTTGGATGACTGCGACCGGAAAAGTTTGCTTCACCTGCTACTTCCCTGTTATTTGAGTCAACCCAACCAGGGCCGCCCAAATAGTCATAACAAAAAATGGGGCGCTTGCTGCGCAGAGCATACTGCACAGTTTTCCCGATAGTGACTACTGCATCGTGGCTGCTAATATCACCGGGCTGAACGCGGCGCTCGTTATCTGGCGCGCCAATTCTTGTTACTTCGATACCCTGCTCGCGCAGTATACTAAAAGCGGTGTCCAGTTCCTTCGGTAAGTGGCTGGAGACTGACAGCAGGCGCTTTAGCTGGTATCGCGCGTGGGTTTCCACTGGTGCCTCAAAACTTTCTGGGGCTGGATTGGGAAAGAGTAGTGTGTCTGTAAATCGCGACCCGAACATGGATAGGCGTCTCGCCGTTTCCTGGCTATTACACATGATGATATCGGCGAGTTGTTCTTCGATAAAGGGGCCGGGGAATTCGAATTGTTCGAAGGGGGATAAGTGGTTATAAATAAATACAGGTAAAGATCCCCTGAAGGGAAAGTCCCCCTTTTGTTGTGGGATAATTCGTGACAAGGTTTGATGCTGGCAATAGACAAAATCGAACTGTTGTAACTGGATTTGTTCAGGTGCAGTAAAAACCCGAATGTCTGATCCCAATGCTTCGTCCAGGAATTTTACTTCGGCGAAGGGTGAATAAATGGAAATATTGCAGGTGCGTTGGCGCAAGGCTTCGGCCAATTCAATGGCAACCAGTTCTGAGCCTCCCCATCGATAGAGATGGTGTGTGGCTATAAGTCCTTTGAGGGGCAACTTGCGATTTATGGTATTGGTTGGGGCAGCGGAAGTTTTAGCCGCCGTTGTGGTGGCTTTGGTGGTTATATTTTCCCCGACACCTTTCGCTGTAAAGTAGGCCTGTGACTTCTCGGTAGTGGGTGAGGTTACTGCATCCCATGCGGAGAGAAACTCCCTGTCTATTGCCGTATCCGTACCATCCCATAAATGAAGATATGAGGGAAAGGAATCGGTCTCACTATCAGATTTTGTGTTGGAGAGAGTGTGCTCGACAGTGCCAATGAAGAGAATATCCGGGCGAATGAGTGAAATCATCTCACGGGGCAAAGAGCTGGTATACAGGCAGACGACACGAGTGAAGATCGCACTCAGGTGTTTTAACATCACACGGAAATACGAGTCCCCCAACACCAATACCGTTTTGTGTACAGGAGCTTCCGGGCTAAACAGTATGTCGATCATGCCATTGTTAAAATCACCTGGACTGCGCACTTCAGTAAGTGGCCAATCGCAATCGAGCATGAGGCCATTCTGATGCAGACTCGGTGTAAATTTTTCGCCCAGATCACCTGTCCTGCGTTGCAGCTTGGTAATACGTGTGGCGATACGATCCAAGGCATCTTCTGCCTTGATCTCTATGGCATCCAGCATTAGTCGCAATACCATCAGAGATCCCTGGTCAGTCATATGGGAATCCAACGGATAAAATGCTGCTTGTGATTGCTGGGCAAGAACATCGACAGGATAAATCACATAAGGCCGTAGCGCTGGGTTCAGGTGATTTAGGTACAGGTCACCCAATCTTCTCGGCGATTTGATTGGGAAGATTTCCTGCATCACTGACTGTTTGTCAGGAAAGATGATATGGACATAGGAAATACCGCTTTGCTGTGCGATTTTGAGCTGTTCGGCGATACTGCTATTGAAGTCGTCCAATGATGCTTGTGTTGGTACCAATTCACCGGATACATATTTCAATATCGAATGGTTTTCGCCGATCAGAAATGCCATTCCCGAGTTTGTCAGCAACACATCCCCTTCGATATGGTAGCTGCCTGTCAATGTCGGTTTGCTCTGGCTTTGTGTTGCCAACTTACACAGGGGAACCTGTTCGCTGGCTATAACTTGCATAAGATGTTTAAGGCCTGCCCAACTGGGGATACCCTCTGGGCCGAGTTCAACCATAGGTGCTTCAAGCACGCAGTTAATTATATTGGTATGTACTGGCAAGGTTGTATTCAGGCGGTTGAATTTGATGTGCTCCTTGCGTTCCACAATTATTGAACTGGCGGCGCTCTCCCAATCGATACACGGCAGTTCATGCCAGGCAGCGGTGGTGGTGTCGAAGGCTTTTGCCAGTACTGGTGTTAAATCAGCTCCGCCTGCAGACAAGACGATAATGGCACAGGACGACAGATCAAGCCCTGTGCAAATTTCTTTAATGGAGGCTTGGCCGGGCGCTTGCTCAAGTGGTGCCAGGATTAGCCCGACTTCAGCCAATCGTTTTGCTCCCGAAGCCCCCAAATAGCGACTCAAGGTGTCCAGCCAGATTGAATGACCGGTGAGGATAACAGGCCCATTTTTCTGGCTGACAATTTGCTGGGCGAGCGCGATCAAGTCGGCTTCAACCTCGGCCACGGCAAGATGATAGGCGTCTTGCGGACTAAGGTTTTCGCACAGGAGTCCGTTAAGTAACAGATAGCCAATGCGTGATGGGTGTGAGTTTCTATCGATAAATAAGCGATTGACCTCATGCATTGGCATACATAAAAAAGGCGATAGATCTACTATGTCCAGATCCGGCAAGTTGGCAACAACATCCACATAATTGAACGTGAGATGCCGATAACCTGTATCGTTGATGTAGCGACCTGCCAGTCTGTCATGTACTTGCTGTCCGAATAAATACCAAAATACATAGCGGGCGCGAGCCCCAAAGCACTGATGCCAACAGGCCAGGCCAGCACGCGCGCGTTGAAGCATTTGCCGGTCATATTCCAGGGTAATCGCGGCACTGTTGATTCCCCAAAAACCATCATTCAATACAGACTCTTGATTGCATCTGTCGCTGAGGCAGATTCCATTGCCTGAGCGGAGATCGCCAATCATGACCCCTATCGGTTTTTCGGTATCAGCCATTGCACGGGCTGTTTCAAGCAATTGTTTCGACCATATGGGATGGTCAGCCAGGCCAATAATTCGTTCTGCCTCCAGATTGCAGCAAACTACGCCATCGCGTACCTGCTGGTGCCAACGCAACGTATACGATGGACCGACAATCAAGGAGGCAGCAAGGGGACTCACCACGCCAGCGCCCCTTTTTGCGAGTTTTCAGATTGTTCTTCTATTCGCTTTTTGAAATAGTCGTGGATCTCCATCCTGCAAGGGGCAAGGTCAAATTCAAGCGGTAGCTCAGGGTCACTGGGAACCCCTGCAATTTTGCCATCGTTGGCAAAAGCTACTTGACTGAAAAGACGTTCAATTAAATGTGCTGTTGCACCGTCGTTTGCGCCTGATTCTGGCTCAAAAGCAGTAATTGATAAATGTTCTGGTTCAGTCAGCGGGCGCAGACAGCTGGGTCTCACCCAGAACATGGTTCCGGCAAAAAATCCATTACCTGTTGGATTATTGAGTATGGTCTGAGCCAAATCTCCTTGATCGTGGTAAGGGTATTTAGTTAGCGACAGGAAATAGGGTGAAGGTCCAACCATGTTCAGAGATGGGTCGGTGCGTAATGCCTCCAGGATATCGGTAACGCGGCTTTTATTGCCCAATAGTGCGCGGAAGGTTTCACTGCGCCACAGTTGCCCAAATTGTGGCAACAAGCGGCCCGATCGATAGTAACCGCGTTTAGTTTGGATTTTCAGCAGTGCATCATAGTTTTTCTCAGTAATCAGCGGCAGTAAATCGACAAACGGCCCTATGTCACGGCCACGGTTAACGGCGCGGTAAAACACTGCTTCGGGATAGGCTTCGCGTACCATTTGCTCAATGTGTCGGGTACCCCAATCGGGCAGCGTGACTATTAAGTCGAAGGCCTCGGGAATGGTTTCCAATGCTGACAGGATTTCGGGTACCAGGTCGCGGTAATAGAGATGAGCGACTACGGCAATTCGTTTCTGGCTGTGCTCAAGAGCTGCGCGGATTTCGGCAAATTGGCTATCGCGCCGCACTGCCTCTTCTGGGGAGAGCGGGTATAGCGGAATAACAGGTTGAACAATGGCAGCTGTAATTGCCTCTTTTAGCAGTGTGAGTGTTTCCTCTGCTTTTGCACCTGAAATGGATGCACGGGGGCTGCGTCCTTCTTGCAGGCCGTAATGTACAAAGTGGAAGATGGGATCAATATTTGCTTCTCTGACGTCGGCGTAGGTCTTTAGATAATAAGTGTCATCAACAAGACCGCCTTCCATAATAATCTCGGTGAGCCCCTTCTCGCTGCGCCAGGTGAGGTCAAGCCATTCGAGAACTTCATCCAATTCCTGGATTCTGGTATAGGACAGCAACCTGCGGGCTATGGGTAGGTAGGCTGAAGTTATCGCGGTTTGTGAGCGGTTCTTGCGTTGTGCCTGGCCTGGTATGGCGAACTCATTTTGCCCGGGTGTGGACAGGCCATAAAACATGGCTGAGCGCGCGCTGCTCTGCTGCGCGGGTGCCGAGGCAGCATAAAATCCACGTGCAAAATGAATTGGATCTGTTGGCCGTAGCTTGCACAAATAATCTATCAGTCCAAGACGTTCCGCAAACATGGAGGCATCGCTGCGGATCTTGTCGGACTGCAGATAGCCACCGAGGAAAAACTGACGCAGATAGCCTGCTCCTTGCAGATAGGTGTCGTAATCGAAATTGCCTTCTAGTATTTGCTCAAGCGATGGGAAGAGGTCGCGCGGTTTATAGACTGCATCGCCCAATACGACAACAGGCTTGTCGTAATAAAGTGCCTCAAAACCAACGGAGCTGTTTACCGTGATGACGAAATCACAAAGGTTAATCAGCTGGGAATTGTTGTAAGTGACATCGGTACGGTCACACCAAATGACCTTGTCTGCCCATTGCTGTAGTTCAGAGCGCGCAATGAAATTTGCCATATGGGCATTCTGGCGATGTCTGGATGCCGGATGGGGTTTAATAATAGTGGTGTAACCCTGTTCCGCAAGTTTAGAGATCACATCAAGGACAACATCACTGACCTTGTTATAAGGTGAGAAACGCAACAGGTTAGCATCATCATAAAGTTGCAGTGGCAGGAAGGCCAAGCGCTTTGCTTTGAGTGCTTCGCTTGCCAGGTCACCTGGTAGCGGAAGAAACTGATGTTCGTAGGTCAGTGTTTCGAGATTCTGTGAATAGGCCATAATTGCCTGGTGGCGTGACATTTGTTGCCCACCAACTATATCGCGCAGGTCGGCAACTGATAGTCTCGGTGTTACTGCTGAGCCATTGGTACCAAAAGGATCCATAACAACCGATTCGAAGAAGGGAGAACGGGTACAACCTAATTCCATGGCAATGCGTGTTACGGGCCGCTCTTCAGTAAAGCGGGTGATAGCACCATTCTCTCCCCAATGAACAATCACCTCGAATGGGAAGGTACGCCAGATCCGGCGCAGGATATTCAGATAGTCTTCGCTCACGTCTCCGCGCCCGGCCATCAAATCCAGCCATATAGGGACACCTTCACTACCCCAATCAAGCAGATAGCTTTTGAAAAGTGTTTCTTCTTCAAGTGTTGAGCGAATCAATCGTTTTGTATAAGGCTCTAATGTTGCAGCGCCCACGGCTTCTAATGTTTTGTTGTTAGCAAATAACCGCATATCCATTTTGGGGCCAGCATCAAGCAGTGGCAGGAATTTGCGTACTACGTCGTTGAAATGGATTTCCGAGTTGCGAATTGGATGGGGCTCAACATAAAACAACACTCTCATTTCAGTTCTCCAAGGTTTTCCAACCCGTCAACACTGCAATTGCGACGCAGAAAGTTAAGGTTATGCAACGCAAGGTTGCGCTTGCTGGCGGGATCGGGTACCCAGGACAAAGCTTCATACCAGTCATCCAAATTAGCGGCCAGCGTTAAATGATCGGTTCCGATGGTTTGCATATCGGGAATAGGGCTTGCAATTAAGCGACAACCGGTCAGCGCTGCTTCAAGGAATTTTACCCGGGATTTACAGGCATTAAAGTCGCTCATTTCCAGAGGGGCGATCACTGTTGCGCACATAGTCATTAAACTGGGTAGTCGCCAATAGTTGACTACAGGTGCAGTGCTCACATTGGGTAGTGATGAAATGCCGAGCGGTATTGCAACAGGACCGACTACCAGCAGATTAAAATCTGGATTTTCAGAGAGCACTCTGTGAAGCGCTTCTTCAACGACGGGAAAATCCTTATCGTGGCTACGTGTGCCAGCGAAATATCCAATGGTATTCCCTGGGCGCGGGTATAAATGTGTACCTAGTGCTTCATGGGTAGACAAGATGGATTCGGGAATTATATTGGGGACTACCTCTACTCGCGCATCTGGATTGAATTGGCGTACTCGTGCTGCAAGGGGCTCTGTGGAGGCAGTAACCCGATCAAACTCACATAATCCCGCAAGGTTGCTGGCAAAAGCAGCGATTGCATGATCTGGGCTGAGTGTGCCATTTTTGACTGCTGAGGAAACAAGTGCTATGTCTTCCGTACCAAAGATGAGGTCGTCGTAATCTGCAATCAGAACTCGACCATGTTTGCGCAGCAGCTGAACAATTTCCCGAAAATTCGGACGTGCCATATTCGGACGATGAAATACATAAACATCAAAATCGATACAGGGGTTGTTGTAAAACTGAGCTGCGGAATAGATCGAACAAAAATGGCCGCGTTGCATAAGTGTCTCGGCCGGATGAAAGCAGCGATAGCGAACAGAGGGGTCTTGCAGTGGCCGATCTGCCCGTCCTGTTTCGGAGATGAAACATATAGATTTTGAGTGCGAAATATTTCTTATAATTTGCTGGTTTGTTGTGGTTGCATTATGTGCCATTAGCTCTGTGTGAGTTTGCCGATCAAGAATATTTTCGCCCATACATTTATCTCATCAGGTGTTTGATATCAATTTTCGGTTGCTGAAGTTGTATTTGAAAATCCATTTATACCAATAAATATGGTCATTCAAAAAGCTGTCAGATGATTTCCCTCACCCGCCATATCTCCGTTTTAAAAGAGTCAATAGAATTGGTCGGTGTTGGGAAAATTATACCGTCTTGTGATGTATCAACTTTCCTGTTCTAACTTGCAATGTTCCTTAAATGATCAGTAACAGGAACACCATTTCTCGTGAATATTTCAAGAAATTGATTGGCGCGTAATTTTCTGTTCTGATCAAAGCCCTCTCCATCGAATTGTTTGGCAAATTCTTCTCTGAGGTCATCGAAAGAAAACCTGCCAGTGATCCATGGTTGATCATAAAGGGATACGTGGGGAATCCCCATTGCTCTGCATAGTTCCAGTGTTCTGGAGTCCCACACGGCGCACATTGCCGGAGTACCAGATTGAAGTGCCAGCGTTATACCGTGAATACGGGAACCAAAAACAAAGTCAGCACGGCGAAGGTATTCCATCCATGAGGGGACGTCCCACCAGACCCGTAAATGCCTGCGACCAAAATCTCTCATGCCGGATATACTGGTTTCCGGTGATAATTGAAATCTCAGCTCGGCCAGATCCTCCTGGCTAAGTTGATCAAATCTGGCCAGCGACATATGCCGTTTATCCATCTGTACATGAGACACTCCTCCTGTGGCAATAACCAAACGGAGAAGGTGTTGTTCAAATGGTGCATGCTTGAGGTCCCAGGGATTACCCAGTGTACCGTCTAGTAAGGGGTTTGAACCTATCGTATTGAACTTTGCTACGATTTTTTTACCCAAATTTTTATCCGGTGAAAGCAGCAGAGATGGACAACCTGTGGTAACTGCTCTGTCCCCGTATCCATATTTATTTAAGACGCCATGAGAAAATCCCCCTCTGACAGCTATATTGGGAGCACTATTAGTAGATCTGCTACAGACTGCATTCAACCATGAAATTTGTATATCGCTGAGAGATAAGTCATTGGGATTATCTGTCAATCTATCCAGTGGCCCCTGAGCCCCCAAACCTATTAACAGCATTTTCCAACTACTTGGACTTGTGTTTACGAAGTTAAGAAAGTGGGAGGGGTCATAATGACTACCTAATAAGTTAGCACAGGCATATACACCGATGGTTTCTTGTGCATCGACTGGTGCTAGAAAGTGAGTATTGCGAGGAAAACCGAGAAGTAATGCTGTGGCATAGCCAAAAGCCAGATTTCCCGGGTTTAAACCAACCATCGAAGCGGCGGCGTGGGTATCCAGATGAGCTGTCAAACCAATACGTGGTGGATCACATCTAAACATGATAGTCATGATGATTACCTTTTTATAAGATGTTCAGGTGGGTTTTGGCGCACTCTATATAAGAGATTGGCTTTGATATCCCTTTATGGAGGGTTTCCCATAGCCCCGGCTCCTCTGTACATCTGATTAACATATTACCCCAGGCGTTTGCATTGCCAACGGGTACATGAAGACCATTAACACCGTGAGTTACCTTTTCAGCCATACCACCGATATTGCTTACTAACAGGGGGCGGTTAAAAAGCATGGCTTCCTGAATAACCATGGGGGAGTTTTCCCACCAGATAGATGGCACCACAACCCAATCAACATTTGCCATGCGATCACGCAGTTCATGAGGCTGATAAGAGCCTACCCATCGAATAGCACCCTCCTCCTCCAGTGGTTTTGAGAGTCGCTTGACTTTCTTTTGGAAATCTTGGGTTTGATATTCCAGATTGGCACCATGGATTTCCAACACAATTTTACGGCGTTGTTTCGAGGTCAGATTACTGATCGCCTGCAGTAGTACATCAACACCTTTAAATGGATTTATTTGGCCGAAAAAGCCAAATATATTACGCTTTTCCTCTGATCTGATCTCCCGAGGTGGTAAATCCGTTTCAATACGTTGTCCATTTTCAATAACTTTAATTCGGTTCTCGTCAATACCCCACTCTATATAACGCTTTCTTAGAAACTCGCTGGGCGAAATGAACAGATCCACATTTCTGAAAAAACTCTTTATATATTGTTCGCGCAGAAAAAAGTCTTCAGGTGTTTTATTGGGGAAGCACTGCATACATTCACGCGGGCTGTAAGTGTGGCAAAGTGTGCCATTGGTTTTTTGCATTTGCCCGTTGTTTGAACAAATGGCGATAAACTCGTGAAGTGTTACTAAAACTTTGGTATTAGGCAGCGTACGCTTAACCGCGTAAAGCATCTCTAGGCCAAGATTAATGTAGTGATGAAAATGCACTACATCGGGGTTGATATAGCGGAGTAGTTCGGCAAATTCGCTATTATCACCTAAGCGAATTGTAGAGGTCAGATGGGTTAGGTCGGCATTACCTGAAATCAGAAACTCTTTTTCGTTAATGGCCGCAAGGGGAGAACCAAGGTGCAAAATATTGTCTGTGCAACGTGCAACAAACCAGCACTCATGACCAGGTAGCTCATTGATGCCTTTAAATAAATTATAGGCCGCTATTTCTGCGCCGCCTTTACTAAAGGTTGGGTGGCCATGACTGAATACCATGTATTTCATTGTTTTTTATTCCTGCTCTTCCGGATTGGCAATTTCACCGCGTATTATTTTTTCATGATATCGCCAGCCGTTATATAGTGTTATAAGTTGTCTATATCCTGATATGGAACCGATGTTTTGTGATTGGCGCTCCAGGTGCCACAGTTTTGCCTCTGGAACCAGCCAGAGCTTTTTGCCCATCTTCTTAATTGCCATGCAGAGATCACTGTCTTCAAAATCACCAATAAGGTAACCCTCATCGAAACCACCGACGACGACATAATCCTGTTTTGATAAAAATATGCAGGCAGCCGTCAGGAGTTGCTGCTCGCTGGGTTCTGTTGCTTTGTAATAGAGCCAACCTTTGCCCGGGTGTCCATTGAGTAAAAATCCGGGGAGGTATGGATCCCGGTTTGCTTTCATTCCTGCATGCTGTGTAGAGTTATCAGAAAACTGTAATAGAGGGCCAAGGATTCCTGGGTTTGGCAGTGACATATAGGCATTTCTTAAGATTGTGAGCCAGCCAGGTTCTTGTGGTATTACATCGGAGTTCATCAAGAGTAGGTGCTCTGCCCTTGCAGCACTGACACCAATGTTGTTTGCTCCTGCAAAGCCCAAATTACAGTCGTACCATACCACGCGGAATGGCTTTCTGAATAAAGCGTAGTAACTGATGGCTGTACTGATGGCACTTTCCTTAATAGCAGGATCGTCGACAACATAAATTAAATCAACATCATCAAAATCACGGTCATGTACAAAATGTGCCAATTGATGGCGCATAAAATCATACCTGCCATAAAGTGGGACGATCACTGAGGTATGAGGTGATGTCGGTGGTATACCAAACTGGCGTTCTGTATAAGCTGGATGAGAGCGCTTGTACCTAATGCTAATTGCTTCAATAGCTTTACCGAGTCCGGAATTATAAATGTTATATATGGAGCCGGTCAGATACTGCGGACAAGGTATAGACTCGAGAATTTTTTTAACAAGAGTGAGATCAGTGTGGTCGTTTGCAAGAGAGAAATGAACCCAGAGTTCACCTTGGTTAAATTTAAATCTCAAGGCATAATCATGTGCTGGGTTGAGCGGATACTCTATATAAGATAAAAAACCGCAATTTTGTTGGACACCACTGTAATGACTTTTTAGATGCTCCTGAACATCGGGACGAGCAATTGAAAATGGCTGTTGTATTTCTATGGGCTCGCCTGTACTCCTAATAATGTGAATGGCCGTCGGAGCAGCGCCAAGAAAATGATACCAACCAAGTAATAAGATGCCTCTATTATCTAAATTAAAGGCATAGTCAACCGAGCATATTCCCAGAGCCGGCTCGATGCTTGGCGATGTTGACGTATCTTTTAATAATTGGCGGCTAACGCGATGTAATGCAAATAGAAAGGTTGGGTCATCGAATTTGGTTGCCAGTTGCCGTAGTGGCATGCCTGAATGAGAATAAGATTGTTCAATAAATAGATTGCGCTCTCCCTCCCCGAGCTGCACTGGGCTGTGCCCTTGGGCGAGATTAACATGGTCATCAAAGTGAATTATAATCTCTGAGTGCGGATCTAACTCAACTGGAAGCCATATTACAAAACCTAAAGTATGATTATCTGGAAGATTAAATGCGGCACAGACGTCGGGCCTGTGCGTACGAATAAGCTCTGTCTCTGTGCCCAAGTGAAATGTGCGACTTTTAAAAATAGAGGATTTCAACGTAATGGTTTCAATACTGCGCTGAATATCCAGTGCCCATCCAATAAGCCCAGTACCTTTGCCAATACGAAAGACAGATTCGATATTAAAATTGAATGTCGGGGAGGACATTGATTTCTCCAGATTATAGGGCATTTAATGCTTTAACATATCGTTGTGGGTAATTCACAACATTTATTGTCTAAATACTAATTTAGGATTGCATAAACAAATTATAGTGATGTGCAACTGTAGCGGTATCACCTTGTTCTTTGATACTTCCGCCTTCAATCCAAATGGCTCTGGAACAAACTCTGTTGACTTGATCCGAATTGTGAGAAACAAAAACACATGTCTGTTCTCCTTTAAGTTTGTTGAGCATTGCTGCCTCTGCTTTTTGACGGAAATGTGTATCACCTACACTTAGTACTTCGTCGATAAACAAAATATCTACTTCAGCCATTATTGCAGTCGCAAATCCCAGGCGTGCTTTCATCCCAGAGGAGTAGGTATCAACTGGTTGATCAAAAAACTCTCCAAGCTCAGCAAACTCTTCGATTGCTGGTATAATCGCTTTTGCTTTTTTTCGTGATGCACCTTGAAGCATGGCTGAGTAAATAGCATTTTCTCGCCCGCTAATATTTGGCATAAAACCTAAACCCAGTGTCAGCAGTGCCCGAGTTGTTTGGGGTGGACATATAACTTGCCCCCCTGTGGGATTAATAATGCCAGCGAGAATTCGCAACAGTGAGCTTTTGCCTCCGCCATTTTTACCCAGAATACCAATTGTTTCGCCCTTCTCAAGCTCAAAGGTAATTCCTTTAAGTGCTTGATGAGTAAAACTCGATAAGAATCCTGTACGGCTTTTATAAGTCAGGCTGACATTCTCTGCTCGTAGAATAATAGATGATTGGCTCATGCATTAACCACCTTGGATGCGATATTTCTACTTAAAGATCGGTATACAAGGTGCAGAGAGCCAATTGCAATGCTGAAAAATACGATAAGTCCGATGAGGTGCTCTATTGCGTACATGCCTTTGTGCATTAGAATTTTACGGAAACTGTCACACAAAAAAGCGAGTGGATTATAAAGGATTAAATAATCTCGCAATGGTTGTTGAATATTGCTGATGTCAAAGAAGATGCCGCTGATAAACATCAGAAATAACATCAACATACTAATAAACATTCTGACATCATCTGCATAGCAAACCATTAGTGCTGTTACCAGACTGGCAGCAACAATAAATAAATATTGTACAAAAAATAATGGTATTAGCCATAGCCATTCTGTGGATGGCATGTAACCATAACCAATACACATTCCAAACAGTAGAATAAATACGGGGATTTCTTTGTATAGCGAAATTTGGATTGAGGCGTACGGAAATATAGTTTTAGGGATATCGATTTGGCTGATAATTCCCCTATTGGCAACAATGCTGCCAGATGCACTGGTAACAGCTTTAGAAAACCACATGTAAGGAATTTTGGCGCACATTAAAAAAAGCAAGTAATCTTCATGCCCGCTTTTAAGTAATATATTAAATACAAAATAAAAAGCTAAAACAAAAAGGATCGGCTCAAGAAGCCACCATAAAAATGACAAATACAACCTGGAAGCCTCAGCCTTGAGGTTCATTTTGGCTTTTGTATCAACCAAAATAATAAAGTCTCTGATTTTCAATTCAAATACCTACTACGCTCATTCAAAATATTGAGCCTGTTTCAAAATAGGCGCTGTCCGATCTTTCGTCGATATTTGTACAGCACTTGTATCCGGCCATTGAATATTTAGTGTTGGATCACTCCAGATAATTGAACCTTCATGGGAGGGAGAGTAATAGTTTGTTGTTTTATACAGGAATTCAGCAGTTTCACTGAGGGTTAGGAACCCGTGGGCGAAGCCTTCAGGGATCCATAGCTGGCGCTTATTGTCCGCAGAGAGTATCACTCCGACCCATTGACCAAAGGTTGGAGAGGATTTACGGATATCTACCGCCACATCAAAAACTTCCCCTTGAGCTACACGGACCAATTTGCCCTGAGCCATAGGAGGTAATTGATAGTGCAAACCGCGTAAAACGCCTTTGCTGGATTTGGAGTGATTGTCTTGTACAAATTCACGCTTTAGGCCTGTAGCCTCTTCGAAAGCTCGCTGACTGAAACTTTCGAAAAAGAAACCTCGCTCATCCCCAAATACTTTAGGCTCGAAAATTTTGACATCAGGTATGGCTGTATTAATGACGTTCATAATCTGTTTTAACCTGCATAGGCTTTAATATTATTCAAAGCGGCTTGCCAATCGCTGGGTGCAATGCCGAAATTAGTTTGAATTTTGGTACAGTCTAATCGCGAATTGGCTGGGCGCTTGGCGGGGGTAGGATAATCGGCGGTGGCAATAGCATTTAGGCTTGGTGTAGCTTTATCGTAGAGATTTTCAGCTTCTACTTGCTTGAAAATTGCGCGTGCAAATTCGTACCAGTTGGTGTGTGGCATGCCCGCGTAGTGGTAGGTTCCCCATGGCAGGTCGCCGGTTTTTATGTATTGATGGGCAATACGTATTAATGCAGTGGCAATATCGCCAGCATGGGTTGGTCCGCCATGCTGATCGGCTACTATACCCAGGGAGTCGCGCGTACGACCCAGACGAATCATGGTTTTGACAAAGTTGTTGCCATGCTCACCGAATACCCAGGCGGTACGTAAAATAATGTGTTTGGGGTTGGTTTGTATGACGGCGATTTCCCCTGCCAGTTTGCTCTGCCCATAGATACCTTGAGGCGAGGTGTCGTCATCTTCGCGATAAGGATGGTCATTGTTTCCAGCAAATACGTAATCAGTAGATATATGAAAGATTGCTGCACCTATTGCAGAGCTTACGCTTGCGAGGTTGGCGACACCATCTCGATTGATACGAAATGCGTTTTCCTGGTCTGATTCAGCTTTGTCTACTGCTGTGTAGGCGGCAGCATTAATCACGATGTTTGGCTGGTATTCCTTTAAGCTGCGCTCAACAGCGCTAACATCGGTAATATCCAGTTGCTTCCGGGTTACCGCTTTGAAAGACATGCTGTTATTGATGAGTTGCTGATGCAAACAATGGCCTACTTGTCCATTCGCACCTGTGACTAGTATTTTCATACCTTGCTTTGCTCCACAATTTTTAACAGGTATTGACCATAGCCTGTTTTGGCTAAAGCCTTGGCTTCCTGCAGTAGTTGCTCCCTGCTGATCCATTGGTTGGCGAATGCAATTTCTTCCAGGCAGGCTACTTTCAGCCCCTGGCGATGCTCGATGGTTTGGACGAAGTGACCAGCCTCAAGCAAGCTGTCGTGGGTGCCGGTATCCAGCCAGGCGTAACCGCGGCCGAGCAGTTCCACGCTTAAATCACCCATTTCCAGATAAGCGTTGTTAACGCTGGTGATTTCCAGTTCCCCGCGTGAAGAGGGTTTTATGCTTTTGGCAATTTCTATAACGCGGTTGTCATAAAAATACAGGCCGGTAACCGCGTAGTTTGATTTGGGTGATTTGGGTTTTTCCTCAATGGAAATCGCACGCATTTGCTCGTCGAACTCGACTACCCCGAAACGTTCGGGGTCATTGACGTGGTAACCAAAAACAGTAGCCCCTTTTTTACGGTTAACCGCATTTTTGAGATTTTGCGTTAAGCCGTGGCCGTAATAGATGTTGTCGCCCAGAACCAGGCAAACCTGATCATCACCGATAAAACCTTCGCCAATAATAAAGGCTTGGGCTAACCCATCGGGGCTGGGTTGCACTGCATAGTTGAGTCGGACCCCGAATTGTGAGCCATCGCCAAGCAGGCGCATGAAGCTAGATGAGTCTTCCGGAGTGGTAATGATCAGAATGTCTTTGATTCCCGCCAGCATGAGTACGGACAGGGGATAATAGATCATGGGTTTGTCGTAGATAGGTAATAGCTGTTTGGATACGCCTTTTGTAATAGGGTGTAATCGTGTGCCGCTGCCGCCTGCCAGGATAATGCCTTTCATGACTTTGTCTCTCTAAGCAAATTTATTGTTGTGTGCCCAAACGCTCGCGCTGGTAGCTACCGTCTTGGACTCTATGTGCCCAATTAAGGTTTTCCAGATACCAGATGACGGTTTTGCGAATACCGGAATCAAAGGTTTCTTCGGGAACCCAGCCCAGTTCGCGCTTGATCTTGCTGGCATCAATGGCGTAGCGCAGATCATGCCCAGGTCTATCGGTGACGAAGGTGATGAGTTCTTTATGATATTTGATGGGGAGATTGGTGCTGTTCAGCGGACGCAACTCATCGAGTAATTCACAGATTTTGTGAACAACTTCAATATTTTGCTTCTCATTGTGGCCGCCGATATTGTAAGTCTCACCAACCTTGCCTTCCGTGACAACCTTGTAAAGTGCACGGGCGTGGTCTTCAACAAACAGCCAGTCACGAATCTGGTTGCCTTTACCGTACACAGGCAAGGGCTTTCCTTCCAGGGCATTCAGGATCACCAGTGGGATCAGCTTCTCGGGAAAATGGTAGGGACCGTAATTGTTGGAGCAATTGGTAACCAATGTTGGCAAGCCATAAGTGCGACGCCAGGCACGCACCAAGTGGTCGGAACTGGCTTTGCTGGCTGAATAGGGTGAGCTGGGTGCGTAAGGGGTGGTTTCTGTGAAGAGATCTTCCGGGCCTTCCAGGTCACCGTAGACCTCATCGGTTGATATATGGTGAAAACGGAAAGCGGCTTTGCCGGCTTCCGGCAGGTTTTTCCAATAGTCCCGACTGGCTTCGAGCAATTGGTAGGTGCCGAGGATATTGGTTTCGATGAAGGCAGCTGGACCATCTATGGAGCGATCCACGTGGCTTTCGGCTGCCAGGTGCATGACAGCATCGGGTTGGTGTTCATGAAAAATACGATCCAGGGCCTGGCGATTGCAGATATCCACCTGCTCAAAGCGGTAGCGTGGATTTTGGTCAATACTGGCCAGGGATTCCAGGTTGCCGGCATAGGTGAGCTTGTCGAGATTGATGACCTCATCCTGGGTGTTGTTAATAATGTGGCGAACCACGGCAGAACCAATAAACCCGGCGCCGCCGGTAACAAGAATCTTCATTGATCGCGTCTCTCTGTTTTCTCGGATAACTTAACTACTTCGGCCTACGGAATAGTAGGTAAAGCCGCGTTTTTGCATGCGTTTGGGATCGTACATGTTGCGTCCGTCAAAAATAGTGGCTTCGGACAGCAGTTCTTTGATGACATCGAAGTCTGGTGCACGGAAGGCCTGCCATTCTGTCACTATGACCAGTGCATCAGCGTGCTTGAGAGCGCTCTCCTTGGTCCCACACAGTAGTATATCCTCGCGGTTGCCGTAGATGCGCTGGGTTTCATGCATGGCTTCCGGGTCGTAGGCCTGCACCTTGGCACCGGCCTCCCATAGTGCTTCCATTAATACTCGCGAAGGGGCTTCGCGCATATCATCGGTGTTGGGTTTAAAGCTGAGTCCCCATAGCGCAAAGGTTTTGCCTTTAAGATTGCCGTTGAAGTGCTTGTTAATCTTGGCAAAAAGCGTGGTTTTTTGTTCGTTGTTACGCGCTTCGACGGCCTTAAGCACCTTGGCGTCAAAATTGATGTGATCGGCAGTGCGAATCAACGCCTGCACATCTTTGGGAAAGCAGGAGCCGCCGTAGCCAACACCTGGATAAATAAAGTGATAGCCAATACGAGGGTCACTGCCAATACCGTGGCGCACGGCCTCAATGTCGGCACCCAGGATTTCAGCCAGATTAGCCATCTCATTCATAAAGCTGATTTTGGTCGCCAGCATACAGTTGGCTGCGTATTTGGTGAGTTCTGCACTACGCACATCCATCACAATGATTTTTTCATGGTTGCGATTAAATGGTGCATAAAGCTCGCGCATGACCTCTTCGGCATGTTGGCTATCCGTGCCAATAACGATGCGGTCAGGTTTCATGCAGTCGGCGACGGCTGAGCCCTCTTTGAGGAACTCGGGGTTGGATACCACATTAAAGGTCAGGTCACTGCGTCCGCGCTCAGCCAGGATTTTGGCTATTTGAGCCTGTACCTTGTCCCCCGTGCCGACAGGGACGGTGGATTTATCGACAACGATCTGGTGCCTATCCATGTGTTGGGCGATAGTAGAGGCTACTGCCAGTACGTACTTTAGGTCGGCAGAGCCATCTTCATCTGGAGGAGTGCCTACGGCAATAAACTGGACTTCACCGTGGTTGACGCCCTCAATGGCGTTGGTGGTGAAATTGAGGCGACCGGCTGCGTGATTCTCTTTTACCAGAGGCTCAAGGCCTGGTTCGTAAATAGGAATTTGCCCCTGTTTAAGGCGCTCGACCTTGCCTTCGTCGACATCGACACAAATAACGTTATGGCCTACTTCGGCGAGTATGGCAGCTTGAACCAAGCCAACATAGCCAATACCAAATACAGTAACTTTCATAGCGAATTAATCCCTTCGGATGTAAGTTGATGACGCCACAACAAAGTAACATTGGTGTATTACATCATGTAAACAGCCCAGGGCTATTTGACCGACTTGAATGGGTACTCAGGTCAATAAAGGCTGAGCAATTAATATGCCGTTAAGCGGCTATTTTAAGTATCTGTGCCCTGTGGGCGTTGCAAACGCTTGTCGAACCTGCGTTGCAAGTTAAGGAGCCATACGAAGGTTGATCTAACAGATACCGCCATCGCTGACAATGAGTTTGGCGCCTGACTGGATTCGAACCAGCCTATAACGCCTTGATACAAAAGAGTTTTTTCCTGTTATAAGAATCAAAATATACAAGCTGGCATACACGCCACAATTTGAAGAGATTCTTTATAACAATTTCTTTGCACGCTAATGAGTGCAAACTCTTTTCCAGTTCTAACCAAACGGGCAGGTATTGTAGCCGGTTGGTTGGCGCTATGAAACTTTTTTAGCGCTGTCTTTTGCTTGGCTATGGGGCTTCGGGGTATTGCCAGGGGATGGTTATGTGTCACCTGAAAAGAGTGGCAGGGGAGGGTATAGGGGCAGCGCAGCCGTGGATGTGTGGATTGGGCTCATATTTATACCTAACTCATTGATTTAAAAAAATTATCTATCCACAAAACCACCCACAAAAAAGTGTGGATGTGCGAAAAACCCCGTGGGCTATTTTTTGATCAGCCAAAAAAACCGTGGATAAATCTGTATTTATATTTCTTCCGGTTTCTTTTTATTTTTCTTTATTAATCAAAAAGATAGAGATAGATAGGGTAAGAGCGATCAAAAAAAGTACCCACGGGCAAAAATTAAAAAACGTGGAGAAATTTGGTGGCTGCGTGGAGGTGAGAAAAATAAAAATTTATATAAATCAATTAGATAGAAAAAGACTCCACGGCTACACGGGTTTTGGGGTGCGCCTGTGACCTTGGAAAAATTTATAGGCAGGGTGGCCTGTTGTTACTTATGGTCTCGTGAGGCGAGGCCATTAAGTGGTGATCGAGCTGGAGTCCTCGTTGAGATCCGGTTGGACAAATTGACCAGGTAAGGCTGGCTCGTAATTTTAGGCTGAGCTGTACCTATGTACGGTGCCGGTGGCCATCCTGAAGGGATCTCGCATCACGAGACCCCTTGTCCTCGCACCCCTTCTGCAAATCCATGCAAAAAACGCATAAATCTGCAAACTTTTTTGCACCTCAAAACCCTGGGGCCAGCCCAGATACGGCGCGGGTTTCGGTGTGGTGCAGGAGTGCGTAAAAACCCACACGCAAAGAGCGCGGGTGGGGCGGGGGGCCGACTGCGCGCGAAAAAGGTTGGGTGGCATCAAGTGAGAATTGTTATCAAGTGTGCGGGAGGGCGAAAAAAAGGCCGCAAGAGGCGGCCTGGGGTGAGCTATGGCATACCATTATTGCTCATCCGGGTGTTTCCATTTACGCATGTTGCGCTTGCAGTTTAATACCCAAGGCATGAATTACCTTTAACACCGTATCAAACCGTGGCTTGGCGCCGGGTGCCAGCGCCTTGTAAAGGCTTTCGCGTCCAAGGCCAGAAGCTGCCGCAATCTGTGCCATGCCTCGCGCCTTAGCGATATAGCCAATGGCGCGCAGTAGTTCGTCGCTGTCTCCATCGTCCAGGACTTGAGACAGGTATTCGGTGATGGCCTCCTCGCTGTCCAGCAGTTCAGCCAAGTCAAACTCGATTAATGTCTGTGCCATGTTATACCTCCTGCGCCAGTTGCCTGGCTCGCTTAATGTCGGCTTGCTGGGTAGATTTATCGCCACCGGCCAGCAACACCACTACAACCCCGTTGCGCACCGTAAAATACACGCGGTAGCCTGCCCCCACATCGATACGCAACTCAGATACCCCTTCGCCCACTGATTTCACATCCCCCAGGTTGCCAGCCTTAATCCGGTCAATCCGGCGGGCAATCGCCAGCTTGGCGCGCAGATCACGTAACGACTTGTGCCACTTGGCGAAGGTTTGTGTTTGCTGGATTAAGTAGTTCATATGCCGATTGTATCCATATGGATACTTGCTGACAAGGCTCCAAGCCTTGTCGGCACCCTAACCTGGTGGTCTTGCCCCATCACCGCGACTGAGTTGATCGCTATCTGCCAGGGGGCTACATTGTGGGTACCCTTTGATGCAAGGCTGGCGCCATTAACTAGTCCGGGAGTTCAACCAATGACCGCCATTATCCCTGTCAACTTCCATAACGACACCTTGGCCTTGGTAGACCACGATGGCCAGCCTTTTGTACCCATGAAACCCATAGTGGAAAATATGGGGCTAGATTGGGCGTCTCAAACCGTAAAACTGGGTCAAAAATTTGATTCAGTTGTTGCGATAATCACAACAACTGGCGGCGACGGTAAGCAATACGAAATGCTCTGCCTTCCCCTGCGCAAAATTCCCGCGTGGCTTTACAGTATCAACCCCAACAAGGTAAAGCCCGAGCTGCGCGACAAGATCATCCAGTACCAAGAAGAGTGCGACGAAGTATTGTGGCAGTACTGGATGCAGGGCCACGTTGGCCGTGGTCGCACCAGTGCGCCTACTATCAACCAGCAACTAAGCGCGCATAAGTTACGGCTGTTCCTGCTTGACCGGCTGGCCGCGACCACCGACAAGGCCCTGCGTGAGGCCATACACCAGCAACTGGCTCATGTTTCTGACCTGCTGGGTATCCCTACCCCTGCATTAGGCGACATCGGTAAGGAAGGTCATGACGGCTCCTGGTTGGCTGAGGTGCTGGAAGTACTGCTGCGCGATATTCAGGCTGGCCGTTACTCCTTTCCGGCCAAAATTGAAACGCAGGACGATGATCGATGGCTGGTATTGCGCACCACGCATAGCCTACCTGGCCCAGCAGCAAGACCTGCAAGCAATCTATTCACGGATACCTATTAAACGTGGCCGCGCGTTACTAAAGGCTATGCAGGCTGCGGGTGTGGTAGTGCAGGAAGGTGTGGAGCGAGCGATTGGTGGGAAACGAATGTCGCATATGCAGGCGCTGAGTCTTAACCGAATAAAGGCGCTTGGCATAGAGGGGATGCAAAAGGATTGATTGACCAGAAAAAGCCGCCTCAACTATGGGCGGCTTTTTGTAAATAATCACAAGCATGTATTGATTTTTTGTAGTGCGCTCAAGTCTGGTTTGGCATATTTGATAGTGGGAGTTAATTTTTAACCACTGTCACTTGTTAGTCACACTTGCTTAAACTAATTCTGTGATTTTCTTCTAAATTTTAAAAATAATTCTAGCCAGCTAGGCAGCATTGCCAAAAAAGCAATAAGTACGCTTAATATTGCGATCTTGTCGGATGATCTTTCTCTTTCTGATAAAGTTAACATTGCTTTTTCTAAGGATTCTTTCAGCCTCTCATTTTCTTTTGTTAATACTGCAATATTTATTTGCAATATCAGTGTTTCCGATAAGTCAGACGTTAAATTATCTCGTATTTCGACATTTTTCTTAGCTAAGGCTTCCTCATTTATTTTTATCTCTATCCATCTATCTACTATATCCGAAATATTCGTTTTAAGAGGGTAAAGAAGATTGCTATATAAATAGAAAGCTCCACTTAAAACTAAAATTCCGCTTATAAGAACAGTAACAAAATATCGTCTAAATTCCATCTTTACCACTCCTGCAAGTAAGTATTATCCAGTATCGAATGCCTAACGCCTCAAACACCGACGCAGCCTTGCTGCGTCCGAGGGCTTTGAAATGTTAACTTTCTTTGCACCATTTTTTATCGATGTTGTTGATCTTAAGTGAAGAAAGTGCTTGTTCATTATCATTGGCGGCAGAAATTCTTGTAAGGCAAGTGGCTAGCTTTTTTATTGAATGCTCTTCGATTGCGTTGCCTGACGTACATTCTATTGATGTATAAATCTGATCAGGTTCTCGCGCCAGAAGTCTTACTATTTTTAGAACTTCTCCTCGCTCAACGATGCTATCTCTCTGATTATTGAATTTAACATTTGATTTTTTAAATACGGGGCTACCATTGAAGGTGTATAAGGTTGCTCCCTGAATATTCAACGATACGTGAGTTGCTATGCCGCCACCGAGGGAATGTCCAGCAACGACAAACGAGTCTAATGAATATTCTTTGGTTTTAGACTCAACGATGGATAAGGCGATCTTATTTTGAATTTGCTCAAAAGGATTATTACCAGTCCTAAAGTCCTCAAAGGAGTCTGTGCCTCGAAAGATAAATGAGTACGTACCAGTAGCAGTATCTTGGTAAAGAGCGCTATAAAAATTAATATCTTTGCGGTCGAACTCTTCAATTAAACGGACTGTATCTCGAAGCATAAAATCGTCATTGTCTGCATATACATTTTGGGAGAGCTGAGCATACAACCATGCTTCGTCAGCTAATGATCGGACTTGATCACTCCATCCGGAGCAATGATCGGTTCCTGTTTGCTTGATCTTAGAGAACCAAGTACATCCTTGCATTACGAAAAGAGCAGTAAAGATAACTAGTGCATTTTTCATGAAACCTCCTTTTTGCTTTGTTAGGCAGTTTTAAAACTAGCGATTGATTTATTGTTAAGTTTAAGTATTTCTAATTGCGGTATGCCGCCGTTTTTTGTTATAGACCCTAGCAGTTCTGGGCTATAGGCGGAGATGATGTCACCACCAAAAATTCTAGCTTGGTCAAGCTCTTCGGTTGGAAAGTTTTCTACAATATTGGCTCTCAAATAAGAGTAGCAAATATCCAAGCGCTCAACATTTGTTTCCCATTTCATGCTTTGGGACCAAGCATCGGGATAGCGATTTTTATAGCTTTCTTGAAGAGCACTAAAGTAATTCGACCATTCTTGGTCAAAAGTTAAAGGTACAGCTTTTTTAAAAGCTTCGAATAGCTCTTCTAAATTATGACCATACGCTTTCAATTGCTTAGCATTCAATTCTATTCCTTTATTAATTTTTGACTCTAGAATTAAATATAATTTAATGAGTTTCTCTATGGACTCTGCTGCTTTAGGCATGCCAGATAAGAGTAACCCGTTTAAAATAAGCAATCTGGCAGCTAAATAGTCCATATCAGCTAAATTTAAATATTCCATTCTATTAATTATCGGAGACATGCTCTTTCCTTATTGATGGCCTAACGCCTGAGTTAAGCCGCTCCGCGAAGCGGCGTCGGCTTGAAAGAATTGTATGCCAGGTTCGATTTTTCGTTGGCATACACAACGGGCTGAGATGACCTAAGTTTAACTGAGACAACCTGAGACAACAAAAAATGCTAAATTATTGTTTTTAAAGGTAAAGTGGAATGTATGAGACAACTTGGGAAGGGTATTTGGCGCACCTGACTGGATTCGAACCAGCGACCAACGGCTTCGGAAACCGCTACTCTATCCAACTGAGCTACAGGTGCGGAAGCTGACTTAGCGGTCAGCAAAGAGGGCGGGATTGTACTGAGCCTGGCGCCTAACGTCTATGACCAATTTGGGGGTAGTTATTCTGTAAGCGGTTGTTGGGCCAGCTCTGTCACGTGGAGTTCGCGCTCTACCCGTGTGGAACCTAGGCTTTTGCTCATGGTACCAAAGGGAAAATCCTGGATCATGCGCTCCAGGCGCGGCAGACAGCGCTTGAGATTGGTGTAGTGGCGGAAGTTGCTAAACCAGCTGGCATTGGGAACCCGTGGCTGTTCGGGGTCTATTTCCCAGGGGTGCAAATAAAAAATCTGGGGTTTGGATTGGTTGTCACTGGCGCGTTGGAACAGCCAGCGAGAGAGGGCATAGGGGTATTGGCGAAAATAACCGCCGCCGGCAGCGGGTATGGATTGTCCCCATACCTTCGCTGTCGTGAGCGGAAATTCGATCAGACTTGCACCGCTGCGGGTGATGATGCGGTAGGGCTCCTCAGGGCTGCCGGGAATACCATAGTTGTCGTGGCGGGTGGGGAAAATGCTGGAGTCCCAGGTAAAACCCAGTTCGGCGAGTATATCCAGTGCCCAGAGGGAACTCCGGGTAATGGAATAGCTGGCTGCGCGATAACCAGTAATGGGGGCTTGGGTAATGTCTTCCAGCAACTGCTTGGACTTTTCGGTTTCGCGGCGGAAGGTCTGGGGATCCTGCCGGTAGATCAGTTGGTGGCTATAGCCATGGGACGCAATCTCATGGCCTTGTGTCTGTATATCCCGTACCAGTTGTGGGTAGCGCTCAGCCACCCAGCCTAATATAAAGAAGGTGATTGTAATCCCGTGGTCGGAAAACACCTGTAACAAGCGCTGGGTATTGGCCTCCACGCGAGAGGGCCATTGATCCCACTCACTTGGCTTGATGACCTTGGCAAAGGCGGCGACATGGTAATAGTCCTCCACATCAACCGTCATGGCATGGGTAATAGCGCCTTTGCTCATAGTCAAAACCTGTGTTAGTTAAACCTTGTAATAGTCTCTGTACCACTTCACGAAGCGTTCTATGCCTACCTCGACAGGCGTAGTTGGGCGGTAACCCACGTCTTCGATCAATGCATCGACATTGGCATAGGTATCGGGTACATCGCCTGGCTGCATGGGAAGCAGGTTTTTGGTGGCCTTTTTCCCCAGGCAATCCTCAAGCACTTCAATATATCGTAAGAGTTCGACGGGGTTATTGCTGCCAATATTGTAAATACGGTAGGGGCCTTTGGAGGTGGCTGGGTCGGGTTTATCACCACTCCAATTGCTGTTGGGTTGGGCCACGTTATCCAGGGTTCTGATCACGCCCTCAACGATATCGTCGATGTAGGTAAAGTCGCGCCGATGGTGGCCATAATTGAAGACATCGATTGGCTCTCCAGCGAGAATTTTGCGGGTGAAAATAAACAGTGCCATGTCGGGGCGTCCCCATGGGCCATAAACGGTAAAGAAACGCAGACCGGTGGTGGGGATGTTGAAAAGATGGCTATAGGTATGGGCCATGAGCTCGTTGGCCTTCTTACTGGTAGCGTAGAGGCTTACCGGGTGGTCCACATTATTGTGCACTGAGAAGGGCATGGCAGTATTAAGGCCATAAACAGAACTGCTGGATGCATACACCAGGTTGTCGGTACCAAAATGACGGCAACCTTCAAGGATATTCAGGAAACCGGTGATATTGGCATCAATATAGGCTTGGGGATTAACCAGTGAATAGCGGACGCCGGCCTGTGCCGCCAGGTTGACGACGCGATCGGGCTTATGGGTCTTAAAGACATTGTCGATAGCAGCTTTGTCTTCCAGATTGCAACGAATGTCGGTAAAACCACTGTTTGCTGTTAAATGGGCAAGTCGGTCTTTTTTGATTTGCACATCGTAGTAATCATTCAGGTTGTCTATCCCTATCACTTCATCGCCGCGTGCGAGCAGGCGTTTGGCTAATGTCGATCCGATAAATCCGGCGGTGCCTGTTACCAATACTTTCATGCTGTGTGTCCTGGGAAATTAGAGACGAGCGTCCACCGCTGCCTTGGGAAGTACATGTTTTACATCAAAGAGTACATGGTTGGTTTTACCCAGGGTGCGAATGGCATCGGCGCCCAGGGCACGGAATTGTTCGTGGCCTACACACAGGATAATGGCATCGTAAGTATTTGCCTGTGGTTGGTTGATTAGCGCCAATCCATATTCGTGCTGGGCTTCCACAGGGTCGGCCCAGGGATCATATACATGTACATTGGCGTTATAGTTTTTTAATTCATGAATAATATCGATCACACGGGTATTGCGTAGATCCGGACAGTTTTCCTTAAAGGTCAGGCCCATAATCAGGATATTGGAGTCGACCACATGGCATTTGCGCTGGGTCATCATTTTTACCACAGACTCGGCCACAAAAGTCCCCATGCCATCGTTAATGCGGCGACCGGCAAGGATGACCTCGGGGTTGTAGCCTACCTGCTGGGCTTTATGTGTTAAATAGTAAGGGTCCACACTAATACAGTGTCCGCCGACCAGGCCGGGACGGAAAGGTAAAAAGTTCCATTTGGTTCCGGCGGCTTCCAGTACCTCTAAGGTGTCTATGTCCAGGCGTTTAAAGATCAGGGCCAGCTCGTTAACCAGGGCGATATTGATATCGCGCTGGGTATTTTCGATGACCTTTGCCGCTTCGGCTACTTTGATACTGCTCGCTTTGTGGGTGCCTACCACAACGATTTGGCGATAAAGCTGATCGATATACTCGGCAACCTCCGGCGTTGAGCCGGAGGTAATCTTGGTAATGTTGTGTACCCGATGTTGTTTGTCGCCCGGGTTGATGCGTTCCGGACTATATCCGGCAAAAAAGTCACGGTTAAAGACAAGACCGGAACCCTGTTCAATGATGGGTACACAAACCTCTTCTGTGCAGCCGGGATAGACTGTTGATTCAAAAACAACAATGGCATTTTTATCAATGACCCGGCCGAGCAGGGCGGACGCCTTTTCAAGAGGGGTCAGGTCAGGTTGCTTGCTGTCGTTAATCGGTGTGGGGACTGTCACTATATAAACGTCGCAACCGGTGATGTCATTTTCACGGGTTGTGTAGCTGAGCCTGGTTGCCTGGGTCAGCTCTTCGCGATTGAGTTCGAGTGTGTGGTCTTCACCTTGTCGCAAGGCGTCAATGCGCGCAGGATTGATATCAAAACCAATAGTGTCGATTTTTTTTCCAAATTCCACGGCGAGTGGCAGGCCAACATAGCCTAAGCCGATAATGCAAAGCCTGGGGTTGCTTGCGAACATGTGTTGGTTCCTTAGCGGGTAGGTGAATCCGAGGGCGCTTAAGGTAGCATAAAAACCAGCTTTTTTTTAAGGATCTTATAGGATGCCGGCATTATTTGCGCGTATCTTAAATGTAATGATCAAAGTGACAGAAAACTGTCGGCGCTGGTCGAGTTTTTGTCACAAATCTGGCTATAATGCCCGGCTCCAAAACTGCCACTCATTCTGAAGGAAACGGGTTTGTCCTACATTCGACTCAATAAGCACTACGTGCATTTGCCTTATCTTTTTCTCGGCCTGATCGAAGCGGTGTTATTGGGTATTGCGGTGTGGGTAGCAAATTGGATAGTGGGTGTGTACCCCCCGTATGAGGTAACGCCTGTCGCATCAATCTGGCGTTCGGCGATTGTTTTTTCCCTGGTGTTAAGTTGCTGCACCTTATCCATGGGGGTGTATGCAGCCATGGTGCGCGAAGGTTTTTCCAGCATGGTATTGCGCACCCTGGTGAGTTTCTTTTTATTGGGTAGTGCTGCGTTATTTCTGGTGGGTTTGGTCTTTGGACGCGAATTGATGCCTCAGGGGTTGGTGTTTTGGGGCGTCCTGGTGGCAACGGCCTCGGTTATTATTGCACGCTGGGGGTTTGTAAAAGTTGTCGACACTGCCCAGCTTAAGCGCCGTGTTGTCATCTATGGGGCGGGTGTTCGTGCACAAAAATTGCTTGATGATTTGGCTCCAAGTATCGATGTTATCGGCGTAAAAATTATTGGATGTATTCCCAGTGCGGATGAGTCTGTCGTTGTACCCAATGAATTGATTATTCGAGAGCCTTCAGACTGGGTGGCTTTTGTGAAAGGCGCGCAGGTATCAGAAATTGTGATTGCCCCTGATGAGCGTCGACGTGCTGCGGGTAATGTGTTTCCCCTAAGCCAGTTCCTCGATTGCAAACTTGCCGGTATTCCCTCAAGTGACGCGCTGGGATTTTACGAGCGGGAGCTGGGCAAGATAGATATAGGCTTGTTGCAGCCCAGTTGGATGTTGTTTTCGGATGGCTTCAAATATTCCAAACGCCGCCTGTTGGCCAAGAGACTATTTGATATCGCACTGGCATCTGTGTTTTTTCTGGTACTTTGGCCATTTATGTTACTAACCGCAATAGCGGTTCGGCTGGATAGTCCAGGGCCGGTGCTTTATCACCAAATCCGCGTGGGCTTTAATGGGCGGCATTTTCGCATTTACAAGTTTCGCAGTATGCGTCAGGATGCGGAGAAAAATGGCGCCATGTGGGCGCAGAAAAATGATGCACGGGTGACTCGTGTTGGGGCATTCATCCGCAATACCCGCCTGGATGAGTTACCCCAGCTCTACAATGTGTTGGCGGGGAGTATGAGCTTTGTGGGGCCAAGGCCGGAGCGGCCGGAATTTGTCGCAGATCTTTCCAGGCAAATTCCTTTTTATGAAATGCGCCATAAGGTCAAGCCCGGATTGATGGGGTGGGCGCAGTTGAAATATCCCTACGGCGCCTCAGCAGAGGATGCCAAAAACAAGTTGCAATACGATTTGTACTACACCAAGAACCACAGTTTCCTGATGGACATGCTGATCATGATCCAGACGGTTGAAATTATTTTGCTGGGTAAGGGGGTACACTAGTCCCCCGGTATCGCCTATTTCAGGAGAGTTATCGTGACACAATCCTTGACTGTTAGATGGATGGTTATCCTGTGTCTATCACTGCTTGCCGCTTGTGCAGGAAACCGGATGGAAAAAATGCCCCCTGTGTCGGACTCCGGTTTGCTGGCAGAGTATCGTATAGGTGTAGGGGATACTCTGCAGATCAATGTGTGGCGCAACCCGGAATTGTCACTGGCTGTGCCCGTCCGTCCCGATGGCAAGATCTCCATGCCCCTGATCGGCGATATTCCTGCTGCCGACCTCACGGCTACCCAGCTCTCCAATAATATTGTCCAAAGTCTTACCACCTATGTTCGCAATCCTCAAGTGACCGTGATTGTGACCAATCCCAGCAGTTCGGATTTCCAGCGTCGTGTTCGCATTACCGGCGCAGTCAATAGCCCGCAGTCTATTCCTTATCGTGAAGGTATGACCGTTCTGGATCTGGTATTGCTGGCTGGTGGAACCAACATTTATGCATCGCCCAACAAGGCCAGGCTGTATCGCAAAATCGATGGTGTTGTAAAGGTTTATCCTATCCGCCTCGATGACCTGATCAACGATGGCAAGATAGATACCAATTACCTATTGCAGCCATCGGATATTGTGACGGTACCTGAGCGTGCTTTTTAATGTGAGTTATATTTTTTCTATTGCTATAACGGGCCTTATTGCCCCGTATCCAGAGATGATTCATGGATAAAGTCTATTTAAAAGAAATGCTCTTTGCCCTTCGTGCAGAGTTAATTCGCTTTCGCTTTTGGTGTGTTTTGCTTTTTATCGGGATTGCCTATACCGCTCTCGGTGTAGGATTGATTTGGCCGAAGAACTACACCACCAGTGCAGTATTATTCGCCGATGTGACCAATATTATCGAACCCCTGCTCAAGGGAAGCGCAGAAGTTACTAAAATTGATCGCTCTGAACAGGCAAGCGAAATTATTTATACCCGCAGCAGCCTGGTGGCAGCGGCTCGCCAGGCTGGGTTGTTGAATGAGCGCGCAACAGAAGAGCAGCAGGATCGGGTAGTGCGCCAGCTTCGTGCGGCTATTACTATCAAGCGCGAGCGCAATAATAACCACTTTCAAGTGGCCTATCGAGCAAATAACCCTGACCAATCCTTCGAAATACTGAATGCTATCATCAATGTATTTATTGAAGGGACTGCGCGTAAAAAGCGTGAGGAGAGCGTTGGTGCATACAACTTTATTGATGCCCAGGTGCAAACCTATAAAAAACAATTGGAAATGGCAGAGGAAAAGCTGAAGGAATTCAAATCACAAAATACAGACGGTACTGAGGCAGCAGTTAGTGCGCGTATTGCCAGCCTGCGCCAGGAAATCGAATCGCTGAAAATTGCGATTGAGGAATCGCAGGCGCGAATCAATACCATCCAGCAACAGTTAAATAACGAAGGACAATATCTCCAGGCCAAGGGGCAAGTGGATGAGTTGCGCCAACGCCGGCAGACACTGACGGCTCATCTTGAGCAATTATTATTAAGCTATCAGGAAAGCTACCCTGATGTTATTTCCCTGCGTGGACAAATTGCTGAAATTGATCAAGCTATCGAAAAGCTCAAGCAGTCTGGCGAAGTCTATGGCAATAGTGAGCGTGTTGAAAACCCACTATATGAAGAGCTGCGCAAGCAATTGGCTGAAGCAGATGTAACCTTGCGTTCACAGAAGCGCCGCATGCAGTCGTTAATGGCGTTGCAAGAGCAGGAATTTGAGCGCCAGCAGCGTATTGCTGCAAGCCAGGCAGAGTTTTCCGAGTTAACCCGTGACTATGATGTAACGCGTAAGGTTTATGAGGAAATGTTGCAGCGCAAAGAGGCCGCACGCTTATCCATGACGTTGGATATTGAGGGGCAGGGGATTAGTTATCGCATTCAGGAGCCCGCCAGTTTTCCTCTGAAACCGTCAGGTTTAAGTTTTATTCATTTTGCTGTGCTTGGCCCCATCCTGGGGTTATTAGCGCCCTTTGGATTATTAGTGCTCTATGTGTTTTTGGATCCACACCTTCGTTCAGCGCGTATGCTGCAAAAAATGCTACCGGAAGATATGACGTTGATTGGTGTTATCCCCCATTTCAATTCACCTCTGGGTGAGCGTTTACTGAAGAAGGATATGCTGTTGGTATTTTTCATATCACTGGTGGCCTTGGCCGGTTATATCGCCATTGCTGTTTTTTGGCAAACAACAAGAGGCTAGGGGTGTTGAATGGATAAGCAGCAAAAAGATAAAAACCTCAATAGCCTGATGGAATCAGTCGATGCGTTGGTTGAAACCAGCGATCAACTGGTTAAGGCTGCGGTTATGGAGCACCGGAAGCGCGAGCAGATTAAAAATATGCTGTTGCCAGTGCTCTGGTCACAGGATGAGTTATACGAACGTAAGATTATTTTTACCGGCATGCGTCAGCGTGAGGTATTGAATGCTTATCGCGAAGTGCGTATTCGTTTGCTCGAAAGAGGGCAGAGCGACAATATGGTGGTGTTGGTCTCTTCTGTAGCGAGCGCGGGGAGTTCCAGTTATTTCAGTTTTAACTTGGCAGCCACTTTTGCACTGGACCAGCACAAAACAGCGCTATATGTTGATTGTAATCCCTATTCCTCTGATGTGGAGCGCTATATCACGACACCTATGAAAGAAGGGCTGACCCAATACCTCACCGACTATACCGTGCCGCTGAAAAATATTATTTATCCCAGTGGTGTTGAACGGTTGCGTGTGATTCCTTCAGGTGGGTCCAGTGAATCTGCAGCGGAGTTCTTTAATTCCAAACGTATGGAAGTCTTGATTGCCGAAATCAAGGCGCGCTATCCGGATCGTTTTATTGTCATGGATGCACCTTCCGTCCAGCAGTCTACGGAGGCACGCATATTGGCGAGATATTGTGATCATGCCCTGTTAGTGGTGCCCTTTGGCAAAGCGGTAAAAGATGAGGTATTGGCAGCGGTTGATGCAGTCAGTAAAGAAAAATTTGCAGGGCTAGTGTTTAACAACTAAGTAAATTATTTCGCAACCCGATCTGGAATATAGACAGCTCAAGGGGGAGGACTCAATGAATTATCAAAAATACGCTAGTAGCCTCTTACCTTTATGTTTTTGTGCATCCCAGGTTTTAGCGGCTACCGGTCAGTCGAATGATTATAAGATATCGCTTTCTGCACGCAGTGGTATGTCTGATAATGCGACAAAAAGCCAGGATAATGCAATCGATGAACGCCAGGATGAATATCGTCTCAATGTGGGTGTTAACTACAGTAACAGCCAGGTACAAACATTAGTCAATTATCAAGCCGTCGAGCAGCGTTATGCAAAAGACTCTCAAGAGAATGATGCTTATCTCGATGGTGCATCTTCTTTATTGTGGGGTACCCCGGATAGTCCGGTAGATTTACTCTTGAAGCATTCGCGGAGAACCCTGCTGCAAACACCTGACCAGATAGATATCACAAATAATCTTGATGAACGCGATATTTTTACGGTAATACCTAGTGCGCGCCTGCGTGTAACAAGTGTTGACACACTCATTCTCTCTGGTGACTTCACGAAGATAGATTACGCCCGAAGTCCTATGCGTGATTCCGAGCGTGAAGGTGCAACCTTGGCGTTGGTACATTTGCTGTCTGCAACAGATAACCTGCAATTCTCAGTACAACACACCGATGTTTCATTCAACCATTTATCATCCGCAGATTATCGTTATCTAAATGCCACCCTTAGTTATGCGGCGCAATTGCGTCAATTTATTTATCGGGTTCAGCTCGGATACAACAAAACCGAAAATGATTCGCAGGAAGATGATAGCGGTGGTGTGTATATGCTTAGTGCCGAATATCAATCAGGTTTACATAAGTGGTCTGTGTTAGCTAGCCGACAAATTACCGATTCGTCTCTGGGCGATGGTAACTATGCAGGTATTGATGGATTTCCTGGTAGCGATGGTTCGGATACTGTACAGCAGATGGAACGTTCCTATATGGAAATGCGCTGGGATTCTTCGCTATTGTGTGAGCGATGTGCCCTGCATGTAAATCTTGCTGTAACTGAAGATGACTACCTGGCGCAAACCGAGCAGGCTGATCAACGCGTAGCCGGGATTGGTTTTGGCTACCATTTTTCCAGAGTTTCACGTTTCAACTTGAGCTATGACTATAGTCAAAGGGAATTTAAAGCAGGCTTAATGGGTAAAGACTATGATTTGGCTCGAGTTCGTATAGGGTATACCTATGAGTTTGCCAATCCATTGCGGCTGGGAATTCTTGCCTCGCGAGAAAAGCGTCAGCAAAAAATCGGCGATGCTAACTATACCGAAAACTTTGTTGGTATGAATTTAACCTATGTATTCAAATAGCAATATCTATTGCCTATTACACATCAGGAAAGTGAGTCTTCTTATGAAACGCTATGTTTATCTACTGGTTATAACACTGGTTATATCGCTGACGGGATGCAGTGATAAAAAACAGGAACAGCGAGAGCAAGCGGATCGTCATATCAAATCGGCCAGTACCTATATCAGCCAGGGGCAATTACGAGCTGCTGTTCTGGAAGCACAAAACGTTGTACGGCTACAACCAGAACGTGCAGACGGGTATTTGTTGCTAGGCCGTATCTATGGGCAAATTGGTGCCTATGCCACCAGCCAGCAAATGTTATCCAAGGTGGTGAGTAAATTCCCAGAGGTTTCGACAGAGCTGGCCGAGGCATATTTGCATACCAAGAAATATCGTTCGGTGATCGATACTATCAACAATTACCCGGCATCAACTCCTGAGAATAAACAGCGCCAGGCAATTGCAAAGGCAATTGCGAATACCTATTTGGGGGACAGGGCCGGTTATGATGCGGCACTGCAAGAGTTGATAAATGTTGGAGGAGTTGAAACTCAACAGGCAAAGATTCGCGCGACCTATGTCTTGGCTCAGGGAAAGCCCGAGGAAGCCCAGGCTATTCTGGAGGCTGTATTGCCCCAAGCCCAGGAAGACACTGAACTGCTTGAGTTATTAGGCAGCATATATCTCTATTCGCAAAAATTACCGCAAGCCGAGTCGCAATTGACCAAGGTTTTAGGATTGCTGCCAAAAACGGATGTGTTAAGTGTACAGCGGGCCAGAGTGTTGTCGCAGTTGATCGATACCCTGATTCAACAGGGGCGTACTAGCGAAGCGTATACTTACCAAAAAGTATTGGCTGAAGCGAACCCTGAAAGTAATGCCGCACAACAACGATTCAACCAGGCCTTGGAGTTGTACCAGCAAAATAAATTGGAGGAAGCAGAAGCTATCCTCGCCGAATTGAGAGAGCAATTTCCTAATGATAAAAATACAGCAACCCTATTGGGAATGATCGAATTCCAGCAGGGGGATGATGAACGTGCTGCCAACTTATTCGATGAATATATAGACCCGGAAACTGCAGCGTCGAGCTTGCTGCAAATGGCCGCATTGGTGAAATACCGCAGTAATAAAATGGAAGATGCGGTAGAGATGTTGAAAAAGGCAAGTGAGAGCCAGCCTAATAACCCCGATATATTGGCGACTTATGGGCTTGCCTTATTGGATAGGGATGAAAAAAGTGCCGAAGGTGCTATGGCCCTGGAAAAAAGTTTAGCTCTTAATCCCCGGCAGCAGCGCATTCGCATTGCATTGGCAAAACGTTATATGGCCCTGGGACAACCAGAACAAGCTATCGGGCAGTTGCAAAAAGCCTATCAGGAACAACCTTTGGATTTGGTTATCCAACAGTCGTATTTGAAGTCGTTGTTTGACAATGATGAAATCAAGCGCGTCAGGGATGAAATTAATTCCTTTATCCAGCGCTATCCGGACAATGCCCGGGGGCCATTCCTTGAGGGATGGTATGCTGTTGAGCAAAAAGACTATGTGGCTGCTGAGAAGGCTTTTGAGCGTGCTTTATCCATGCCTCAAAATAGTGAAAAACAACTTGCCTATTCTGGTTTGGCTCAGCTTTATGAGTTACAGAAAAACCCACAGAAAGCAGTTGTCGCCTGGCAAAATACGATTGCTGCTAATCCGGCGGCTACTGCGCCATACAGACCGTGGCTGCGCCATATCGTTAGTTTAAACCGCCTTTCCCAGGCCGAGCTTTTTCTTAAGGAGTTAGCGCAAACATCCAAAGCCTGGCAGCCATCGTTGGTGTTGGCTGAATTGATGGCTAGAAGCGGTCGTCTGGATGATGCTTTGGTGTACGCAGAAAATGCAATGACTGACAGTAACCAGGCGCGTCAGGTAGGTGCTCGCCTGGCTGATCTTTACCAGGCCAAGGCAACAAATCTACGTATTGCTAATCAATTGCCGGAGGCGCGAGCTTATTTTTTAAAGGCTATTAATCTCTACCCGGACAGTCCCGGTTATCTTGCCGGTTTGATCGAGACGGAAATCGCTGCTAACAATATACCGGAAGCACAAAAACTCTTGGATCAGTTTGTCAAAACGGAAGATAACATGGCAGTGCGATATTATTTGCAGGGAGTGATACACCTTGCAGATAAGAAATCTGATGAGGCGCTTAAACAATTCCGTCTTTCCTGGGAGGTAAAGCCAACAGAAACCACTGCCAATGCGATTGCAGGATTTTACCAACAGCATAATCAGCAAGCGGAGCTGAGTAGGTTTCTCGATGAATGGGCTAATAAACTACCCAATAGTCAACGAATGGCTGTTATGAAAGCCATGGCTGCACAGGCTAAAAATAATCAACAGGAAGCAATACAGTGGTATGAAAAAGCACTTGAACTATCACCTAATATTCCGTTAGTTCTCAATAATCTTGCATGGCTCTACTATGAGACAGGTGATAAGCGAGCTGTAGAATTGGCCAGTAAAGCGGCACAGTTAGCACCCAATTCTGCAGCAGTATTGGATACTTACGGTTGGGTGTTAGTTGAGACCGGCAGTGTCAATCAAGGGATAGACGTATTGCAGAAAGCCGTTGATATAGAGCCTGACAATGCTGAAATTAAAGCACATTTGGAGCAGGCAAAAATTAAAGCTGCTCCATGAGTTAATGTGATCATGCACGATAAGACAGGCTCGGAGCACACCAGTGTGTTTCGAAGCCATGCCTGGGTACAGGCATGGATAGATACCTGGGGGAAACATCCGGGATTAAGACTTATGGATTTGGGGGGGAGTGCCAATCCATTAGAATGTGTTTATATCACACGCACTGCTTTTAAAAAAATCATTCCTGCTTCCTGTTTGTGCTTGGCAGGGACTGGTTTTGGAAAAATTTCAACGCCTCGTGCGGAATACAATAATCTCAATGCGTTGTTGGCCCTTGCCGGTAGCTATGAGTCTCTAATGCGGTTGCTTGCGCCGCTTCCATGGAATCTATTTCCTATACCTGATGTCATCTCTCCAGGTGTACCTGAGCAACAGGTTTTAGCATTGGCTCAGGAAGCTGATGCGGAGGCCCATATTGCCAAGAGGGAAATGGCGTACTCAGTCAATACTGGTGATTGGCAATCCTATCTTTCAGGGTTGGGAGCTAATACACGTCTTTCCTATTTCAATCGCCGTAAAAATCTCTCTGCATTAGGGCAGGTTGATCGGCATGTGTATTCTCTTGACCGGGCACATGAGTTTTTTGTGCTGTTAAACCAGTTCCATTGTCTGCGTTGGGGAAGCCCTTGTTATGCTGTAGATACACAGGCATTCATGGTTAATTTGGGGCAGCGCTTAAAAGATGAGCAAGGTCAATTATTGTTAGAAAGTTTGACGCTTAATGGCAAGGTTATTTCTGTCTTGGTAGACATCGAGTGGCAGGGCGTCCGCTACAATCTTCAGTCGGGCTACTATGAAAGTAAATATCCTAAAATTGCATTGGGAGCGCTTCATATGGGATACGCCATAGAGGACGCAATATATAAACGTCAGATTTATGACTTTATGGCTGGCTTTGGAAAAAATATCAATTACAAGGCTCGTATCGCCACTCAACAACAGCTGTTAAAAAGTTACCAGCTTGAGCGCGGCTGGGTTAAAAAACTACGCCAACTCCAGAGAATTCTACATCCTCGTGAGACACCATCGTGAGTTCAAAGTTTTCGCTAGTCCTTAAAAGCTCGGGCTTTCGAGTGTTACAAACACTTGTGGGTATTGTTATTGGCTTATTAATGATGCCGTTTTTGATCCAGACTTTAGGGAAGGAGCTCTATGGATTATGGATCGTTATTGGCAGCATTGTTGGAACTTACTATTTATTGGATCTTGGATTTAATCAGGCGGTCACCCGCTATGTTTCCAAATATATTCATCAAAATAATCCCGATGCCGCCAACCGCATTATTAATACAGCGCTGGTCATTTATTCAATTCTTGGAGTATTGGTTTTTCTTGCTTCGATCGTTGCTGCATATTTTGGGGCTGAAAGCCTAATGCAAAACTCAGAGCAACTAACCTTGGCTCAAACGATATTGGTTATAGTAGGATTTTCAATAGCACTGGAATTTCCAGCAAAGGCATTTCCTGGAATTATTAGTGCTTATATGCGATATGATTATATTGCAAAAATTAGAATGTTAAAAAGCGTTGTTGATGCATTATGTATTTATTTGTTGGTTTCTAATGGGTATGGCCTTATTTCCATGGCTTTGATCACATTAGTTACTGGTTTAATAAGCACTATATTATTTATTCGTTTTTCACTCGGATTGTTTAAGGGAATGCAGTTTGATCAAAAATTAATTGATCTTTCAACCATAAAAGAAGTTTTTCATTTTTCAAAATGGGTATTTATCACTGATTTTTCAACTATGCTTCGTGAAAAAATGGATATTTGGTTTGTGGCCTTTTATCTGGGCAATATTGCGCTTACTGTTTATTATGTAGCCATCAGATTGGTGGAGTATGCTATCCAGTTTTTGATGCAGGCAACAGGAATAACGGGGCCAATATTTACTGAGCTTTATGCAAAAAATGAAAACAATAAATTAAAAGATGCAGTAATGCTTTTTTTGAAGTTGGATGTGGCACTGGGATTGGTTGCCTTTTCTGGTTTTTGCATATTGGGATCTTCATTTATTGAGGTATGGATGAAAGGTGCAGTTCCTACAAATGAGAGCTTCTTGTGCTTATTGATTCTTATCGTAGGTAGATTATCAATTTATTTTACTAGCCCTATTAACAGTTTACTGATGACACTTAAAAAGCATCATGTGATATCTTGGTTGTCAATAATAGAAATAATAATATCTGCTTTGCTGTGTGTATTGATAATTCCTGTTTACGGTATTTATGGAGCGGCAGTGGCAATGACTGTTCCATTAATAGTGAGCCGTTTAATAACACTTCCTTTTTTAGTAAAAAGGTATGTTGAATTAGAGCTCTTTGAGCTTTTGGTACGCTTCTCTTTGGTAGTTGTTGTTCATGCAGTATTTCTTACATTTGTCTATGTCGAATGGATTAAGGGAAATAGCTTGGATTTGGCTTTTATTATATTAAGTGCGCCTGTTGTTATAGTGTGTTCATTAGTGATTTCTTTTTTTCTTTTTAATCGACAGGAAATTGGACTGTTAAAGAAAAAATTTACTAAAAATGGTTTTTTAAATAAAGTTGGATGAAAAATGAAAAGAAAGGTTTCTGTTATTATCCCTGCATATAATGCTGAAAAATTTCTGGCATTTGCTGTCAACTCTGTCTTATCTCAAACTATGGAAAATTTTGAACTGATCATTGTGGACGATGGTTCAGTTGATAACACCAGGGAGATAGCGCTGAAATTTTCCGAAAATGATATGAGAGTAAAATGCTATTCTATTGAAAATAGAGGTCGCGCAGGCGCTAGAAATTTTGGGTGTAGGCAAGCTGATGGGGAATGGCTTGCTTTTTTAGATGCGGATGATTGTTGGGCCGATAATAAGCTTGAGCGGCAGCTTGAATCTGTACAGGATGAGGTGGGTTTAATTTATACAGAAAGAACATGGGTTGATGAGAATGGAGATATATTAGAAAATCAGCCTGAAAAATATGAATTACCCCAAGGTTATATTTATGAAAAATTAATAGATGGAAACTATATTTGTACATCTAGTGTAATTTTAAAGAGAGATTTATTTTTAACGGTTGGTGGCTTTGATGAGTCGCCAAATTATAAAAACTGCCAGGACTATGATCTTTGGATAAGAATATCTCCCCTGGCTAAGTTCGTCTCCTTGCGTGAGACATTATGTTTTTATCGCTTGCACGATGATAATGCGCATAAAAATTTTTATTCTAGGTATATCGGACTTAGATCATGCATGGACAGGCTAAGAGAGGTTGGTCAAAACTATAATCTTATTAATGACGGATTTTTAAATAGGATTGATTTGAGGGAGGCAAAAATATGCGAAAGCTTCTCAAAAGTATTATTTAAAAGTAAACGATACGATATTGTTGTTGATGCGTTAGGATATGCAAAATCAAAAATGAAAATATCGTTTAAAAAACAAATAATATATGTTTTTTCATTGTTAATGAAATCGGTATGTAAAAATGAACAATAGTGATATTGAAAAAGTGTTTGAATCCTGCGTCAATTTTTTTGATGCATGCCGTATTGATAAAACTTTTTTATTTAAGCCATATATCGATGCAGAAAAAACAACTTTATATTCAAGTGCGTTTGCTGTTATGGCATATCACTACGCTGGTGTTTTAAATAGGTTTAGTGTGGATGATAAACAGAATTGGATTGATTACCTTTGCGCTCATCAAGATTCTGCCACAGGTTTGTTTGACGCCCCGGAATTATATGAAGGTATTGAGTTTCACCATAATCTTGAGCATAGACAGTTGCATTTGACATGCCATATATTGCCTGCCTTAAATATTTTGGGAGGAGAACCAAGGAGTAGGATTAGTTATGTCGATAAATTTTTAAATACCAACCACTTTATCAAATGGTTAGATGATCGTGATTTAAGTATGGCCTGGGTTGAAGGCAATAATTTATTGTTTGCAGGTCAATTGTTGATACATGAGATAGAAAATACAGGAAAAGGTGTAGAGTCTCTGGAGCTTTTGTTTTCCTGGTTAGAGAAAACTATAGACCCGAATACTGCTCTGTGGGGGACGGATAGAGGATGTGATGTTCATAAGGCAATGTATGGGGCTTATCATCAGTTGATTTTATTTTTTTATAAAAATCGTTCCATTCCGTATCAGAAAAAATTAGTGGATTCTGTTCTTTATACGCAGCATTTTGATGGGGGCTATTCAAAGTGGAGAGGTGGTGGAACATGCCAGGACGTTGATGGCATAGATATATTGGTTAATTGTTATAAAACTCTCGACTACAAAAGAAAGGAAATTAGATCCTCATTGCGTAAATGTCTTTATCATATTGTCAGTGATAGGTATGTAAAAAATAGCGGGTTTATGGATAGAAAGGGGTTCTCTTTTATTCATAACAGTATGCCAAGGACGAAAACTCCTGTAGATCAGGCCAATACATTTTCTACATGGTTTACGATGCACGCATTAATTGATATAGCCTCTGTATTAAAATATGACTCGGAATTTGTCTCGGTAAAAGATTTTAAATTTAATAACAAGTGTTCTATGGGATGGGGAAAGGATGTGGATATTAGTTATTGGCATGGTGAACCCCTTTTCGATAAGGTTAAATTTTTCTTTCGAAATTTAATTGTTGCTTGCTATGACATGTTGAAGAGTAAAAAAGCTTAACAATACGCAGGCTAAATGCTCTGAGCCCCCTTAGCGATATAGCTCTCATGGAGTCTGTTGATTATCGAAAATTGTTCCGTGAATAAGGAATCAAGAGAGCAGTAGCTTTTTTTAAGGTTTCATTTTTCGTGTTGTGGTAAGCATGGCTTTTCGATGAAAACAAGGCTGCAATAATTAATTGATAGGCTTGGGCGGAGCAGGGTTGGCTAGGGGGATTGGATTGGATACCTGTCCATCTGCATCGATCACATAGATGTATGCCTTCGCCTCTTTAAATGCTTCAGCGTTGCGTAACTTAAACTTTATCGTGTTATCAGACCATTTTGTCGGCTCGACATACTGGATATGTTTTATGGTGCAACTGTCATAGTTATCGGCATTGCATAATTCGACACGGGCTTGTGTTGTGGCGATATATATATCATCGAACCAGGCTTTGGCTGTAGTGAAAAAGCCCTGCGCCATGTGTCCCAGGCGAAAATCGATAAACTCACCATCAACATGCCTTACCTGATAATTGGTGTTATTAATACCCTGTTTCCCATCGAGCCAAGCGCGTATGATTCCATTTTTTTCGGTATAGGGCACATTGAGCTTGATGAAAAATTCCCAGCGCTGCATCCGGTTGCTGGTGTTGTCCCAGTTCCAGCCCAGATTGTTGATATTATTGGGATTTGGATTTTCTGCAGTTATTAACCCCGTACTTACATTGTTGTAGAATCCCCAGTTTTTTTGTCCGCCTGGTATCAATGGCATAGCCTGGGGAAAGCCTGCCTTGTTGCCATAGAGATAAAATTGTTTGTGATTGGAGGTGGCAGCTACAAAGTTACCGGTCATAAGTCGCCAGTAACTGATATACAGTTGGTCATAAGGTCCTTTGCCTGCCCAGCCAAAGGCTCTTATTGATTCAGGATCCACTGTCCAGTCAACGTTGACAGATTGCTTTCCGCTTACACTTTTGGATGCGTCCTGGTCGATGTGGATACCATTACCGGCATAGTTGTATAGCGTTGACCAGGTGTTGCCACTGACAGGCTTGAGTCCTGCAATGCGGTTTCCGGACGGATGGGATTCAAAATCATCCCAACTCACAATGTCGCCATTGAACAGGCCAAATCCGCTTCCAGAGACTTCGACCTCTGTTGTGCCCTCTGTTGGCAGGCTCACAATTTCTACGCGGGGGGTTGCAAGGGTATGCAGGCTAACAGCCAGTGCAATGGTGGACCCCAATAATGTAGTGAGCTTCATTCTGTCTATCTCCTGATTCGGGCTCTATAAGCCTAGACTTTGTGCTGAGATTTGTCTTAAATGAATGTGACATATATCACGTTTTGGTTATCTAATATCTTTATAAGAAACAGAAAAACTTTATTCAGCGTTTGTAGCTGATGTATCTCGAATCCTATTTTTCAGGGATCGGGTTTTGGTGAGAATTTCCTGTTCATGGTGCCTGGCAAATTCATTAATTGCCGTGGTCAAGTCGCCTCTTTTGCGAATGGCGTTTTCCACCGCGGCGGCAATTGCATGGGCGGTATTCGCCGTATAGATAAACCCCTGATTAAAGACCTCCCGGTTTACCCGTATATCAGACAGCACCGCAGGAATACCAAGGCGCGCCGCTTCGTAAGCGCCGCAGACCAGGCAGTGATCCCGGGTGGTCAAGTCTATAGCGCAGAGCGCCCCGCTAAAATAACTCAGGTAGTCATTCTCGCTGACATAGCCTAAAAGTTTCACATTGGCTGGTATAGCGGAAATCTGTGTGTTATGGATAACTTTTTGGTATTTTCCAGTGATGTAGATATCCATTGCTGGCAATTGCTTCGCTGCTTCAATCACTTCCCAATAGGGCTCATCGGCAGCCCAGGTGCAAACAAACAATACATAAGGCCTGTCGGCCTGATAAATTTCCGCGGTGTGCAGATCGGGCAGTGGGTCTGGTATCACCAGGGGGTTACCTCCCCACGCATGCACAATGTCTGCAAGGTACTGATTGCTGACAATGACGCTATCTGCATGACGGATAATCCACCTGGCAATGGCGCCCAGTATCCGACTCTTCCCTTCTGCAGGGTATATCCCGGAATTGTGGGCATCCACGAATACGGTTTTTCCCAGAAACATTTTGCAGGCTATGGCTAATGCGGAGAGGACAATGGAGGGATTCTGGACAAACAATACCTCGATTTGGCGATTCCTTATGATGTTGAGCGTTTTGCGAATCAGCTCGGGGTATTTCATGATTTTTCCGCGCTTGGAAATGATTTCAAATAACGGGATATCCAGCGCTTTGCTCATGCTCCGATTGCGGGGTTGTATCTCCCAGGTAAACCATGCTGCTTGTATTGGGTTATCTGTTTTCATGATTCAGCTATGCGTTTGTGTGTGAGTTTGGTTACTGCCAGGGTGAGGCCGAGGGCCAGCCACCAATAGATTTCGTACAGATCCATGCCAAAGAGTCCCAGGAGTATCCGCATCAACATAAAGCCAATAATTGCCTTGCTAAAATTGACCAGCAATTTATCGTTAAGTGTCGGCTCGTTGAGCTTGTCGAGAATATGTATATTAGCGATACATCGCTTAATGATATGCCATACGAATAGAATAAATACCAGGAAACCGAAGGGGCCTATATTGGTTAAAACCTCCAGATACAGGTTGTGTGTGTTCTGGCTTCGACCGAACATTTGGCTGCGTACATAAGGAAAAGCGTTTACCCCGATGCCCAGTGGGTAGGTTTTATATATTTCAATGGCATCGGCAATAATTTCCTTGCGCTTATCGCTGGACTGCCCTTCTTTTTCCTCGCCGGTAAAAATAGATTCGAATCTTTCTTTGTAGTGTTCCGGAACCAGGTTTATCGTGAGTATGCCGGCCAGCAGTACCAGCATAAAAACTTTGAATTTTCCGGTTTTCAGCTTCATGAAAAAATAAATGCTGCCAATAACAATGGCTACATAACCCGTGCGTGAGCCTGTGGTCACGATAATAATCAGGCTGAAAAAAATCAGTGTTATCAGTGCTGCGCGCAATAGGTAGCTTTTGACACTGAATAACAGAAATATGGCAAAAGGCATACAGCCAACCGCAAATCCGCTGAAGGAATTGGGATGGCCGAACATGGCTGTGGAACCGTGCAGCCTGGGGATGCCCTGGTTTTCCCAAACCAGGTTGCCGGTGAACCATCCCCAAAAACCTTCCTGGCCTATTTTTAACCAGGCCAATAGCATAAAGGCAATAATGACTCGCAAATCTTCAATGTTGCGGACGGCTGCGTAGATAAAAAAGGCCACGACCGCAAATTTAACACCCCTGTCGCTATAAATGACAATGGATGAAGCCCTATCCATTGAAAACACCGTGTAAAGTGTCAGAAAAAATATAAGTGCGAACGCATATTTAGTGACGGTATTAAGTTGGGGGGAATATTTTTTTTCTGTAAAAAAAGCAACCAGGCAACAGGCTCCAACAATGGCACCGTAGGTGAATTGAAAACGTATGGATTGTAATTGCGGAATGCGGAAGTGCAGTTCAAGGTAAAAGGCGAAAATATAAAAGCCGACCATATAGCTCAGTGCAGAGCCGCGCAACAATGAGAAAATATCGTAGTGTGAAGGGCTTTCTATGAGTGCTTTTTCGGGCAGCTTCATGGTTGGCGGCCAAGTTGGTGTTGATAAAAGTGATGGTGGTACTGCAGGCAGGATGGCCAGTTGAATGCCTGTTCTGCTTTTTCCCTGGCCTGTAATGCCAGGTGGTGACGCAAGTCGTTGTCTTCAATAAGGCGATTCAGCGCATCGGCTAAAGCCTGTGCGTCATTCGGAGGAATCAACAGGCCCGTTTTTTCGTGAGCAATCAGTTCCGGATTGCCACCGACAGCGGTAGCGATGGCCGTAACACCCTTAAACATATATTCAATCAACGCATTGCTGAGACCCTCTGAATCCGAGCAGATAACACCTATATCCAGTCGTTCGAGATACTCGGGTATCCTGTCGATGCGTCCGGCAAATTGGAGTTTGCCTCGGATACCTGAGTCCTCTGCCAATTGTTCCAGTTCTGTCCGTAAATGGCCGTCTCCCAGGATATGCCACTGGATGTCGGGGTGAGTCTTGGCAACTATGGCGGCGGCCTTGATAAATAAATCCGTGCGTTTTACCGGGCGGGTCATATTACCCACGATGCCAATATGCTGGCAGGGGCCGGTGTGTTGGATAAAGCGGAGTGCAGAGGCTTCCACGCCATTGCCGATGACAGTCATGCGCTCCAGGGGGATATTAAAGATATGGCTGAAATGATCGCGCACCATATGGGCGTTGCAGATAAACCCGGTCATGCGCCGGTAGATAAAGGGCAGCACTTTTTTCTGCTTCGGCGTCAGCCAGAAACCCAGATCGCGAAAACAGGCCAGCCGCACTCTGGTGCCTGCGATAAAGGCTGCCAGGCCACCGAAGACAGTGGAGTCCTGGAAAAAAGTTTGCACTATATCGATGTGTTCGCGGCGCAGGAATTGAATAAGGCTGAACAGCGCTTTAAGTCCCGACCAGCAAAATAATTTGGGGACATCCCATGACAGCGCAATACAGTTGGCAGGAACCAGTGAAGGATCGCTGGGACGAATGGTGAGCAGGTAAGGTTGATAGAGCGCCGGGTCAAGGCGCTCTATCAAGCCGATCAACTGCAACTCAGTGCCACCTCTGAGCAACTTGTCGATGCAGTACAGGATTTTAGTGGGAGGCCGGGTGTCGGTCGTCATACAAGGTTATCCAATCTCGCGGTAAATCCGGGCGTATTGATGGTTCATCGCCTCACTGGAATATTCTGCAATCATGCGCTGGTGTGCATGAAGTGCGAGTTCCCTGGCAAGCGCTGGTTGGTTGTACAAGGTTTCTATAGCCTTGTACAGCGCCTGGGTGTCGTTGACCCCAATTACCCAACCGGTATGTTGATGTGTAATGAGCTTTCCTATATCGCCAACCAGGGTTGTCACTATGGGTTTCTGCGCCGCGGCCGCTTCCAGCAGGCTCATGGGCATGCCTTCATCCAGGGAGGGCAATACAAATACATCGCAGAGTGCGAGCAGTTGATCCACATCTTCCCGAAATCCCAGCAGGCTTACCGCGTGGCCTATCTTCAATTGTTCTATCTGCTGCTGCAACTCATCGCGCATGGGGCCGTGGCCTACAATCAAGGTGCGGCAGGGGATGCCTGCCTGCAGTAATTTCTGTGTGGCTTCAAGCAGGTTCCACTGCCCTTTTTGTCGTGTCAGGCGCGCGCTGTTTAACAGGACAAACTCTTGTGCCCCTATGCCCAATGCTTCGCGTAACTGTGCGAGATGCTCAGGGTTGGGCGGCGCGGGAATGTTGACGCCATTGCGCACCAGCATCACCTGGTTTTGGTGGAGGCCGGCATGGCGGAGGATGGCAACTATGGGTTCGGAAACCCCGATAACTTTGGGATACCAGTGATAAAACCATTTTTCGAGGCGAATCATGGCCCTGGTTTTCAACGGTGCTTTTGCAGGTTCGAACCAGAGGTGACAGGTGGACATGATGGGGATGCCGGTCAGCAGACGAATGATAAAACCGAAAACCGACGGTTTGTACCCATGCGAATGGATCAGATCAATGTGCAACTTGCGGATTTGGCGTCCGGCTGCGGGCAATTGCCAGAGCAGTTTGCTGTTGGCGATAGGAATTTTGACCGCCTCTATGCCCTGCGCCCGGGCTGCGTCAAAAAGGTCGCTGGGACTGTCTGGTGCGGTGACTATGCAGCCGACAACGGGGGTAAATTCCCCCTGTTTTTGCATTTGCTGCGAGAGGTTCAGGATAACCCGCTCCGCGCCATAGACGCCCTCACTTTCGATAAAGTGGAGTATGCGCTTGATGCTCATGGCAGTTTCCGCTTGTAAATATCGTAGGGCAGGCCGCCGGTTCCCGCTTTGCCGCCAGGAGCGTGAACACGGGTGACGTAATCGAATTCTGTTTTAATCCGGGCGACCAGTTGATCGACTCCGGGGCGATCAAAGTTCGGCATGATAAAAACATATTGCCAGGCGGAAACAGGCAGTTGTTCACTGAGGATATCCGCCGGCGTCTGGTTGAATCCATAGTAGCTGTAACCGGTTGTCGATGTGGCGTTAAGCATATCGATCAGTTTCAGGCGGGCGCGTTCCTCCCACAGCCTGATATGGCGCAGCGTGAATGGCTCGTCGTCGGCCAATGCTTGCTGCAGCAGGCGCTCCAGCACATATTTGCGATGGCCGAGGCATTCATTGTTACAGGGCAGGAACAAGGTATCGTATCCGATGATATAGATAGGCTCATCGGGGGCAACATTGTTTTTAACCCAGTCCTGCATTTCGTTATAACGTGCATCTTCAAAACTTTTAACCTGTTGCAGGCACTGGAAACTGAAAATTCCTAGCAGCAGTAATGCTATGGAGAACTGTAATGATTTAAGGCGAAATTGACTGAGCTGGTAAACGGCTACCACATAGAAGAGTGGCAGGGCCGGCAACATCCAATAGGCACGCAACTGCCGGATTGACATAAATACAAGGATAAACAGGCCGCTGATAAACAATGCACTTTTTATCTTTTCCGGGATTTTTGTTGCGGCGTTTGCCCTGAAATGCCACAGGATGCTTGCCAACAAAGGAATGATAAGCCAACCGGTGCCCTCAAAGACCACACGGATTTGCTCGCCCCACTGAATCCATGGCGAGGCATCATCTTTAATATTTAAGGCGCGTAATTTGATATAGAGCAATGGATCAAAGAGCGTGCTGCCGGTTGCGACCAGAAAGGTAACCAGGGCCAGCGAACTAAAGCCCAGCATGGTTAATAAACCGTGCCTGAGACCATGATGGCGCCATAGGTCCAGGGTGATAAACACCGCAGCCATGGCGGCATGTAATTTAAAACCTGTTGCTATGCCGAGGGCAATCGCGGTTGCTATTAACCAGAGCAGGTGTTTCCCAAATTCCGAGCGGTAATAGCAGATGAATCCGATCAGGCTGAAAAAGGCCGTTGCGGTATCTGGCCGCGCGACCAGGTAACACCAGATACTGTTGTAACTGAGCAGGAAGAGTCCCGATGCCAGCGTGGCATACCAGTGTTTGCGGGGATTTTGCTCCAGCAGCTGGAGTGCCAGCAGATAGACCAGGCCCGCGCTGGACAGATCTATGGCCAGCATCAACAAGCGATAATTGTGTACAAACGGATCGGGTTGTTCGGTAAAGAGCCTGTAGGCATCGGCAACCACATTGAGGCCGATCTGATCCAGCTGGTTAGTGCCAATCAAGTGGCCCAGGTAGGTCAGTAATACGCTGATGCCTGCTAACCAGCTTTCCACATAGGTGCGCTGTGGTGGTGCCTCACCAAACCAGACGAGAAATGCAGCTTCATACAGGGTATTGTCATCAATGGTAGTGTAGGGGGCGCCTATGTATAAAAGCGGTAATTTAAAATAGAGGGATAGCAGATAAAATCCTGCTAATAATGCTAGGGACCAGAGCCATAAATGAGGTGTTTGTTTTTGCATTGCCGTGGAGATGCCTTATTTGTGTATTGGTGTGTTCACAGATTGGTTATTAGTAATCAAACGGAACCTGATCGGTAATTGGCTGCTGTCGCGACAGGGACCATTTAAAATAGGTAAAGTCCTGTTGTGCGGAAACCCGTCCCAACAAAAATACATGCTCTGCATTACTTGGATAATTTCGCGCCAGTACTCCGTAGTGATAACCCAGGCTTTGCGCTTGATGAATTACGGCTGGGCTTATATCTTCTTCGCGTCCATTGGGGTAGCAAATGCCAAGGGGCATAAACCCCAGTTCTTGCTGGATACGATTGGCAGACATGTGCAGCTCCTGATGCAAACTGTGTGAGTCCAGTGTACTCAGGAGTGGATGGCTCATGGTATGGCTGGCTATATCGAGTCCTTCCCTGTGCATTTCGCGCAGCTGATCCCAGGTCACTGCCTGGAATGGGGATTGTGGCTGGGAGGGAAAGGATACGTTTAGACGTTGGGCCAGGCGCTGAATAAAGTGGTTTCGCTCTACAACCGGCAGTGTAAGGCAATAATCACCAATTTTATTCCAGGTTTCATCAATATTGGTTGGTGATGTTGATAGTTGTCCCAATGGCTGGAGTTCGATGCTATCCCGGCCCTCACCTACCAGGGTGTGTGTCGTCAACAAGTATTTGATAAGGTCCGGCCAGAGCCAATGGGTTCCATCCACAAATCCGGTAGTAATATAGAGTGTGGCCGGGAGCTTGTATTTCCTGAGTAATGGCCAGGCGTGAGCATAAAAATCAAAATGGCCATCATCGAATGTCAGTGCCAATGTATAGGGCTGTATGTTGCCCGTTTTTAATTCTGCTACCAGGGTTTGCATGGGGACTATACGAAAATGATTGCGCAAATAAATCAGTTGCCTTTCAAAGAGGGCGGGAGTCATTCCACGCACACTCGGCATATCAATAACGCGATGGTACATGAGAATCTGTGGCTTATTTTTGTATCGCCATTGCATCAGGCGGAAACCGCCCAATTTTTCAATCGATTCCAGTAGCACGCGCTTGGTTGAGTTCATTTAGCACCGTCCCAGGCAAAGTTTGATCAGCGATTTCCAGCCATAGGTTGTAAATGGATCGAGTAATACCCCATGGAGGATATGTTGCAATGGCATCCAAAAGCGTTTTTCATTGCGCGCGTAAACAACGCCTTTACTGATATACATATCCGCCCAGGCTTTTCTGACGTAGCGTGGATTCAGTTGAGGTTTATGCTTTGTTACAAATTTATTTAAGATGCGAATGGCAAAATCATAACGGCCGCGATAGTTGGTCGACATCTGCCCTGACCATACCCGGTACACATAAGTTCGCTCCGGTGTATAGGCAAACTCCCAGTCCAGTGAGTAGCGCAACCACAGGTCCCAGTCGATGCCCATCCTGAACTCTTCGTCGAACACGCCATTGCGCTCAATACACGCACGCCGAATAACCGATGTGCCAAAGGGGACAAAGTTTTCAATCATGAGTTGGTTGGTAACCTGGCCGGAATGGCGAACTTCGTTGGCTGGGCGAACATAACGTCGATTTTGCTCGTCAATATTACTCACTTCGCTATAAACCACACCGACGGCAGGATTGTTAAATAAAGGAAGTTGTACTTCGAGCTTAAAGGGCTCCCAGAAGTCATCTGCGTCACAAAAAGCGATGTAGTCTCCCTTGGTATTGTTAATGCCGGTGTTCTTCGCTTTGGGTTGTCCCTGGTTAATCGTTTTCAGGTAGTAGACTCTGGTATTGGCCTGATAGGCCTGCATGACCTGCTCTGTATCATCGGTAGAGCCGTCATCGACGACAATGACCTCAAGGTTTTTCCAGGTTTGGTTAAGAATGGACTCTACCGCCTGGGCAAGGTATTGGCCCATGTTATAGGTAGCAATGACGACACTGACTAATGGTTGTGTTTGCATGTTGCGAGAATTAATTAAATCTTGCATATCGAAAACCTGTATTTCCCGGATTTCTCCTGCGGAATCTTTTCTACGTCCCTGATAATCAAATTAATACGGTCATCAAATACTTGTCGAAACTCTTCCATGAGCAATATATCCGTCTGACTTGTATATTCAACGCCTTTTACCCGATGGATAATAATTTCATATAGGTTTTCCTGAACCAGTTGCATTTGTTCCACGCCCGGTATTTTGGTCAGTGTTCGCTCAACCAACGATACCCCGGCTACCTGTCCGCCATCCGGCTTTTTGAGAAAATCCGCAACACGCCCTTCCAGGCGCCCAAGGAGTGGAGTGGTGCGTCCACAGCTGCACACTCGATGGGTCAAAACGCCCATATCTTCCACACGGTAGCGAATGAGCGGCATGCCCCAATTATTTAAGTCTGTGATGACCAGCTTTCCTGTTTCGCCGGGAGCACAGGGCTGGCCTTGCTCATTGAGACATTCGAGGATGATATGGGGACTATTGATATGCATGCCCTGATGCTGCTCACATTCAACGGCGATTAAGCCTACTTCCTCGCAGCCATAGCGATTCGATACTTTGCAGCCAAATGTCTGCTCAATTAATTGTCGCTCATGATCCAGCAGCATCATGGATGTTGCCACTATGCCCTGGGGGTTAAGGTCAATAATCTGTTGTTCATGGAGATATTTGGCGAATAAGTAGATGGAGTGAGCATGGCCAAAAATCATGTCAGGCTGGAATGATCGCCAGCGTGTGACAAACGCTGCCATGGATTGGGGGTTAAGATCCATGGTGTCTAGATAAATCATTCGATCCAATAGAAAGGCGCGTATTTTCTGTTTAAGTGTTCTGGGCGTTGGGGGGTTTCCCCATATTGCTGCGATACGTGCGCCGGGCTTCCAGCCACTAAACGCATCTGCATAGAGCTGGGCACCATTGCGTAGTTTCTGGCAATGTCGATCAAAAAATAAATTCAGGGATACCCCTGTTGAGCCACCTGTTTTAGCTTTTACCAAAGATGTTTTTTGATAATCAGAGCTGATGAATTTGTCAGTATTGTCGCGAATATCCAGCTTTGTGGTGATGGGCAGATTTTGTAAGTCTGCCAAGGTGATCGTTTGGTTCAGGTTTAGGCATGCGCGTTCAATGATAGGCTTGTACCAATCGCTGGTTTTGTGGGCATGGCGCAATAGTTGTGTCAGCCGCTGCTCTTGCCATTGTTGCAACTGGTGCGGTGGCCAGTGTTCGCACTGTCTGAGTTGGTTGAATGTATTCAGACGGACGTATCCCTCTTTCCAATCCCAAAGCCTATAAGCCAGACTGCCAAGTAAGCGATCAATTTTTTTTAGCATCATCTGATTCCTTAGCCCACCCTGGGTTTCCATAAAACAATTTTTTCACCTTTGATAAATTTCAGGAATGCCATGGTAGAGGCGATATTGATAAGGCAGAAGTAATGGGTTAACCCCAGCCAGCGGTTTTTAGTGCCGTCATTGAGTGAGACAAATGCAGCTGCACCATAAAAAAGGATTTGTATTAAAAAAGTGAGTTGATAAAAACTACCATGGCCGGTGATAAAGCCGTTGCTTATAAAGACTGCAGATAGCGGTATAAATGCCAGGTAGCGCAGTAATTTATGGCTGGTAAGCTGCAGCGTAAAAATACCATAGCGAAAAGGATCGAACAGGTGTTTCATATCCCACATGGCCCAATAAGCACGCAAGGAAACACGTACCCTCATGCGGAATTCAGATTGGGCACTGCTCAGGCTTTCTTCGTTAAGCAGGGCGCTCTCGCAAAAGATAACGCGCTTTCCCTGGGTGACCACTTTTAGTGGTAATACAAAATCGGGTAGTTGATCAGCATTCATCGGTTGGTAGAGCGATTTGCGGATGGCATCTATTCCACCGTCTACTCCAACAATAGAACCGACCTGGGTTTCCAGGCGGCGCATGTGGTTTTCATATTTCATGTAAGCGCTACATCCGTCACCAATCAAGCTGCCATCGGCATTGACATACACCATTTTTCCGGTGGCATAGCCAACCTCAGGATCATTAAAGCAGTTCACCAATTCCCGCAGTGCCTGGGGATGGTAGTGGCTGTTTGCATCGGAAAATACAATGATATCCCCACGTGCTTGGGGTATTGCCAAGTTCAATCCGGATGTTTTTCCCTGGCGGGGCATTTGGCGAATCAGATGTACGCGTGGGTCCTGTGTTGCAATGGTGTTAACCAGATTATCGGTATCGTCTTCCGATTCGTCAGAGATGACAATAATTTCTATCAGCTCTGCCGGATAATCCTGATTTAATTTGTTATGGATAGTGTCGACAATACATTTGGCTTCGTTAAACGCAGGGATTAAAACGCTGACCCTGGGGAGTGGTTGCGAGAGATCTTCTAGGGCGAGCGGTTTGCGTGGTAAGTAACGCAGTAAGAGGGGGTAGCCAATGTAAATATAAAAAATCAGCAGAGTACTAATCCAAAAGATGATATCCACAAAAAATACCTTACCGAATTAAAAGATCTTGTAATGAGTTGGCTACAGACAACAGGGATGTCCGTTCTGTTTCGCAGTTACTGGTTACACAGCGGGTTTGTAGGCTGAAAATCTGGAATTGGTTCTGCTGACGTAGTTGCGCAGGAATTTGTAGCAGTTTAGCCACTACCAGGCTGTCAGTTGTGGTGCCGGCCAAGGCAAACCACTGCAATTGTAGTACGTATCGCCCTGAGCTTTTATGGCGGTATTGCTGTAATTGCGCTTGAATGGCTCCCAGGCTAATGGTTTGCCTTTCTTCCAGTGTCCACTCCTGGTTGTTGTAAAGGCGAGCAATATAGGGGACCAGCTTATCCTGCTTGGCAGCGCGCTGGTATTGGTCAATTTGTAGGTAGGTTTCGTCAATACGGACATGCTCACTATGAGCAGGCGTGGGGAGTGTCAGCAGCAATGGCATGTGGCTTACAGGAATCGGGTTGGCTTTTGAGGAGAGCAAATCTTTAAGCGGTGCATAAACAGGAGGTTCATTCAATATTGCATTCAATAATGGCCCTATGGCCAGCCCGGCAATAATGGACAACATCAGTATCGGCCTGGGCGTCGTCGATGGGGGCAGATATTCGTGAGTTGTTTGCTTTTTAACGACAGGGGCAAAATAGATGGCAGGAAAGCCAATCAGGGCAAACAGTGCCCAGCCAAAATATTCATGATCGCTCATTAAGGCGCTTTGCATCTGTGTTTCGTAACCGACTACCACCAGGATAAAAATGCGTAGCCAATTAGCGAGTAAACCAAGGAAGGCTGCAATCACCAGGGTTATCAAGAGGTTGCGCCATGAGTAGTGATTGAGATAGCTGACGATATAGCCCAGGGCCAGTGAAATGACAAAGTAGCGAATTCCAGAGCAACCATCTGCTATCAGAATATGGCCGAAGGGAATGAAGATACTGTTGCCATCTATTACCGCAGGCATATTGATTAGCTGTACCCATTTGCCCACAACCAGGCTGCTGAGATTGACCAGGCTGTTGTTAAGTAGATCCCATACTGGAATAGCAAAGATCGGGAGAAGCAAGAGCCATTTATGTGCGTAGGCAGTACGCCAGCCATAACGGATAGTGATGACAAGAATAAATGCAGGTATTAGGGCAAGTTGGCCTAGTAGGTGAATATTGGCAACATCGGCCAGAAACCAGAGCAGTGAGGTAAGCGCGAGTAAAATCCAGCTCAGAAAAGTGATAAGTCCGGATTGCGGGTGTATAGGCCAGGGGCTGCTTTTAATAAGCGAGAAAATAAAAAAGCCCACAATCATCAAGCCGTGGGACATACCTTCGTCCCATTGTGTCCAGCGTCCATAAAGCAGGGTTAGACTGGGAAAAAAAGCAAAGCCCACCAACAGGATCAATACCAGTGGTATGAGCTGGGCTCCCGTTATTTTGAAGGGATTGACGTGTGAGTGTCGGGGGTCTTCCATGCAGGTGTCCACGTGAAAAGATGTTGGAATCTTACCTGATGCACTGTTTTTTTTATAGCGAATAGCTTTAAGGCTAACAATAAAAAAGCCGGCATTTGTAGCCGGCTTTTTATATCGCGCGCTGGTTTTACGCAGCTAAACGACGGCGGGCAGCTCCCAAGCCCAACAGGCCCAGGCCCATCAACAACAGGGTACCTGGCTCTGGCACATTACCAACAGTCACATCATCAATACCCCAGCCATCATTCTTGGTGGTATTGAGGAAGGTCAGGGTTGCGCCAACGATGTTTTTGTCACTGATAACGGTGACATAACCCAGGCTGGCATTGGGAAGTTTGTAAAAGGTGGTGGCGCTAACGCTGGAGCTGCCATCGGCAAACGTCAGTGTCAGGTTGGCGCTGACATCGGATGGGTCGGCAAGATAGAAACCGAAAGCGTTGAAATAACCGGACAGTGGTGCGCTCAGGCTCCATTCAACTTTTTTGGCATCATTGCTGTCGAGCCACAGGTCACCAGCATAATTGGAGAGGATTTCACGGCCATCTTCACCGGTATCGGCACTTTCAATCATCAGTTCATCATTGTGAACGTTGCCATCCGTAGTCTGTCCAGCTTCTACCAGAGTAAAGGTACCTACATTGGTGACGTAGCTGACGCTTTTGCTTTCCCAGGAGTGATGATCGTCCACGCCATAGACTGGGCTGCCGCCAAGGCTGTCGAAGTTTTCAACAACTGTCGGGCCGTTGAGCAGGGCCAGGAAATCGGCTTCTGCATTGGGGTCAAAGCTGATGCTAATTACAGGTGCTGCGCTTGCTGTAGCTGCCGCCAGGGCGCTGCTTGCAAGCAAGGTCTTAAATAAAGATTTCATAGCGCATCCTTCCGTTTGGAAATGAGTGAGTGTTAAACGAGCACTTTCGCTTTAAGCAATAGTCTTGCCACTGTTAAAAATATTTTATTTTTCAATATGTTGTGGTTTTTTTGGGGAGGACTGGAAAGGGGGGTGTAAGAAATATCGACTGCGCTTTTAAGCGATTAAAAGAAATCCACGTCCTGGATTGCCGGGCTCTCTTGATCCGGCGGCAGTTTTGCCGAATAAATGGCAGAAAGTGTGCAAAAAAGCACCAGGTTAATGATTTTCAGGTGTTAAATTTTCTGACAATGTTATCGATTATTATATTTTTATATCTATTTGATCTTAATGAATTCGCTATAAAGACCATGGATATCATAGGTAGCAATGTCTATCTCTGTGCCTGGGGGCAGGGTATCGACCGGGTATTCTGTTTGGTCGGATGGGAGGCGGATATATGTATAGGTATCATTTTCAGGGCTTTTGTAGCGTATTTCGTAGCCACCTATTTCATAGGCATCCAGGTATTCACCATTCTCGCGGGCATTTGGGGGTATCCAGGAAAGGAGCGGGTTAACAGCATCACTGGATGTGGAGGAGAGGCTGGCTTGTGATGAGGGTACGGCTTCTTTTGCTGCGTTGCTGTTGGCCGAAGAGGATGAATAAAAAAAGACAGAGCTTGCACTGGATACCGGGTTTGACAGGCTGCTGGTGTTGCCTGGTATTGATGAGCTTTGGGGAGCTGAACTTACAGGTGCGCCGGGCTGGATGATGGCGACCTGGCTGGTGGCATAGCTACTTGCCGGGCTGCTCACGGAGTTACTGCTCCAGACATCCGGGATTGAGCTACTGGATGAACGATTAATCGTACCTGTCCCTAATAAGGTGAGCGAGCTTGAGCTGCTGGACAAGGTAGAAACGGCAGATAATTCTGCACTGGACTCGCTGGTACTGGTTTGTATTGGGGGGGTAGCGGTGGCCTTCTTTTCCTCATAGTCAATCCCACCACAGGCGCTGAGCGTCAATGACATAAAAAGTACACGGTAAGGTGTGATGTGAGGGGTAAAAAAACGGGGCATTGCCAGTACCTGAGTTCGGATACAACTGCTGTCCGAATAATCCTTTTCTTATGATCTGTGTCTATGTTCTGCCGCTACTTTTCGGCGTTTGAGTTTTCTTTCTAGCAGTTGTTGCGGGCTCAGGTGTATGGCTTAAGGGCGCCGGGGTGCAGAATTTGTTGGTTTGGCGAGACACCCCACAGTGCTATTGATAACTGGTTGGCATTTAATGGGGCGCGCTTACTGCTTTTGCTGGCGCTTTACCTGGGTTAAATACAGCACTTAGCTGATTGTCTCGGGTTCGCTGTCATTGTTGTTGACCGTGCTCAGGTTCATATCGAATTTTTTGAGCAAGTCGTAGAGTGTTGGGCGAGTTACACCGAGCAATTTGGCGGCGGCGGAGATATTGTTGTCCGTCATGCTGAGGGCGCGCAGTATCGCGGTTCGCTCAGCTTCCTGGCGCACATGGCGCAGGTTCAGGGAGAGCTCACCGGCTTCTGCCAGCCCCATATCTTCACGGGAGATGTGCTTGCCATCTGCCATGATGACGGCACGCTTTACTTTATTTTCCATTTCGCGAATATTGCCCGGCCAATCATAGCTTTCAATGGCGGCTATGGCATCGGGTGTGAAACCCGTGACGTGCTGGCCATGTTCTTTGGCAAACTTGAGTTTGAAGTGGCGGGCCAGCAGCACCTTGTCTCCCATGCGATTGCGCAGCGGGGGGATATTGATGGTCATTTCGCAGATGCGATAGAAAAGATCTTCACGGAAACTGCCTGCCCGGACCATGGATTCGAGATTTTTGTTGGTCGCACAGACGACGCGTACATCCACGGGAATTTCTGTGCGCCCTCCCACCCGTTCAATAACGCGCTCCTGCAGGAAGCGCAACAGCTTGGCTTGCAGGTTAAGTGGCATATCGCCGATTTCATCGAGGAACAACGTACCTTCGTGCGCGGTTTCTACCTTGCCGAGTGTCGTTTTGTTCGCTCCGGTGAAGGCTCCTTTTTCATAGCCGAACAGTTCGCTTTCAATCAGGTTTTCCGGTACGGCGGCGCAGTTAATGGCTACAAAACGCTTGCTCTTGCGCGGGCTCAATTGGTGGATCGCGCGCGCGATCACCTCCTTGCCGGTACCGCTTTCCCCGAGTAGTGTGCAGGTCACGGTGGTGGGGGCGATCTTCTCCAGTTGGCGGCAGATTTTTAGAAGCTGCGGATCATTGGTGATCAAGCCTTCAAGTGGCTGTTGCTGGATTTGTGACAGGCGACGGTTGTTATCTTCCAATTCAAAAATATGGAAGGCGCGCTGCACGATCAGGTCAAGTGTATTGGGGTCGACCGGCTTTTGGTAAAAATCGTAGGCGCCCATAGCGACTGCACGCAGCGCATTTTCCTTGTCGGTTTTACCCGTCATCACAATGATTTTGGTATTGGGGGATATACGCAAAATATCCTGAATACATTTAAAGCCTTCATCGACACCATCTTCATCGGGTGGTAATCCTAGATCCTGAATAACGACTGGCGCTTCGTGCAGGCGCAATGCGCTGATCGCATCCTGGCGGTTTTCTGCAAAGATGGTTTCGTACTGGTCAAAGTGCCATCGCAGTTGGCTTTGCAGGCCGCGGTCATCTTCGATAATCAGTAATTTGGGTTTGCTGGTTGACTTGCTCATGCGCTGATCGAGTCCTTGTTGAGTGGCAGGCTAATTGTAATTGTGGTGCCTTCGCCAGGTGCACTGACAACATTGAGCGTGCCGCTCAATTCGCTGATGTACTCGCGCGAGAGGTAGACACCTATGCCCATACCTTTGCCGGATTTGGTGGTTTCGAAAGGTTTAAACAAGCGGTTATGGATAAAATCCCAATCCATTCCTGAGCCAGAGTCCTCGATGGTGATGATGGCCCAGTCGCTTTGGTGCTGCAGTGTAACATGAACACGACCATTATCCGGTGTGGCTTCCTGGGCATTTTTAATGAAGTTGGTGATGGTCATCACAAGTCGAACCTGGTCGGCATTGATCGTGCGTTTGGTAAATTCCAGGTCGCTGGTGAGCTTTGGGCTATTGCGTTGGCACTCATTAATAGCCTGCTGCACAACCTCCAGAATGGAAAGGCGCTTTACCAGGTCGGATTCATCGCGGCGCAGTTTCTTCAGCAAGTTATTCATTCGATCCACAGAGTTGCTGATGGTGGAAATGGCGTCCTCAATAAAGGCGGGATTACCTTTATGTTTTTCAGCATTGCGCACCACCAGGGCCTGTTGTGCGATCAGGTTGTTGAGGTCATGAATAATAAAGGCCACCAGTTTATTGTAGGTATCGAACTGTTTCCCTTCCGCCAGTTGCTCCGCTTGCTGATGGCGTTTGAGATAGCTGGCAATCTGGCGCCCCATGGTTTTGAGCAGGTCGAGGTCCTCCCAGGTCAGGGCCTCATCACCGGGTGGTTTGGTCAGGGCGATAAAGCCCACCAACTCCTCTCCCACGATTAACGGAAACAGCAGCCACAGGTCGGGAATATTGTGTGCCCATTGGGGTAATAATTCGTTGTGTTGACTAAGCGCTTCGTTATCGCCGCTGTCGGGAATAAATACCCATTCGGAGTCCAGAAATGCCTGGCAGAAGGGGCTATTGACAGGCTCTTCCTGCAATTCGACAAAGCTGGGCAGGTTAGCCCGGTATACAGGCTCGTAAAACCCCTGCTTCTTTAACCAGATGGCGCCACTGGGCGCGCGCGTCACTGAGGCAACAGCCTGGAACGCACGCTGGTTAACCTCGCCAGCCTCGGCCGGTTGCGCCAGATAGTTGATCAGGCGCAACCATTCGTTGCGGTAGTCATACTTGTAGCGAAATAAATGTTTGTTGATCAGCACCGATAAACGCATGCGGATGCGGCTGGAGATAAACACGGTGGTAATCGACAGCACAGCACCCGCCAGCAATAGGGTGTAGAACACTGTCCCCCAGTTGCCGCCATAAAGGCGAACGTAATAGCCGCCGAGGGAGAGCACCGTAATCAGGATGCCTACCGCGACCAGGGAGGTGGTGTAAAAGGCAATGGGACGGGAGAGATTGAAATTGGCGGGCCGCTCATTGCGCTGTAGCAATAAGAGTCCACCCAGGGCCATAAACAGGCAGGTGGCAATAGAAACCGCTGCCCGCGATTGCCACAGTTGTGGGTCCAGTCCGGCAAAAATCAGCGCTTGGGTAAAGAGATAGATGTCATACAGAAAAATCGCCCCCAGGTTCATACACAATAACTTGATCTGGCGATCGTTCTCGGCGGAGTAGCGATAGAGTTGTTCAACACTGACCAGGCTGATCACCGCCAGGCCCAGTGAGAACCAGATATAGAGATAGCCATAATCCAGTCCGGCAATCAGCAATAGCGCCATCCCCAGCGCGGTAATAGGGATGCCGCTGGTAAACAGTAGCTGAAGGCTGGTAGGCAACTGTTTGCGATTGGCATCGCGCTTGATGGTAAAGGCAATACAGAAGACCCAGACATTAAAATGAAGAAACTCGGCCAGGGCTACCAGATATACCGGGAGAGGATTGGATGAGAATGACAGGGCCAGGGCTGCCAGGTGAAGGGTATGGACAAGGGCTGCACTGGTGAAAATCCAGGTTTTTTGTCGTTTCAGCAATTGGAAGGCGTAGGTGAGGGTCAGGAGGCCGGCTACGATGGCGGCGCTCAGGTATGCCGCAAAACTGACGCTGTTATATTCCATGGTGTGATGTGCCCTGTTTGGTTATACCTATCTTGCGCTAGGATAACAGTGCCTACAGAGCACGCAAATGCCGGCCTGGATAAGTACTGATGGAACTCTGCGAATATGCCCTTCGCCAGTAGGGTTATTTGCCGCTATAATGCGCCGCCCGAAGCCCCCACCGGGGTAAGCGCGATAAGCTTGAGTGGCACGCCACTATGACGAGGAAAAATACCGTGAGCCTGATGAAGAAGATGTTTCGTGTTCTGTTGGTAACTGGTTTGATGGCCGCTCCCGGCCTGGCCAGTAGCCAGGATGATGCCGCCGCCGATATCAAGGCGCGCCTGGCGCCTGTGGGCAGCACCTGTATGTCGGGTGATGAATGTGCCGCCGCTCCGGTTGCGGTAGTCTCCGGTCCCAAGTCTGGTAAGGACGTTTATGCCGGTTTTTGTACAACCTGCCACGGTGCCGGTGTGATGGGCGCGCCCAAGTCAGGATCGGCTGCAGACTGGGCACCGCGTATCGCCAAGGGCATGGATACCCTCTATACCCATGCGCTCCATGGTTTTAATGCCATGCCTGCCAAAGGCTTGTGCAATGCCTGCTCTGATGACGAAGTCAAAAGCGCCGTGGATTATATGGTGGAGGCGGCCAAATAAGGCCGGACAAGCCGGGTGAGAAAGTCCCGCCGTTTTCCAGAAAGGCGCTTCGGCGCCTTTTTCGTTCGCTGCCCTAATTGCCGTTAGTTAAACGTTGCCGTTAATCAAACAAATTGAGCAGGTTGCTCAGGGTTTCCTCACCTTTGGCCTGGTTGCGTTCAGCACTTTGCTCGCCAAAGCCCTCCCATTCCACATCGTCGGGCGGCAGTTCATCGAGAAAGCGGCTGGGGGTGGTCTCGCTCATTTCGCCAAACTGTTTGCGCTTGCCCGCCAGGGTCAGGGTCAGGGTGCGTTGGGCGCGGGTAATGCCTACATACGTCAGGCGTCGCTCTTCCTCTATATTGTTATCTTCGATGCTGTTGCGATGGGGTAACAAATCCTCTTCCATGCCCACCATGAAAACATGGGGAAACTCCAGGCCCTTGGAAGCGTGGAGGGTCATCAACTGCACCTGGTCTGACAAATCCTCCTCTTCCTGGCGCTCCAGTAAATCGCGCAATACCAGCTTGGCGATGGCATCTTCGATACGGGAGTCATCCCCTTCGTCGTCATCGGCACTGCGGTCCAGGGTTTTCTGGATGGATTCAACCAGGTAGTACACATTCTCCAGCCGTTTTTCCGCCGCCTTGCTGCTGGCCGAGTTCTGGTGCAACCAGGTTTCGTAATCAATATCGTTGATCATCTCGCGGATAGCGGCGACCGGATCGCTACCGCTCACCTGTTGGATAATGCCCTTGAACCAGTGCGCAAATCGCTGCAGTCGCTCAAGGTTTTTTTCGGGAATGCGACTTTGTAGACCTATCTCATTAAGCGCGGCAAATAAACTGATATGCCGCTCACTGGCGTAGGTTCCCAGGGCTTCCAGGGTGCTGGTGCCAATCTGCCGGCGAGGGGTATTGATGATGCGCAGGAAGGCATTGTCATCATCCGGGTTAACGATCAGGCGCAGATACGCCATCAGGTCCTTAATCTCGGTTTTGGCGAAAAAGGATGAGCCGCCGCTGATTTTGTAGGGAATCTGGTGTTGCTGGAGTTTAAGCTCCAGCAGCCGCGCCTGGTGGTTGCCGCGATAGAGCACAGCAAAATCGCGAAACTTGTACTGCTTGCGCAGCCGCTGGGTGAGAATTTCAGTGGCTACCCGCTCGGCTTCGGCATCCTCATTGGCGCAACGGATCACGCGCAACGCTTCCCCCAATCCCATTTCACTCCACAGGGCTTTATCAAACTCGTGGGGATTATTAGCGATCAGGTGGTTGGCAACGCGCAGGATACGACTGGTTGAGCGATAGTTTTGTTCAAGCTTGATCAGGCGCAGGTTGGGATAGTCGCGCTTGAGCAGGGACATGTTTTCCGGGCGGGCGCCGCGCCAGGCGTAGATGGACTGGTCGTCATCACCCACGACCGTGAGGCCGCCGCGATTGCCGACCAGCAGTTGCACCAGAAGGTATTGGCTGGAGTTGGTGTCCTGGTATTCATCCACCAGCAGATAGCGGATTTTGCGTTGCCAGCGCTGCAGTACCTCGGGATGTTCCTGGAACAGTGCCACGGGAATCAGGATCAGGTCATCAAAATCGACAGCATTGTAGGCCTTAAGCGCTTGGTTGTAGCGCTGGTAGATCAGCGCGATAGTCTGTTCGGCGGGGCTTTGCGCCAGGCTCAGGGCTTTGGTGGGGTGTACCAGATCATTTTTCCAGTTGGAAATCTGGTGCTGGACCAGGTCGAGGTGATCGTTATCCAGTTCACCTTCCTTGAGCATCAGCTCTTTGAGCAGGGCGCGGGCGTCCTCGGCATCAAAGATGGAAAAGCCGGGTTTGAACCCCAGGGTTTTGTGCTCGCGACGGATGATGTTGAGCCCCAGGTTGTGGAAGGTCGAGACAGTCAGCCCGCGTGCTGCGCTGCCTTTGACCAGCTTGCCGACCCGCTCTTTCATCTCGCGCGCGGCCTTGTTGGTAAAGGTCAGGGCCGCAATGTGGCGTGCGGGGATATCGCACTGCTCAATCAGGTAGGCAATCTTGCGCGTGATTACGCTGGTCTTGCCACTACCGGCCCCCGCCAGTACCAGGCAGGGGCCATCAATATAGAGTACGGCTTCGCGTTGACGGGGGTTGAGTTGGGTCACAGCAGTCCGGGCGCAGGTTGAAACAAGGACGGCATTCTAACATCCCCCCGGCGCTTGGCGTTGATTCGATCTGTTCCGGCGTGTGGCTATAACTGGCGGCTAAATTTTTATTCCGTTTAACCGCTATTTGTTCTATCTGGCAGAGTTCTGTTTGCCAAAACCGGCTGCTACCATGATGGCTCTTGTGTGCCGTCACTGCGCCGTAGGAAAGAAATCCATGGAGCAAACCACCCATATCCTGCTGGTTGATGGTGAACAGAGTGAATACCTGTTTATCGCTAACCTTCTCTCCCAGATTCGCGCCACCCATTATCAATTGGAGTGGTGTGATCGGCTGGGGCTTGCCTTGCCCAAAATCCTCTCCCACCAATACGATGTTGTCCTGCTCGATTACTACTGGGGCGAGGCCAACGCGCGCGACCTGCTCAATGCGGCGCGGGTACAGGTGTGTGAAACACCTATTGTGGTCATGACCGATGAGATGGAAACCGAGGTGGATCGCGAGGCAATTCGCGCAGGGGCAGCCGACTACCTGATCAAAGGGCAGATTGATCACCAACTGCTGGAGCGCTGTCTGCGCTATGCCATAGAACGCAAACGCACCGAGCAGCATTTGACGCGCCTTGCCCATTACGACCCCCTGACTGACATCCCCAACCGCATCCTGTTTGGCGACCGCCTGGAACATGCGATCAACCTGGCTGAGCGCGACGGCACCAGTTTTACCCTGATGTTTATCGATCTCAATGGGTTTAAGCAGGTCAATGACAACTTTGGCCATGATGCGGGTGATGCCATCATCCGCATTTGTGCGGAGCGGCTCAGCAGTTGCCTGCGCCGCAGCGACTCGGTAGCGCGTATGGGGGGGGACGAGTTCACCCTGCTGCTGCAAAACATCGAGAACCATACGGATGTTGCCCATATTGCGGAAAAGGTAATCCGCACCCTGTCACAACCGGCAGATATTAACGGGCACTTGGTGGTGGTCGGTGCCAGCATCGGGATTGCGATGTATCCGCAGGCCGGGCGCGATGCCGATACCCTGCTCAAACATGCCGATATGGCGATGTATCGCGCCAAGCAGGAGGAGGGCAGCAGCTATCGCTTTTTTACCGAGGTAATGAACCAGGATGTGCGCCGTCGCCTGCGCCTGGAATCCGACCTGCGTATCGCCCTGAAAAAACAGCAATTTGAACTTCACTATATGCCGCGGGTGGATGTCGCCAGCGGCAAGGTCGTGGCATTGGAGGCATTACTGCGCTGGAACAAGCCGGGTGAGGGGCTGCTGGATGCCAGCGAATTCATCGCTACGGCGGAGGAAACCGGCCTGATCAATTCCTTAGGGTACTGGGTGATCCGCCAGGCCTGTTATGACCTCAAACTCTTGCAGCCGCGTTGGGGCGAACGCTTGATGATGGCGATCAAGTTATCGGTGCGCCAATTCAGGGATGACAACCTGGTGCGTGAAGTGGCGCGGATTTTTGCCGACAACGATATCCAACCGGGGGATGTCGAATTCGAATTGACGGAAACGGCCTTTGCGGAAAACATCGAGCTGGTTTCCCTGTGTATGCGTCCCCTGTCATTTTTCGGGATCGACTTCCTGCTCGACAGCTTTGGGGCGGGCAACTCGTCATTCCTCCATTTGCAGCGACTGCCCATCAGCTCGGTCAAAATTGACGCCAGCTTTATTGCGGAGCTGAATCGCAGCCTCACTGACAAGCGCCTGGTGGCAGCCATGATTACCCTGGCCCACAACCTCGGTAAATGGGTGGTGGTTGAGGGGGTGGAAAGCCGCGAACAGCGCGACTGGCTGCAATCCATGGGCTGCGACCTGATGCAGGGGTCATTCTTCTCCGGCCCCAGGACGCTGGTACAGCTGCAACACTGGGTAGAAGGCATTAAGTCTGGCCAGGCGATCTTGCCCGGTTGATTCAGGCGCGTGCCCGGTCCAATGTCCGATAGCTCAGGGCCTCGGTAATATCGCCGGTAGTCAACTGCTCTCGCCCGGCCATATCCGCCAGGGTGCGCGCCAGCTTGAGTACACGGTGGTAGGCGCGGGTGGAAAGCCCCAATTTGTTGATGGCCTGATCCAGTAACTGCCGGTCGGTCTCTTTCAGGTAGCAGACCTGTTCCAGCTCCGGCGCACTGAGCTGGCTGTTGGTTTTGCCCTGGCGCGCCAGTTGGCGCGACCGGGTTTGCTCGACCCGGGTGCGGATGTCTGCACTTGAATCACCGCTGGCGTGGGCGTGCATTTCTCCCTGGCGCAAGGCCGTGACCAGGACATGCATATCAATACGATCCAACAGGGGGCCGGAAATCCGGTCGCGATAGCGGCGTATCTGGTCGGGACTACAGCGGCATGGGCGCTGGTCACTGCCCTGGTAGCCACAGGGGCAAGGGTTCATCGCCGCGACCAATTGAAAGCGCGCCGGATAGGATGCTTGCGCCCTGGCGCGCGAAATTCGCACCTCGCCACTTTCCAGTGGCTCGCGTAACACCTCCAGCACATGGCGGGAAAATTCGGGCAATTCATCGAGGAATAAAACACCGCCGTGTGCCAGGGATATTTCTCCCGGCCGTGGATAGCTGCCTCCCCCGACCAGGGCAATCGCGGACGCTGTGTGATGCGGGGCGCGAAAAGGACGAAGGTGCATGTTGTGATCCGGCTGTTGTGCAGCAACCGAATAAATAGCGGCAACATCCAGCATCTCGCGTTCGCTCAGACTGGGCAGTATGCCGGGCAAGCGGCTGGCCAGCATGGTTTTCCCTGTCCCCGGTGGGCCGTAGAGCAACAGATTGTGGCCGCCGCTGGCCGCGATTTCGAGGGCCCGCTTGGCCTGCCACTGGCCTTTTACATCGCGGATATCCAGTTTGGGAGCCAGGCGCTCCGGACTAGCGGGTGGTGTCGCCTGGAATAAATGCTCGCGCCCATGTAAGTGGGCACATACCTGCAGGAGATTTTCTGCACCAAAGACGCGCGTGATGCTGCTCAAGGCCGCTTCCTGCGCATTGGCCGTGCTAATTATCAAGTCACGCTTGGCATCACCACAGGCGAGTGCAGCAGGCAGTGCTGCATTGAGCGAGCGCAATTCACCGGACAGTGCCAGCTCCCCGAGAAATTCATAATTGGCCAGGGGCTCACGCGGTATTTGCCCTGAGGCTGCCAATATGCCCAGGGCGATGGGCAAGTCGAAGCGTCCGCCGTCTTTGGGTAAATCGGCAGGGGCCAGGTTGACAGTAATGCGGCGCGCCGGGAATTCCAGGTGGCTGTTAAGAATGGCGCTGCGCACACGGTCCTTGCTCTCTTTGACGGCGGTTTCCGGCAGGCCGACGATGGACAAGCCTGGCAAACCATTGGAAAGGTGGACTTCTACGGTAACCTGCGGGGCATTGATCCCGAGTTTGGCGCGGGAAAAGATAATAGCGAGCGACATGGGCATTCCTTGCAATAGATTGAAAATCAATGGGTTTTGCGTTTCACACGACTTCCGTGTTCGAGCCGGCGGCTGGCCCTGAACTATAAGGTACTTGAGTAACTCCGCCAAGTGATGGCGTTATGTCAGGTGTTTTCCTGTTGCAGTGTTGCCAACTGCGCCTCCAGTAATTCCAATTTTTGGCGGGTGCGCTGGAGCACTGCTGCCTGCGCATCAAATTCCTCGCGGGTTACCAAATCCAATTTGGCCAGGGCCGATTGGAGGGCGATATGCAATTCGCGTTTGGGCAGTGAACCCACATCGTTCGGAAGATGCGCTTGCAGTTGTTGAAACAATTGTTGGGCGAGATTGGCAATCATGTTATGGCTCCAGGAACACGAGTCGATAGTCTACCTATTTGCGAGTTTGGGATCACCTCGGTCCCAGTTGTTGCTCGCCTCTTTTTATTATCGCGTTTGTGAATAAATCCCAGTAACGGCAACTTTGTATGCCGTTGATCATTTTTGGTGCTGCGCACAATTGAGTTTGCTTCATTTTGGTGCGCTCTTCTTCCCGCGCCTCCATGTTTTTGGGGCAGTATCTGCACTTTGGCATCTAAATTGTTGATAACTAATGTTTTTTCGAAGTTGGCCTGCTCTATGCAAAATTCTATGCGAGTACGAAGTGTCAGTTGGAGCGCAAGTTTTGTGCATGTAGCTCCGGTCTAGACAGTATTTCCGGTGTTTCCCGCACCCCAGGGTGCGGGGATTTTTTTAGGAGCAGGTCAAATGAAACTGGTAACTGCAATCATCAAGCCGTTCAAGCTGGATGTGGTGCGCGAAGCCCTCTCCGACATAGGCGTGCATGGCATGACCGTAACAGAAGTCAAAGGTTTTGGTCGTCAGAAGGGCCACTCCGAACTCTACCGTGGGGCAGAGTACGTGGTGGATTTTTTGCCGAAAACCAAAGTGGAGATCGCTGTAGCCGATACCGAAGCCGATCGTGTGGTAGAGGCCATCAGTAAAGCAGCCAATAGCAACAAAATTGGCGACGGCAAGATCTTCGTGTCCAGTTTGGAGCAGGTGGTGCGTATTCGCACCGGCGAAACCGGCGACCAAGCGCTGTAATTCACTTTAATAACTCTACGGGGAACAACCAATGGAAGAGAATCTTTATCATCTTCAATATGCGATGGACACCTTCTACTTTTTAGTATGTGGTGCCCTGGTGATGTGGATGGCAGCGGGTTTTGCCATGCTGGAATCCGGTTTGGTACGCGCTAAAAACACCACTGAAATTTTGGCTAAAAACGTCGGTATGTTTGCTATTGCCTGCATCATGTATCTCGTGTGTGGTTACGCCATCATGTACGGTGGTGAAATCTTCCTGTCAGGCATTGGCGATGTCGATGCATCCAAAGTATTGGGTGAGTACGCCGAGCGTGAAGATGGTTTCACGGGTGGCTCTATTTATTCCACTGCCGCTGACTTCTTCTTCCAGGTGGTATTCGTTGCTACTGCAGTATCGATCACCTCCGGTGCTGTTGCCGAGCGTATGAAACTCTGGCCGTTCCTGCTGTTTACTGTAGTCATGACCGGTTTTATCTATCCGATGGAAGGTTCATGGACGTGGGGCGGCAACGATGTATTTGGCCTGTTCAACCTGGGCGATCTCGGTTTCTCTGACTTCGCGGGTTCAGGTATTGTGCACCTGGCGGGTGCCTCTGCTGCTCTTGCTGGTGTTCTGTTACTTGGTGCACGTAAAGGCAAATATGGTCCCAACGGTGAAATTAACGCGATCACTGGCGCCAACTTGCCACTGGCTACCCTCGGTATGTTTATTCTGTGGATGGGCTGGTTCGGCTTTAACGGCGGCTCTGTCTTAAAGCTGGGTGATATCGACAATGCAAATGCTGTTGCTATGGTATTCCTGAACACCAACACCGCTGCTGCAGGTGGTTTGGTTGCTGCTCTGATTGTTGCTCGCTTGCTGTTCGGTAAAGCGGACTTAACCATGGCTCTGAACGGTGCCCTGGCTGGTCTGGTGGCGATTACTGCTGGTCCTGATACTCCAAGCGCTTTGGGTGCTACTATCATTGGAGCCCTCGGAGGTGTGTTGGTTGTCTTCTCTATCCTGGGTTTGGATAAGCTGAAAATTGACGACCCGGTTGGTGCTATCTCCGTGCACGGTAGTGCCGGTATCCTGGGGTTGTTGGCCGTGCCCTTCACCAACAGTGATGCCAGCTTTGTTGGCCAGATCGTTGGTGCCCTGACCATCTTTGTCTGGGTATTCGGTGTTAGCTTGCTCGTATGGTTCATCATCAAGCTGGTATTCGGTATCCGTGTCTCCGAAGAAGAAGAGTTCGAAGGTGTGGATCTGTCCGAGTGCGGTATGGAAGCCTACCCCGAGTTTACCCGCAGCAAATAATGGCCTTACACCATGCCTTACCTCCGGGTGGGGTATGGTGCACAAGCCCGGTCGTTAAAAATTGTTGTTGATCTGTGAAGCTTGGGTGTATCTTTAGTGCAAAGACGCTGGACGCGGGCTAATTCAACACCCTGCAGTTCCGGTATCAGCATTCGCAAAACTCCAGCAAAGGAATTTTTATAATGAAACTGATAACTGCTGTCGTAAAACCTTTCAAGCTTGACGACGTGCGTACGGCGCTGTCCGATGTGGGCGTGCAAGGTATGACTGTGACTGAAGTCAAAGGCTTTGGCCGTCAGAAGGGCCACACAGAACTCTATCGCGGTGCAGAGTATGTTGTGGATTTTCTGCCCAAGGTAAAAATTGAGTTGGCGGTCGATGATTCCATGGTCGAGCAAGCGGTTGAAGCCATCACCAAGGCGGCTCAAACCGGCAAGATCGGCGATGGAAAAATATTTATCTCCCCGCTTGATGAAATTATCCGCATCCGTACAGGTGAGACAGGCTCAGACGCTGTTTAAGTATTGAGCTGGTTGCCTCCCATAAAAACGCCACCTTCGGGTGGCGTTTCTGTTTTGTTGCTGTGCTGTTTTTTTGAACAATCTCAGCCGTTGCCATAACACTTTAGCCCTCTCTTCCGGCTCTTTTTTCCTGTCATTTTGTCGTGGGCTGAATAGCGTGCGGGCCCTTTTTCAGGGAGGATATGACACCGCTAGACTTGTTTTGGGTTAATAACTAAAATCCGCCGCGCCGGGCGTTGATCAGGCAAAAAAAGCCTAAAAATTTTTCTTTTCCGCTCATGACGTCTGGAAAAGTCTGCGCTATAAATTAGCCGTGCTCGGGAAATATGTGCCAGGGCTAATTATCAGGACAGCAGTATAAGAATTCCACGCTATCACGAATCTGTTTTCAGGTGATTTTATGACTGATGAAGACCCCATTAACGACGAAGAATTAGAAGATACCGGTGCAGAGGGGGACGTCGATGCCGATGAGGACGATGATGAATCTCTCGATAGCGATGAGGCCAGCTATGCCGGTTCTGGCGGTGGAAGTAAGGCTGCCGAGCCTGATGTGATTGAGGATTTCAGTATCGCTTCCCGGCAAAAGGTTCGCGATGAACTGGAGTCGCAGATTGCCGAGTTCCTGGCCCGTGGTGGCAAGATCAGTGAAGTTCCCGCTAACGTAACTGCAGATCCCCCGAAAAAGCCGACATCAGATTATGGTGGCCGCCCTATATAGGCAGGTGTGCCATCCGTTAAAGAAAACCCGCGTCATGCGGGTTTTTTTATGGTTAACAATGTCCAGGGTGATTTCCCCGGTGAACTGACGGCAACTGGGCAAGGAATTTGCATTGTAAAAATACCCGCTGGTTCACAAGATAGCCGCGCAATACCTATGGCGCGGCTGCTAATGAGGATGAACGGGTGGATTTTTGATTTCATTTTGTCGCGCATCAATTATATTAGCGCGGTCAAAAAAGCCCGGGCCTTACTCCCGGATATCAGTGTCATTGGGCAAGTTCACACTTAATAAAGACCGGGGGGCCGTAAGGCCAGGTTAAATCTCCAGGGGGTAACCCCGCTGGTGAGTCTGTACTTGCGTCCTCGCAACAATAATTTGGCCTCCATTTAAAGGAACCGACCATGCTAGTCAGTTTTGTCGCTCTCTACCTGATCATTTCTATTCTTATTGGGGTTTACGCCGCTACCAAGGTTCACAGTGCCAAAGACTACGTCACCGCGGGCAGGAGCTTGCCTATGTGGGTAGTGATTGCCATGGTATTTGCCACCTGGTTTGGTGCGGAAACGGTACTGGGAGTTCCAGGTACTTTTGTGGAGGAAAACCTCGGTGGCCTGATCTCTGATCCTTTTGGTGCATCGTTTTGTCTGATGTTGTTTGCCATCGTCTTTGCCCGCCCGCTGTATCGTAAAAACCTGCTGACACTGGGGGACTTTTACCGGGAGCGCTACAGCAAACCTGTGGAAATTGTCGTGTCCATCGCGATTGCCTTGTCTTACCTGGGGTGGGTATCTGCACAGATTACTGCGTTAGGGCTGGTGTTTAATGTGTTGACGGAAGGCGCGCTGAGTATGGCGATGGGAATTGTCATTGGTGCCGGCATTGTGCTGATTTATACCCTGGTGGGTGGGATGTGGTCGGTGGCGATGACAACAGTGGTACAAATGACGGTCATTGTGCTGGGACTGTTGTGGATTTCGTTTATGGTTTCAGAGCAAACCAACGGCGTGGTTCCGGTAATACAACACGCTTATGAAGCGGGTAAGTTTGAGTTTTGGCCCAGCCTGGAGTGGGCAGCAGTCATTACCTTCATTGCCGGTTTCC